>PHBI01000023.1:48518-87961 GCA_002841945.1 Deltaproteobacteria bacterium HGW-Deltaproteobacteria-14
ACCGGAGTCCGCAGCTGGGGGGGGTTGGGGCGACGCAGTCGCGCCTACCCCCACCCGCGGAGGACGCAGGTCCTCGACCCGAGATGTCACGAACGGTGAGCGCAGGCCGACGCCGTCGGGCGGCCCGGCGGTGGCCGACGCTCAGGGCAGGCGCACGACCGTGGCCTGGACCGCCGGCACCGTCACCCCGGCGAGGGTCGACGGGGTGATGACCGTCACCGACCCGGCCAGCCGGCCGACCTGGATCTGGTAGCTGCCGGCGCTCTCGACGTCGGCCAGGAAGCTGACCGTGAAGAGCTCCGGGCTGCCGGAGAGGTTGCCGTAGCCGGCGCTCACCCCCCGGGTGGTGGCGCCGAGCCCCGCCGGCCCGCCGTAGAGCCGCACCGCGGTCCACACGTCGGCCCCCGCCCCCTGGCGATAGGACAGCGTCACCCGATAGACCCCCGGCTCGCTGAGCGTCACGTTGGTCCCGCTGACGGTGACGCCCTGGGCCACCGGCGTCGCGCTGAAGGTCGCCGCCGTCCAGGTGTTCATGGCGAAGGTCTGCGCCGGCCCCTCGAGCTGCGCGAAGCTCGTCGCCGCCCCGGACTCGCGGGTGACCGTCGCCTGCACCGCCGGCAGCGCCTCGCCGACGATCGCCGTGGTCGCGGCGACGGTGTAGCTCGCGGCGAGGCGGCCGACGGCGATCTGATAGGTGAGCGCTGTGTCGTCGACGTTCGCGAGGAACGACGTGGTGTTGAGCTCCTGGCTGTCGCCGAGGTTGCCGTAGCCGGCGCTCCGCCCCTTGACCACCCCGCCACCGAGCAGCGCGTTGGCGGTCCAGACGTCCCCACCGGCGCCCGGGCGGTGCGACAGCGTGACCCGATAGACGCCCGCCTCGGTGAAGGTCAGGTCGGTCCCGCTCACGCTGATCCCGTGAGCGATCGGAGCGCTGGTCCAGCTCGCCGGGGTCCAGCTGTTGGCGGCGAAGACCTGGGCCGGGCCACGCAGCTCGGCGAAGCTCCGGGTGGGCGCCGCGGCGTCCGCGATCCGCTCGAAGGTCGCCTGAACGGCCGGCGGGGCGTAGCCCGCGATGGCGTAGGGTCCGACGACCGGGACCGCGGAGGCCGAGCGGCCAAGCTGGAGCTGGTAGGCGCCGTCGGTCGTCGGAACGGTGGCGAGGAAGCTCACCGTGAAGAGCTCCGGGCTGGACGCGACGTTGCCGTAGCCCGCGCTGATGCCCCGGGTCACCCCGCCGCCGGAGAGGCGCGCCGCCGTCCACACGTCACCCGCCGCGCCGGCGCGGTAGGAGAGCGTCACCCGATAGACGCCGGGCTCGGCGAAGCGCAGCGCGCCGCCGCTGAAGCTGACCCCGCGGCCGACCGGCGCGGCGTCGAAGGCCACCGCGGTCCAGGCGTTGGCGGCGAAGGTCTGGGCCGGCCCGGTGAGCTGCGCGTGGGGCGACGCCGTCGCGGCGGGGCGGACGAAGGCCTGCCAGGTCGCCGTGCGCCCGCCCGTGAGGTTGCAGCCGCCCGCCTGGGCGATGAACGCGTCGAAGTTGCTGACCTCGAGGCCGCTGTGGGTCTGCCCCGGGGGGTCGAGCTTGACCTGCGCCCCGGTCGCGCCGTCGAGCGTCGTGATGGCGACCGGCGACGCGGTCGTGTTGTTGGCCGTCCAGCAGCTGGTGCAGCTCGCGGCGTAGGCGTAGGGCTGCTGGATCCACGCGTACGGGTTGGACTGGCCGTTGTGATAGTGGAAGAACTCGCCGTCGTAGGCGACGCCCATCGAGGTCGTCGCGCCGGGCCCCCAGTAGGTCGCGTCGCTCCCCCAGGAGTCGCACCAGTAGCGGCCGCTCGGGCGGACGACGAGGGCCTCGTCGTATTGGAAGCCCCGAAGATCGTAGACGAAGCGGTGGTAGTCGCCGTTGGCCGCGACGTAGGTGTCGTTCGGATCGGTCTGCGAGCGGCCCGCCTCGGCGACGTACATCCAGCCGCCGCCGTCGGTGGTCATGTCGCAGTAGGCCTGCACCGGGGCCGCGGGCCCCGCCCCGTCGCGGTCGAGGGTGTAGACCCCGCTCGTCGCCTGGCCCGCGTCCTTGAGGGCCAGGCAGCTCGCGTACGCGGGCGCGCAGGTCCCGCTGGCCGCGCACAGGCCGCTCGCGCAGTCGGTGTCGCTCGCGCAGTCGACCTCGCGCAGCCAGTACTGCAGCGTCATCGCCGCCCCGGTCGACCCGTAGACGCCGTCGGCCTGGTGGACGTAGACGACGTCGTAGGTGAGCGCCGTGTTCGTGTGCGGCGCCCACGCCCCCGCCGGGTCCTTCGCGTCCGCCGCGTGCCCGGTGATCCCCGCGTTTCCGTAGCGCCGGTAGGCGGCGGTCGCCCGAGCGCAGCCCCCCGCGTCGAAGGCGTAGCCGCCGCAGCCGGTGTAGACGTCGCCGCTGACGCTCGCCGTGAAGGGGAGCCAGAAGAGCTGGTAGTCGGGATCGACGTCCCAGGCGATCCCGGTGTCGTCGCTCAAGACGGTGCGCCCGGTCAGCTTCCACGCGCGCTCGGACGTCGGCAGGGCGTCGTCCTGCGTCACGTAGCCGTTGTAGGTGAAGGTCCACTTCGCGTCGAAGGCCAGATCCGCGGGGGCCGCGCCGGCGCCCTTGAAGAAGCGCTGGCGGAGCTCGTAGCGGTGCCCGGCGACGAGGTGCTCGCGCCAGTCCACGCTCTCGACGCGGTAGGGGTCGAGCGCGTCGTAGCTCGGGGCCGGGGTCGCCGGGGCGCGCTCGGCGTTGCCCTCGATCCACAGCGCCCCGCCCGCGCCGCCGAAGTACGCCGCGTACGCCTCGGGCGGCAGCGCCGAGAAGGCCGCGGCCTGGCTGAACTTCGCCACGAGCGCCCAGCCGCCGCCGTCGGTCGCCAGGTCGCAGTAGACGCTCCGCTCCGGGATCGGGCCGGCGCCGTCCGGATCGACGGTGTAGCGCCCGCTGTCGGTCTCGCCGCTGTCGCGCGCGTCGAGGCAGCTCGCGTAGGTCACGGGGGCGTCCTCACCGAGGGCCGACAAGACCTCGCCGCTGCTCGGCTGATAGCGGTGGCGCAGGTAGATCGGCCCGTCGTCCCAGGTGAAGCCGTTGGCCAGCGGCAGGTAGCCGAGGTAGCTGGTCGCGACGTCGCCGCCGGACACGTCCACCGCGTGGGTCGTACACACGCGGCGGCCGCCGCCCTGGTCGTCCGACAGCGTGACCTGCCAGTCGATGACCGGATAGACGTTGCCGGCGGGCAGCGGGAAGCCGCCCGCCTGCTGCGGCCAGGCGGTGTTGGACGCGGTGGCGCGCCCGCGCAGCACGCACGTCCCGACGTCGCCGAAGGCGCCCTGGTCGAGGCCGAAGGCGACGTTCCAGTAGCCCTTGTTCGCCAGGCCCTCGAGCCCGCGGTAGACGGCGGCGCCGAAGAGGTAGCCGCCGGGGTTCGCCGTCGGCGTCACGTTGCCGAGCCCCGTCGGGTCCACGACGACGTCGCCGACGCCGCTGCAGCTCACGACCGGATCGTCCATGTAGAGGTAGGTCGTCCCCGAGAGCGACGCCGTACACGCGAAGCCGAGGACCGCCGTCAGGCCGCGCCCGCCGCCGGGGAGATGGAGGAGCTCGAGGTCGCCACCCTGCCCGTCGAGGCAGTCGAGCTTGGCCGCGCAGAAGATGTCGCTGAACTGCACGGCGACGTCGAAGAAGCCCTGCTCGGCGCGGCGCGCCAGGGTGACGTCGAAGGCGACGGCGACGTCGGCGTCGGCGACGCAGGTGAACTCGCGCTCGATCGCCCGCCGCGACCGGCCCGTTCGCGTCCGACAGCGACGTGAGCGCGAGGCGGATGGTGTTCACGCCGGTCGCCGCGTCGCAGGTCCCGACGTAGGACAACGAGCCGGCGCCGTCGCCGTAGCTCGCGGAGGTCACCGAGCGCGTCCACACCACGTCGCCGCCGCCGCCCGCGGCGTTGGTGACGGTCAGGGTGTAGGCGGCGTCGGTGATGCCCTCGAGGTTCAGCGGCGCGACGTCGATGGCGACGCGCCCCTCGGGCCCGACCGGCGCCGAGCTGGCGCAGCCGAGCAGCAGCGAGGCGGCGCCAGCGACCACCGAGCGGAGGTGGAGTGCGGTCATGAGGCGTGATTTCCGGGAGATGAGCGAGGTGCCGAGCCGGTCGAGGGGACCCGCTCCGGGGGGCGAGTGTACCTGGCTGCACCGCACCGCGAAAAGCCCGAAGACGCGGACGCTCCCCGCGCGCCGTAACGCGCGGGGCTGTGTCCATTGGATCTTCTCTCGCTGAGCGCGTCGGCGTGCACCGCACAAAGATCGCGCCGCGCGCTCCGAGCTCGTGATTCTTTGCCGAAGCTGGACCCAGCTCCCACCGAATCGGTCGAAGACCTGCCGTTGCTTGGCTCAGCGGGCGCCGAGCTCCTTGGCGGCGTCGACGAGGGCCTTGGCGGCCGCGACCGAGACGTCCGGCGTGATGCCGTGGCCGAGGTTGAAGATGTGCCCCGGGCCGTCGCCGTAGTCGTCGAGGCACGCCTTCGCCGCGGCGTAGATGTGCTCGTCGGCGCAGGTCAGCACGCCGGGCTCGACGTTGCCCTGCAGGGCGAAGCGCCCGCCGGTCTGCTCGCGGATGAGCGACAGGGGCTGGCGCCAGTCGACGCTCAGCACGTCGCACGGCAGCTCCACGAGGCCCTCGGTGAGGTGCGCCGAGTCGAGGGCGTAGTGGACGATGGGGACGCCGGTGTCCTTGATGCCCTCCATGATCCGCGCGGTGTACGGCAGCGAGAAGCGCCGCCAGTCGGCCAGGCTCATGGTGCCGCCCCAGGTGTCGAAGATCTGCACCACGTCGACGCCGGCGTCGATCTGGTGGCGCAGGTAGCGCGTCACGACGGTGGCGAGCTTGTCGAGCAGGCGCTCGAGCACCTCGGGGGCCTCGTAGACCATCTTGCGCACGCTGTGGCGGTTGCGGCTGCTCCCCCCCTCGATGGCGTAGATGGCCAGCGTCAGCGGCGCCCCCGCGAAGCCGAGGAGCGGCACGCGGCCGCTCAGCGCGGTCTTGATCTGCCGCACCGCCTCGTAGACGTAAGCGACCTCCTCGTCGGCGCCGTCGACCCGCAGGCCGTCGACCTCGGCCGCCGTCCGCAGCGGCGGGGAGACGCGCGGGCCGCGGTCGTCGAAGCTCACGTCGAGCCCCATCCCCTCGAGCGGGATCAGGATGTCGCTGAACAGGATGGCCGCGTCGACGCCGATCTGGTCGATCGGCATCAGCGTGACCTCGGTGCAGAGCTCCGGCGAGCGGCAGAGCTCCATGAAGGAGACCTTGTCGCGGATGGCCTGGTACGACGGCATGTAGCGGCCCGCCTGGCGCATGATCCAGATGGGCGGGCGGTCGACGGGCTGGCGGCGGCAGGCGCGGAGGAAGCGCTCGGTGGGGTCCATGGGATCGGTCACCTGGGTTGTCCGTTTTCACGTGGGGGGAGGATGAAGTGGAACCAGCCGTCGACGTCGACCCAGCGCTTGTCCGGCTGGGTCGTGTCCTGCAGCACGCGGCCGCTGAAGGTCCCGCTGACGACGTCGCCGGTGGCGGTGCTCCACTGCTCGATGACGACGCCGCCGTCCGAGCCGGCGATGTGCGAGCGATACTCGAGGCCGCTGATGGTGAGCTCGAGCTCCGGGGGCTCCGAGATCTCGGAGGCGACGAACGGGTACGTGCCCGGCCCCGTGACGTCGATCGGGTGGTCGAAGGACGGCACCACGATGCCGAAGTTGAGCGTGAAGAAGATGGTGCGCGGCGCGATGACGCTGTCGCTCATCGCGAAGGAGACCGCAGGCGCGATGTGGGTCGAGCCGAAGGCGAAGTACTTGCCGGGGTTGGCGGTCAGCTCGCGGTCGAGGGTGATCGGATCGAGGTCCTTCGGGGTCAGCTCGAGGTGGTAGAGGGAGCGCCCGGTGAGGTCGAGGGTGTCCCCCGTGGCGTCCGCGAGGCCCGTGTCTCCACCGGCGGCGCCGCCGTCGCCACATGCTGCATGCGCGAAGGACGCCACCGCGAGCGTCCAAAACAAGCCAACGAGCGACGTTGTGCGCCGCATTATGCAGCGGCCCCCAGCATGATCGCCCGCGCCTCGGCCGGGGTCGCGATCTCGCGCCCGGCGTCCCGGGCCACCTTCGCCAGCGCCTCGATGAGCGGGCCGTTCGACTCGGCGCGGGCCCCGTCGGGGAGGTAGAAGGTGTCCTCGAGGCCGGTGCGGAGGTTCCCGCCGAGCTCGGCGGTCTTCCGGTGGACGTCCCAGACCTCCTCCCGGCCGATGACGATGGCCTGCCAGTGGGCGGCGTCGGGGAGCTCGTCGAGCAGCAGCGGGAGCCACGCCGCCTTGGCCGGCATCCCGCTCGCGACGCCCATGACGAGCGAGACGTGGAGCGGGCCGGTCAGCATCCCGTTGTCGCGGAAGAGCCCGACCGAGCGGACGATGCCGGTGTCGAAGCACTCGCACTCGGGGACGGTGCCGACCGCGCGCATCGCGTCGAAGAAGGCCTTGACCTTCTCGACCGGGTTGTCGAAGAGCATCGGCGGCCACGCCCAGTCCCCCGAGCGCGTCGTCTTCAGGTAGTTGAGCGAGCCGGCGTTGAGCGCGGCGAGCTCGGGCCGGACGCGGCGCAGGCACGCGAGCGGGCCCTCGATGTCTGGGCCGACGACGCCGGTCGACATGTTGATGAGCAGGTCCGGGGCGGCGGCGCGGATGGCGTCCACGCAGGCCGCGGCGACGTCGGGATCCCAGCTCGGGAAGCGCCCCCTCCCCGGCTCCTGGCGCCGGAAGTGGACGTGGATGATGCTCGCGCCGGCGTCGCGCGCGCGGCGCGCCTCGGCCCCGAGCTCGGCGGGGGTGACGGGGACCGGATGGCGGCCCGGGTCGGTCAGGACCCCGGTGATCGCGCAGGTGATGACCGCCTTGTCGTGGCTCACGAGGTCTTCCTCCGGTTGCCCGGCGGACGATAGCGGCTCGCCGTCACGCGCGCAACGCGGAGGTTCTCGGGGGCGCGCTGGACCCGCCGGCCCGGCGTGGCTAACGTCCCGTGCCGAAATATCTTGTCGTCTTGCCGGCGGACCCGCCGCCATCTGCGCGTCCCCGAAAGCTCGGAAGACGCCCGGTCTGCCTTCGCTTCCGGGAACACGCACCTGACGACACCTCCTTGGCCATCCGATCAACTCATTCCGGCACGGGCCCTAACGTCGCCCGGTCACACCACGAGAGGGAGATCTCCAGCATGAAATACAACACCCTCGGCCACACCGGCCTGCGTGTCTCCGAGCTGTGCCTCGGCTGCATGACCTTCGGCGACGGCTTCTTCGGCATCGGCCAGGTCGACCAGGCCGGGGCCCGCGCGCTGGTCGCCCGCGCCCTCGAGGGCGGGGTCAACTTCTTCGACACCGCCGACGTCTACTCCCGCGGGCAGAGCGAGACCCTGCTCGGGGCCGCGCTCAGCGACCTCGGGGTCGACCGCGAGAGCGTCGTCATCGCCACCAAGGTGCGCGGCCCGATGAGCGACGCCGCCGCCCAGGGCAGCGGCGACGTCAACAACGTGGGGCTCTCCCGAAAGCACATCATCGCCTCGTGCGAGGCCAGCCTGAAGCGCCTCGGGACCGACTACGTCGACCTCTACCAGATCCACGGCGTCGACGCGCACACCCCGCTCGAGGAGACCATGGGCGCCCTCGACGACCTCGTCCGGCGGGGGCTCGTGCGCTACACCGGCTGCTCGAACCTGCCCGCCTGGCAGATCGTCAAGGCCAACGCCCTCGCCGACTCCCGCCACGGCGCCCGCTTCGTCTCGCTGCAGGCGTTCTACGCCCTCGCCGGGCGCGACCTCGAGGCGGAGCTGCTGCCGATGTGCCGCGCCGAGGGGGTCGGGGTGATGGTCTGGTCCCCGCTCGCCGGGGGCTTCCTGACCGGCAAGTACCGCCGCGACGCCGAGGTCCCCGGCGGCTCGCGCCGCGCCGGCTTCGACTTCCCGCCCATCGACAAGGAGCTCGGCTACGACGTCGTCGAGGCCCTCGACGCGATGGCGCGGGACAAGGGCGCGACGATCCCGCAGCTCGCGCTGGCGTGGCTCCTCCACCAGGCGGGGGTGACGACGGTCGTCATCGGCGCCAAGCGGATGGAGCAGCTCGAGGACAACCTCGGCGCCGTCGGCGTCCGCTTCAGCGACGCCGAGCTCGCCCAGCTCGACCGGGTCGCGCGCCGCACCCCGAGCTACCCGGAGTGGATGGTCTCGCGCCAGTCGCGCGCCTGAAGGCGACGGCAGCACGAGCGCGCCCTCACGGCTCCGCCCCGCCCTCGGGGCGCGTGTCGTGAAAGCGCGTGAAGTCGATGGAGATGTGGCCGTCGGCGTGGGTCTCGATGACGTCGACGAAGCGCTCACCGAGCCGGAAGTCCTCGGGGAAGTAGTAGATGTGGCGGGCGTGGACCGTCTGGGCGTAGGTCGCGTCAAAGCCCATCGTCACGCAGATGAGGCCGATGAGCTGGCCGCCGGCGGCGCTGTCGAGGTGCTCGACGAGGCAGCTCTCGGCGTCGATGGCGTGCATGACCGTCCAGCTCATGGTGAAGAGCGGTGAGTTGTCGCGCACCAGCGTCAGGTCGTGGAGGCGGCGCAGGGCATGCCCCTCGGGGCTCCGCTCCTCGACCAGGGCCGACACGCGCATCGTCGCCTCGACGACCTCGTTGCCGTGCGTGTTGCCGACGCGGAACATCAGCGTCGGGACACCGTGGTACGGCGTCACCGTGACGATCTCGCTGAAGAGGACGTGGGCCTTCGGGCGCGAGGCCTTGGCGAAGACGAGCCCGGTCGCCAGCGCCGCGAAGAGGATGCCCACGGCCGCCTCGGCGGTGACGAGGGTGTGGGCGTAGCTGGATATCGGAGACATCGCCCCGTATCCGATGGTGGACATCGTCTGGACGCTGAAGGCGAAGGCGTCGACGAAGGCGCCGTCCGCGAGGTTCGACACCGAGCTCGGGTCGAGCAGGTAGAGCCCGGCGAACAGGACGTTGAGGGCGAGATAGAGACCGAGGAAGATCGCGAAGAAGCGCGTCCACGAGCCCTGCATCATGAAGAAGTAGAGGTCGCGCCGCAGCTCGCTCGGGGTGCCGATGCGGACGGCGCTGCCGATGGTGGGGCGGGCGGGCGTAGCGGCCGGTCGCGGCGCGGTGGTCACCTGCGTCGGCGGCTCCGGGGCCGCGGTGACCGGGCGAGGTTGGGGTGAGACGGCGCCGAGCGGCGCGAGCAGGGGCGCAGCGACCGCCTGAGCCAGGCACACGACGCCGACGAGGACGAGGAAGCCCCAGGCGGGGACGGCCGCGCCGAGGGGCACGAGGGCGACGAGGAGGGCGGCCGCCGCGAGGCGCAGCCCGGTGCGCAGGCGCGGCAGGGGGGCGTCGGGTGCGCGCTCGACGACCCGGTCGAGCAGCGCCACCACGACCACGGCGATGGCGAGGCCGCCGGCGAGGAGCCAGCGCTGCCCGAGGGCGACGGTGGCGCCGGGCTCGAGGGCGAGCGCCGGGGTCAGGGCCGCCCCGACGACCGTCAGCGCGCCGACGAGGGGGAGGTGAGCGTAGACCCAGACGACGAAGGCGCCGGGGCTGGCCTCCGGGGGGCGGCGCCCGGCGACGTCGCCGAAGTAGGTCCACCACGCGCCGGCCGCCACGAAGAGCGTCAGGGTGGCGTCGAGCAGCGTCGGTGCGGAGCCGTCGAGGGAGCTCGTCGGGAGGGGGCGGACCAGGGCCAGGACGAAGCCGACCCCCAGCACGGCGATGGCGAGGAGCCCGAAGCGCCGCGCGAGGTGGTCGAGATCGAGGGGCTTGGCGTGCGCGGCCGCGCGGTAGGCGCGCGAGATCGGGACCGACAGCGCGAGGCTGACGGCCGCGGCCCACAGGATCCACGTCCAGGGTGGGTCGACGGCGGCGGCGACCAACCACAGGGCGGTGTCGATGGCGAACAAGGTCGCGAAGCGGCCCGAGAGCGCCCGGCTGACGGGCTCCTGGCGATGAGCGCGCAGGTAGTGGAGCGCGAGGATGGCCTTGGTGACCGCGTAGGCGAGCGCGAAGTCGCGCGGCCTGCCGGCGAGGACGTCGGGGACGGCCAGCGCGAGGGCGACGACCCCGGCGAGCTGGGCGATGACGAGGACCCGGTGGAGGGCGTCGTCGGCGTCGTAGCGGTTGGCGTGGAGGGTGGTCGTCGCCCAGGCGGTCCAGGCGGCGGTCAGCAGCCCGGCGACGGCGAGGGCGTCGGCGCCGGTCGGGGTCGCGGCGAGGGCCTCTCCCACCCGCAGAAACAGGCCGGCGAAGGCGAGATCGACGAGGCGCTCGAGCCAGGTGACGGGCTTGTCGGGCGCGTCGTCGGCGCAATGCAGCTGCGGGGCCCGGGACCAGCGGCTCAATTCGTCCCCCTCGACGGCTGGGTCCAAGGGAGTGTGACGGTCCGAGCGGCGGACGTCGAGCGGACTACAGCAGCAGGTCGACGAAGCTCGTCGCGATGACGATCGGGGCGAGCAGCCCGACCGCGGAGCCGATGACGTAGGCGCGCAGCGGCACGTTCGAGAAGGCGAGCGCGTAGTTGAGCGGGGGCGCGACCCAGAACACCAGCCGCAGGACGGCGACGGTGCGGATCGGCGCGCCGTCGAGGCGCGCGAGGAGGCGCTCGAGGAAGGGGCGGCGGATCTCGGTCAAGAGCCGCCCGCCGACCGCGCGGACCAGGAGGAAGCTGACGGTGACCGCGAGGAGCGCGCCGGCGATGGCGACGATCGCCCCGCCGATCTGTCCCCAGGCCAGGGCCGCCGCGGCGACGAAGAGCATGCCCGGCACCTGCACCAGGGTGCCGAGCGCGAAGGCCGCGAGGAAGCCGATGACGCCGAGCGCGCCGGCGCCGACCATCCAGCCGCGCAGGCTCTCCACGCTGAGGTCACGGGTGAGGCCCGTGGCGACGCCGACGGCGGCCAGGCCACCGAGCAGGGCGACCAGCAGGCCGAGCCGAACCCAGCGGCGCGCGGCGGGGGACAGGCGGCGCTCGTCGGAGCGGGAGCGAGGCGGGAGGTTACAGCTCATCGCCTTCACACCTACACGATCCGCCGCCGCCGACTCAAGCGTTTTAAATGACCAGTCAATATTTTAGCAGGGCGCGACGCGCCTCGCGGTTGACCGGCGGGCGCTGGCCCCCGAGGCTCGTCGCATGGACTTCTACGACAACCTGCTCGACGACACCCACCGGCTCCTGCGCGCGACCTGCCGGCGCTTCGCCGAGGCCGAGATCGCGCCCCACGCCGACGCCTGGGAGGAGGCGGGGGGGTTCCCTCGCGAGCTCTATCGCAAAGCAGCAGACGTGGGCCTTCTAGGCGTTGGTTTCAACGAAGACTTAGGTGGTTCTGGCGGTGGTGCACTGCACATCGTCGCGGCCATCGAGGGGTTGATGCGCGGGGGCTCGACCGGGGTCGCGGTCGGCCTCGGCTCGCTCGGGATCGCGCTGCCGCCCATCGTGCAGGCGGCGGATCCGTGGCAGCTCGACGCCTTCGTGCGCCCCGTGCTGGCGGGGGAGAAGATCGCGGCGTTGGCGATCACGGAGCCGGGCACGGGGAGCGACGTCGCGGGGGTGGTGACCCGGGCGCGCCGCGACGGCGAGCGCTACGTCGTCAGCGGCTCGAAGCTCTTCATCACGTCGGGGACGCGGGCGGACGTCATCACGACGCTGGTGCGGACCGGGGACGACCCCCACGGCGGCCTGACCTTTCTGGTGCTGACCCCCGACATGGAGGGCGTCGCGGTCTCGCGGAGCCTCAAGAAGACGGGGTGGTGGGCGAGCGACACGGCGGAGCTGTTCTTCGACGCGGTGCGCGTGCCCGTGAGCCACCGGGTCGGCCCGGAGGGCGGAGGGTTTGGGACGTTGATGCGGAACTTCCAGACCGAGCGGCTCGCGCTCGCGGCGTACGGGGCCGCGACGGCGGAGCTGGCGCTCGAGGCGTCGATCCGCTACGCCCGCGAGCGCAAGGCGTTCGGGCGGCCCATCGCGGGCTTTCAGGTGACGCGCCACAAGCTCGCCGACATGGCGACCCGGGTCCTGACGGCGAAGACCGTGGTCTACCAGGTGGCGACCCGCATGGACCGTGGTCAGACGGTGGTCCAGGAGGTGTCGATGGCGAAGAACCTGGCGGCGGACGTCGCGCGCGAGGTCACCTACGAGGCCGTGCAGATCCACGGCGGGCTCGGCTACATCCGGGAGACGCTCGTCGAGCGCCTGTCGCGAGACGCCCGCCTGCTGCCCATCGGCGGCGGCACCCAGGAGGTGATGAAGGAGATCATCGCCCGATCGATGGGGCTCTGAGCCTGAGAGGCGTCCGGCGGCGTGTCATCCCGTCCCTGGCGGGGGGCGTCACCGCGGCCCCGAGGCGACCCTGATCAGCGCACGGCTGGTTCCGAGGGCGCGCATATTGCGGTGCATCAAAGCCGCGCCACGCCGAGGTCGCGGGGCAGCGACGCCGGAGCCGCGAGCAGCCCGGGTTCGGCGTCATCGCCGTTCCCGAGGGCTGCCGTAGCGGTGGATCTCGCCACACCGATCCCATAGCCTGTAGCGACTGCTCGTCATCAATGGCCGCATCGGCCGGCCTTCGCGGAGATGAACATGCGTCAATCACGCTCGCTCCCCACGCTGTTCACTCGAGTCGCCGTCGCGGCGGTAGCCGTCGCCGCCCTGGCCACACCGGCCCGGGCCGAGCTCCAGGTGCAGCCCGATCCCGACCCGATGCACCTGGCGACCGCCGTGCTCGGCACCCAGGGGATCCAGATCCTGTCGGTCCTGTACGAGGGCGCGCCGACCGCCGCGGGGCTCTACACGGGCGGCCCGCTCGGGATCGCGGACGGCGCCATCTTCACCTCGGGGGACGTGCGCGTCGCGCTGCCCCCGAACCTGAGCGACGAGGAGACCTGGCTCAACGGCCTGGGCGGCGACGCCGACGACCTGTGCTGGAGCCTCATCCCGGACTTCGAGCCCTTCGACGCCGTCCGGCTGACCATCGACTTCGAGCTGGCCGCTGGCTACGACGGCATCCAGTTCTCCTACATCTTCGGCTCGGAGGAGTACCCGGAGTACGTCGGCGACATCTTCAACGACGCGATGGGGGTCTTTCTCGACTACGACCCGGCGACGGACACCAGCCTCGATCTGAAGGCCGCCCGCAACATCGCGCTCGACGCGCAGGGTGAGCGCATCACCATCAACGGGCCGTTCTTCAGCAGCTCCGAGGTCATCGTGCCGCCGTCGGACCCGAAGGACCCCAACCAGATCACCGAGTACGACGGCACCACCCCGCTCCTGACCAGCCGCGCGCCCATCGGCCCCGGCGTACACCGCATCGACATCGTCGTCTGCGACGCCGGCGACGACGCGCTCGACTCGGGCCTCTTGTTGACGTCGCTCGCCGGCTGCACCGGCGCCTGCCAGGGCGTGACCTGGTGTGGCAACGGGCTGCGCGAGAGCGGCGAGGCCTGCGACGACGGCAACAACGTCCAGGGCGACGGCTGCGACACCGCGTGCCACGTCGAGGGCGGCTGGTCCTGCGAGGAGGACATCGGCGGCCGCAGCGTGTGCAAGTCCACCTGCGGCGACGGCGTCATCGACGACGGCGAGGACTGTGACGACCAGAACTTCGACAACCGCGACGACTGCTCGAACACCTGCCGCGCCGCGTCGTGTCAGGACGGCCTGCTGCACGACCACGGCGCCGGCACCGAGACCGACGTCGACTGCGGCGGCGACAGCTGCGGCCCCTGCGGGCTCGGCGAGGGCTGCGAGGACGACCTCGACTGCGCGGACGGGCTCTGCGTCGAGGGGACCTGCCTGACCGAGGTCGGCTGCGGCAACGGCCTCTGCGACGACAACGAGACCCTGATCACCTGCCCGTTCGACTGCCGCGACTGTGACGCCAACGGGGTCCCCGACGCCGACGAGCTCGCGAGCGGCGCCGCCGCGGACTGCAACGCCAACGGGGTCATCGACGCGTGCGACATCGGGATCTCGGGGGCGGCGAACCGGACCTTCAGCGTGACCGCCTTCGACGTCGTCCGCGCCGGCTACGACAACGCCACCGCCGGCCTGCTCGGCTTCGAGGGGCGGTACCCGACGACCGATCCTTACGCCCGGCGGAGCTCCCTCGGCAACGACGGCAGCCCGCTCGACGGCCCCTATCAGGTGCTCGCCGGGGCGACCGGCGACACCGTCGCCATCACGGAGCTCCTCGACGCGCCGGTCGACTACTCGCAGGTGCCGGTGTTCGGGCAGTGCGTCGACGACGGCGTCTGCGACCTGGTCCACGAGCCGTGCGACTGCGGCGACTGCCTCGCGGCGCCGGAGTGCGTGGGCGTCGGCGAGGGCTGCGTCGACGACGAGTTCTGCGACATCGAGGGCGGCGAGAGCTGCGTCTGCTCCGACTGCCTGGGCACGCCGGACTGCGTCCTGCCGGCCTCACCCACGGTGCCCGAGGAGATCGCGCCGCTGCCGCACGCCCGGGAGTACATCGAGCTCTTCAACTTCGGCGCGGCCGACGTCTCGCTGGCCGGCTGGACGCTAGCGGACGCGAACGGCCACCAGTGGTCGCTCCCCGAGTACGTCATCGCCGCCGGCGACTACGCGGTGCTCACGAGCTCGTTCGACGACCTCGCCGACGAGTGGAGCCTCTACGACCCGCGGGTCATCGAGCTCGACATGGACGGCGCCCTGACCGCCGTCGACACCCTGACGCTGCTGAACGCCTCGGGCGCTCCCGTCTTCCGGGTGAGCTGGGTCGACGACGGCGTGGGCGGCGTGGCCACCCACCTCGTGCCGTGGCCCTGGAACCCGCCGATCTCGGCGGACTGTGACGAGGACGGCGTCCCTGACGAGTGCCAGCCGGACTGCAACGAGAACGGCGCGGCGGACACCTGCGACATCGCGAGCGGCACCTCGACCGACTTCGACGGCAACGGGGTCCCCGACGAGTGCGGCGCCCAGGACTGCAACGGCAACGGCGTGCCCGACTTCGTCGACATCCTGCGCGGCCAGGGGACCGGCTGGTCGCGGACCCGGTGGGGGAGCGCCGCGGCGCCGATCAACCGCTACGGCTACGACCCGGGCTACGACCTCGGCTACGAGGACAACAGCACGCTCTCCCCCGACTACGGGCGCTACACGAGCGCGTGGGGCGACGTCGGCAGCCCGGGGACCGGCGCCTACTTCGTCGACGCGACGACGAGCGGCAACACCGTCGCGGTCACCGAGATGATGACCAACCCCGCCGGCTACGACGGCGACGGCGGCGTCGAGTGGGTCGAGCTCTTCAACTACGGCCCCGAGGCGGTCGACATCGGCGGGTGGAGCTTCTTCGACCCGAACGACCAGTCGAGCGTGTACATCCAGGACGGCAACAACACCGTCATCCCGAGCGGCGAGTTCCGCTTGGTCGTGGCCGACTCCGGCGGCTGGTTCGCCGAGCAGTGGGGGGTGGACCCGGAGACGGTCATCGGCACCTCCAACCTGACGCAGTTCTTCGGCGACTACGAGGACGCGTTCGCGCTCAACGACGACCAGAACGCGACGGTGTGGGAGGTCTGGTACGGCGACGACGGCGACGAGTCGGTCGCGACCTACTTCGTGATGCCCGAGCACCCCGAGGGGAGCGACGACTGCGACGGCAACTTCGTCCCCGACGAGTGCCAGGCCGACTGTGACGGCGACGGCGTCGCGGATGGCTGCGCGTTCCTGCTCGGGGCGCAGGACTGCAACGACAACGGCGTGCCGGACACCTGCGACATCGACAGCGGCGGCAGCCCGGACTGCAACTTCAACCGGCGGCCCGACGAGTGCGACATCGCGCCTCGGGTCGACGTCGACCCGCTGCCGTCGGCGCCCGGCATCACCGCGCCCGGCGCCGTGACCAACGACTACTACGCCATCGCGGTCGCGACCCTCGCCGACACCGAGGGGGCCGGCATCGGGACGTGGCAGGCCCACACCGACGCCCTCCACCCGACCGGGCCCTACAACGACCTCCTCTACGACAGCGGGGAGGGCTACGCGGAGACGTGGAGCAGCTTCTCGACCCTGCGGGTCTACGACGACAACGGGACGGCGACCGACTACACGCCGCTGCAGAAGGGCGGCGACGACAACGCGACCCTCGTGGACCTGGATCCGTACGCGGTGAGCGAGGGCGCCGTCGGGCAGAACGGCTGGCGCACGACCTGGCAGGTGACCCCCGAGGACATCGGCATCGTGCAGGAGATCCTGGTCGCCGGGGACACCCTCGAGGGGTCGGCCGTGTACCACACGGTGCGCCTCACCAACACCGGCTCCGGGGTGCGGCGCGTGGGCTGGCGCAACCTCTACGACTGGCAGGTCACCGAGGACGACAACGGCACGCCGTCCGACGACGACGGGCCGAGCACGATCATCGAGACCCCGGACGGCACGGTCCTCGTCCCCGAGACGATCTACGAGTTCGACCGCGTGCCCGGCCCCAACGAGGTGGTGCGGATCCACGCCTCGGAGGGGAACTCGACCTACGACGTGCTGCTGTCGGTGAGCTACGACCCCGGCTCGCTGCCCGGGCGGCCGGTCACGGTGCCCGACAGCTACGCGACGGTGAGCTGGCCCGCCAGCTTCGACTCGAGCTTCGACTACGCGGTCGACCCGAGCCTCGACGTGGCCGGGGCGGACGGCGACGTCGACGACACCGCGGGGCTGTCGTGGTTCGGCAAGACCCGCGACAACGCCATCATCCTGCAGCCGGGGCAGACCGTGCAGATCACCCAGGTCCTGTTCGGGGTGGTCCCCGACGCGCCGCCGCCGATCCCGTACAGCGAGGACTGTGACGGCAACGGCGTCCCCGACGAGTGCCAGGAGGACTGCGACAACGACGGCGTCGCCGACGTCTGCCAGGAGGGCGGGGACTGCGACGGCAACGGCCAGATCGACGTGTGCGAGATCGCCGACGGGGCGGTCGACTGCGACGGCGACCTGGTGCTCGACAGCTGCCAGCTCGCCGACGGGACGGCGTTCGACTGCGACGGCAACCAGACCCTCGACGCGTGCGACATCGCGAACGGCGCGGCCGACTGCGACCAGAGCGGGATCCCCGACAGCTGCGAGATCGCCGCCGGCGCCGACGACTGCGACGCCAACGGCGTCCTCGACAGCTGCGAGATGGAGAGCGACTGCAACGAGAACGGCGTCCTCGATCGCTGCGAGGCGGACTGCGACGCCAACGGCGTGCCCGACGAGTGCGATCTCGCGGACGGGGCGACCGACTGCGACGCCAACCAGACCCTCGACGTCTGCGAGCTCGACGGCAACGACTGCGACGGCAACCAGACCCTCGACGTCTGCGAGCTCGACCGACTGCAACCAGAACCAGACCCTCGACGTCTGCGAGCTCGACGGCGACGACTGCAACCAGAACCAGACCCTCGACGTCTGCGAGCTGGCCGCCGGCGCCACCGACTGCAACACCAACCAGACCCTCGACGCCTGCGAGCTCGCGGCCGGCGCCGCCGACTGCGACGACAACGGGCAGCTCGACGTGTGCCAGGACGACTGCGACGACAACGGGCAGCCCGACGTCTGCGACCTCGCCGGGGGCGCGGCGGACTGCGACGCCAACCAGGCCCTCGACGTCTGCGAGCTCGCGGCCGGCGCCGCCGACTGCGACGCCAACGGCGTGCTCGACGTGTGCCAGGACGACTGCAACGACAACGGCACCCCCGACGTCTGCGACCTGACCGCGGGGACGAGCCTCGACTGCAACACCAACCTGCAGCCGGACGAGTGCGACATCGCCGCACAGGTCAGCACGGACCTCAACAGCAACGGGACGCCCGACGAGTGCGAGGCGGACTGCGACGACAACGGCGTCCCCGACGACGTCGACCTCGCCAACGGCGCGACCGACTGCGACGACAACGGCGTGCTCGACGCGTGCGAGGCGGACTGCAACGGCGACGGCGTCAACGACGCGTGCCAGGAGCTCGTCGAGGTCTGCGACGGGGTCGACAACGACTGCGACGGGCAGACGGACGCGGAGGACGCCGACATGGTGCTCGTCGCCTGCGAGAACCAGGTCGGGGTGTGCGAGGGCGCGATGAAGACGCCGTCCTTGTGCGTCGCCGGCGAGTGGCAGCCGTGCGGTGACCCCGCCTACACGGCCCACTCGAGCGACTACGCGACGGACGACGCGTCGTGCGACGGGCGCGACAACGACTGCAGCGGCGCCGCCGACGAGGACTACGTCGCGGCCGCGTCGAGCTGCGGCGTCGGCGAGTGCGCCGAGGCGACCGGCGAGCTGCTGTGTCAGCTGAACGAGGACGGAGACAAGGTGGTCGTCGACACCTGCGATCCGCTCGCGGGCGCCAGCGACGAGCTCTGCAACGCGCTCGACGACGACTGCGACGGCGACACCGACGAGGACTTCGCCGACCTCGGCCGCGGCTGCGACGGCGACGACGAGGACAGCTGCGCCGGCGGCACCTACGTGTGCAACGACGCGGGGGACGGCGTGACGTGCGACGAGGTCGCCGGGGAGTCGACCGAGGAGATCTGCGACGGCGTCGACAACGACTGCGACGGCGACACCGACGAGGGCTGTGACGACGACGAGGACGGCTGGTGCGACATCGACATGGTGTGCGTCATCGACATCCCGGCCGACGTGACGCCGTGCGCCAATGGGTGTGGGGACTGCGTCGACACCGACGCCGAGGTCCACCCGCGCGACGACGATCCGCCGAACGTGGCCGAGATCGACACCGACGACAACGGCGTCGCCGACATCTGCGACGACCACGACGCGGACACCATCTACGACCGCGACGACAACTGCCCGGCGGACCCGAACACCGACCAGGTCGACACCGACGGGGACGGCCTCGGCGACGCGTGCGACCCCGAGGACGACGACGTCGAGGCGATCGGCGGCGGCGGGTGCGCGGCGGGCGGCCCGTGGGGCGCGACGCCGTGGCTGTTGGCGCTGGGCGGGCTCGCGCTGCTCGCGGTGCGGCGGCGACGGCAGCGGGAGCGCTGAGGGGCTGGACGGGAGCGCGGCGCGACCGCCCCGCCAGCGTCCCGCTGGCCGAGGGCGGTCGACGCCTCCGCCGAGCCCTCCAGGGTTAACAACAGCCACATTAACCCTGGAGGATTAAAATGCCCGGTGGGCGCGCACCCGCCCCGCGCCTCCGCGCCCGCCCCCGCTGCGCACCGCGACCACTACGGCAACGACGAGGTGATCGTCGCCTGGTTGTTGTCGAGGTAGGGGTCGGAGGCGCCGTTCGCGGAGACGGCGAAGGTAGACGTGTAGCTGCCCGCGGCGCTTGCGCTCACGTAGATGGCGCCGCTACCGGCCACGGGCCACGGCGGTCCCGACCCCGGGTTCGGGGGCGTACACGCGATCCGGTGGGTCTGGGCCGCGTAGCTGCAGTTGCCGCCACCGCTGAAACCGATGTAGGTGAGGCCCGGCGCGAGATCGACGTACAGCTTCAGCCCCCCGCTCGACGCCGGACCCCAGTTCTCGAAGGTGAACGTGTACGCCCGCGTCGCCGGGAACACCCCCGGGACGTGCGCCGGGGCGGAGTCGACGACGCTCCTGATCGCGTAGTCCGCGGCGGAGTTCAGCGTCAGCGCGGCGTCGCGGTTGTCGACGTCGAAGGCGACGTCCATCGCGCCCGCGGCGAGCTCCGAGGGGACGCCGACCCGCACCGCGAGCCAGCCGCCCGGGGGGACCGCGTCATCGAGCGCGCCGAAGTCGAGGTCGTACTCCCGCCACGCGTCCCCGTTCGCGGTGAGCGCCTCGCTCGCCAGGGTGACGCAGCCTTCGGTCGCGGTCTGGCAGACCTGGAGCTGTGCGTAGAGCGCCCCGGTGCCGGTCCCGCTGGCCAGCTTCCCCCACGGGGTGACCTCGGCCCTCGCGATGTTCGCGCCGTCGGGGAGCTGAACCGCCCAGCGCTGGAAGGCGCCGGGGTCGGTGTCGACCGGCACCGGGAGCACCGGGCTCGGCGTGAGGCGCAGCCCGGGCGCGCTGTCGCGGTCGGTGTCGTAGTTGAACAGCGCGGCCGTGGCCGGCTCCTCGACGTCGAGCGGGAGCGCCTCGGGGGACACCGAAGCCACGTCGGCGCCGGCGCTGTCGATCTTGAGGTAGAAGCGGCGGTAGGACGCACCGCATGGGGTGGCGGGGGCCGTCGCCCGGGTCGGCGTCTCGGTCGTGAGGTGGTGCTGGAAGTCGTCGGTGTTGACGTCGGTGTCGCGGCAGCCGCCGTCGCGGCGCTCGAAGCTGTGGATCATGCGACCGCTCATCGCGGGCAGGTTCGCGCCCTCGCGTCGCGGTGCGCTCGCGCCGGTCGCGACCGCGTCGATGAGGGTCGAGCCGCGCATGAGGTACACACCGTCCGAGACGCCGAGGGTCGTCGTGTAGGTCGCGTCCACGGCGCCGTGGTAGCGGTCGAGGTCGTCCTGGTAGCCGCCGAGGAGGTAGTGCTGCCCGGGCTCGAGGACCACGCCCGCGGGGAAGCTGTAGATGAGGTCTTCGGCGGCGTTGTTGGCGCCGACGACGTAGCCGGTCAGGTCGATGGCGAAGGGGGCGGCGTTGAACAGCTCCACGAACTCGTCGGCGCCGCCGTAGGGGCCCTCGAGGCGCAGCTCCTTGATGACCACGCGCGCCACGCCGGCGGCGGGCAGCGGGGAGGCGGGGACCTCGGCGCAGGGCTCGGCCGGGCTCAGGCGGTTGCGCGGCAGGGCGCGCGCCGCCCCCCAGCTGTGGAGGAAGTCGTCGCCGTTGCTCTCGGTGTCGACGCAGGCGCCATAGCCAGGCCCGCCCTTGCGCACGTAGGCCTGGGCGTAGCCGTCCTGCAGGGGCGGCAGGGCCAGGGACTCGAAGTACGCCGAGCCCGCCCACCCCTCGCCGTTCCACAGCGCGGCGCTGGTCCCGAGCTCCTCGACGACCCCCGGATCCGCCGTGAGCTGCACGCCGCCGCCGACGGCGATGGCCGCGTCGCTCCGCACCAGGTCCGCGGCGACGCCGTACACGGCGCTCTTGGGCGCGATGAGGAAGAAGCCGTTCGCCGCGATGGTCCCCGCGAGGGGGAGGGTCGCGACCACCGCTCCGTCACCGTCCGAGATGCGCAGCGCGTAGGACCACGCCGCCAGATCGATCGCGCCGCCGGTGGGGTTGTAGAGCTCGATGTAGTCCTCGTCGTCGGGGCCCCCGGTCGACAGGGCGCTGACGACCGCGTGCGGTGGCGCCGGCCCGGTCACCGCGATCCAGAAGGCGTGGCTCCCGCTGACCCCACCCGCCGCGTCCTGCACCACGAAGCCGAAGCTGTCGGTGGCCGCGGTCGTGCCGCTGTCGGTGTAGCGGACCGCCCCGGACGCGAGCTCGGCGACCGAGAAGCTCCCCCCGACGCCGACGCCGGAGCTCGCGACGCTGATGGCCCCCCGAGCGGGCGCGACGGTGACGACGAAGCGGACCTCCTCGGGCCCGTGGTCGGCGTCCGAGGCGACGAGGTGGCTCGGCGACAGCGGGGCGCTGGCGCCCGCCGGCAGGGTGAGCGGCGCCATGAAGGTCAGCTCCGGCGGGGCGTTCACCTCCGTCACGCCGATCCGGACCGCCATCCGCGCCTGGGCGGGAGGCTCCCCGGCGTCGGTCGCGACGACCTCGAAGGTGGCGGTGCTGGGGCCCTGGTCCTCGCTCGGCGTCCAGGTGAACACCCCGCTGAGCGCGTCGATGCTCGCCCCCTCCGGGGCACCCGAGAGGCTGAAGGCGACGCTGTCCGCCTCGGGGTCGGTCGCCTGGGCGGTGAAGCTCGCCAGGGTGAGCTCGGGTACGCTGAACGTCGGGATGGGCAACAGCGCCGGCGGGTCGTTCACGGCGACCACCGCGACGCGGAGCGTGTGCAGAGGCGAGCGGTCGACCCCGCCGTCGGCGGCGCCGCCCCCGTCGACGAGCTGCAGGTCGATGAGCCCGACCCCGTGGGCGTTCGGGGCGGGGGTGAAGGTGAGCTGGCCGGTGATCGGATCGACCGCCGGGGGGGTGACGAACAGCCCCGGGGCGCTCTCGGACACGATGACGAAGGTGAGGACCTGGTCGCCCTCGTCGCTGGGCCCGGCGGACACGGCGGAGGCCCACGCGGCGGCATGGGCGCCGCTGTCCTCGGCGACCACGACGTCCGCGCCCGGGGCGAAGCTCGGCGCGTCGTTGACCGGGCTCACCGTCAGGCGCACCTGCGCGGTCGCCCGCGCCCCCGTCGCGTCCGTCACCTCGTAGGTCACGGCGTCCTCGCCGTTGTAGTCCGCCGGCGGGTGGTAGCGGTAGCGGCCCGGGCCGCTCGGGGTCACCGCGCCGCCGGCCACGCTGGTGGCCTCGATGGCGACCAGGGTGGGGACGGGCGCGCCCGGGTCACCGTCGTTGGCCAGCAGCTCGAGGGCCACGTCCAGGTCGCGAGCGCCGTCCTCGAGCACCTCGAAGGGCCCGTCCGTGCGCGCGACCAGCTCTCCCGGCGCGACCGCGCGGACCACGACGGAGGCGCTCACCGGCGCGCCGGCGTCGCGCCCGTCGAACGGCGTGACTCGGCAGGTGACCTCGTCGCCGGTCGTGAAGCCGGCGCCGAGCACCCCGCCCGACCACACGACGGCGCCGTTGACGAGCCAGTCGACCCGGCTCTCGTTGGGGTGGCCGTCCCGATCCAGGTAGCCCGCGAAGGTGCAGCCGAGGAGATCCCCCGGCGCCGGCGCGGCCGGCCGGATGGTCACGGTGGCGACGCTCGGCGGGCGGTTGGCGATCGTGATGGAGGCCTCGCGCCACGCCCCGTCCGACGCGCCGTCGCTAGGCGTCACGCGGCACCTCACGACGCGGTCCACGGGCGGCGCGGTCAGGATCGGATCGGCGCCGACGACCACGTCGTCGAGCCACCACGCGATCCGCGACAGGTCGGGATCCCCGTCGCTGTCAGCGTAGCCGGACCACGCGCACGTCAGCGCGTCGCCCGCATGGGCGATCGCCGGGGTGATGACGACGGCGGCGATGCGCGGAGCGCTGTTGCCGACGGTCACCCGGGTCGACACCGGCGCCCCGCTCACCTCGCCGTCCCACGGCGTGACCGTGCACACCACGACGTCGCCCTCGGCCAAGGCCCCCTCGAGCGTCGGCCCGGTCCCCGCGTCGAGCCCGTTCACGGCCCAGCTGATGACGCTCTGGTCGGCGTCGCCGTCGGCGTCGAAGAAGCCCTCGTAGGTGCACAGCAGGGGCCCGCCCTCCCCCGCAGCGCCGGCGGGCGCGATCGCCGCGCTCGACACCCGCGGTGCGCTGTTGCCGACCGTGACCGAGGCCGCGACCGGGGCGCCGGAGTCGGCGTCGTCCCGCGGCGTGACGCGACAGCTCACGACGTCCCCGCGCGCGAACCCACCGCGCAGCTCCGGCCCGCTCGCGACCGTGGTGGCGCCGATACGCCACGCGATCGTGCTGTGGTCCTCGTCGCCATCGGGGTCCTCGAAGCCCACGAGGGCGCAGCGCAGGGGCACCCCGACGGTCACCGCGTCCGGGGTGATGAGCGCCGCCGTGGCCCGCGGCGCCGAGTTCACGACGCGCACCATGTCCACCGCGAGCGTCGCGCCCGCGCGGCGCGCACCGCAGGTCACCACCTCACCGCGTCGCAGCGGGACGCTTGGCGACGCGCCGCGCTCCCATTCGCCCGCGACGTACCAGCCCAGGGTGACCCTGTCCGCGCCCTCGCCCCGGACGGCGCAGGTGACGGCGTCGCCGACGCGTGGGGCGCGCGGGGCGATACTCACGCTCAGCGGCGGGGCCGATCCCGGCAGCGCGCCGGTGATCCCAGAGCCGGTGCATCCCAGCGTGAGGACCCCGAGCGTGACCCCGAGCAGGACGCGCGCCGGAGCCTGGCGCGCAATGGAGTGAAGAGGCATCGGTGTTCCTCATCGGTCGGTCAAGCCGGAGCCTATAGCGCGTTCTCCGGAATCGCCGGGACGTGGCAGCGGACGTCGAGCCCAGCCCGTGGCGTTGATCCGGGGACGAGCGAGCGAGGCCCCGGGGCAACGTCCCAGCCGCGCGAGCGGCGGGTGGAGGCCGCGAAGCGGCCCGATCGGTTGAGCCAGGCCCCCAAGCAGGACTCGCTCCGCTGCGCTTTGCCTGGTGGCCTAGCGACGCGAGCCCTCGCCCGGACCGCAGGCAGGCACAAAATGGCCTCATCGTACCAATTGAATCACATTTGCCCTGGCTGGCCTGTGGTCGGAGACGACGACACACGTTAGCCTTATAAGGTAAACAGCAATCCCATTAACCCATACGAGCGAAACGGCAACCATGGATACAGCCTCGAGGCTGATCGTCATCGCGGACATCGTCGACTCGCGCTCGCTCGACCCGGAGACCCGACGCGGCGTCCAGGCGCGCATCCGAGAGCTCGCCGAGGCGCCGCTCCAGTTTCGCTTCGCGGGCGGGGACGAGTTCGAGTGGGCGCTGCCCGACGAGCCGGCCTCCCTCGACACCCTGCTCCGCTTCCGCGCGGCGCTCGGGGCGGGTGACGCGCCCCGCGGCCTGCCGAGCGTCGCCCTGCGCTGCGGCCTCGGGCGCGGCGTGGTCACGGTGGGCTCCCCCGACGGCCCCTACGCCGAGGACGGGCCGGCCTATCACCGCGCCCGCGCGGCCTACGACGTCATGCGGCGCGAGCCCGCGCGGCAGCGGCGCTCCCAGAAGCAACCGTTCGAGCCGACGGACGCGCCGGACCACCGCCGCACCACCCTCGATGACGGCCGCGGCGACCCGGTGCAGGACGCCCTGCTCCTGTTCATGGACGAGGTCATGACGCAGTGGTCACGCGTACACTGGGAGGCCATCGACCACGTCCTGAGGGGCACCTCCTACGAGGACGCCGCGCAGGCGCTCGGGGTCTCGACCCCGGCCGTCTTCAAGCGCCTCAAGAGCGCGCGCCTCAACAGCTACCTCGTCGGACACAAGGCCCTGAAGGCCCGCTGGGACAACGATGTCTGAACACCTCTTGACGCACCTGGCGACCCACACCGTGGGCCTCGGGGTCTCGCTGCTCGTGGGCGGCGTGATCACCGGCTGGGCGCTCAACCGCCTGCGCCTCATCAACGCCACCACCGAGAAGTCGGGGCCCCACTCCGCGGGGAAGATCATCGGCGGCGCCGAGCGCTTCCTCATCTACCTGATGATCGTCTTCGGCCACCCGCAGCTGCTCGCCGCGCTGGTCGCCATCAAGACCCTCGTGCGCTACCCGGAGGTCCGGGCCGCCCGCGACGCCGCCGGCGATGACGACAGCCCCCAGCGCCACTTCGCCGAGTACTACCTGGTCGGGACGCTGGTCAGCGTGTGCTTCGGCGTCGCGGTGCCCCTCGTCGCCGAGGGGGTCTATCGCTACGCGCTCCTCCATCTGTAGCCCGCCGCCGGATCAGCGGACCCAGTGGCGGATGTCGAGGCCGTTGAAGACGGTGCAGTTGGCCTCCGCGGACGTGCCGAAGCCGCAGGAGAAGCCGCCGATGGCGCTCGCCCCGGCGGTGGCGTGGGGGGTGTGGACCCAGGTGCCGCCGTTGCTCGCCTCGTGCGGGGAGACCGCGTAGGTGTTGGTGTTTCCGATGGCGTAGCACTGCGTCCCGTACGCCGGGACCTGGTCGTAGCACCACGTCTGGTTGCGCCCGTTGTCCGCGCTGCCGCTCGTCCAGGCGTTGTAGTTGGTCGTCCACGCCACGTTGAACTGCTGGCCGCTCTGCGACAGGATCTGGCGCGCCGGGTCGCCGTCGACCTCGATGCGCCACTCGGTCCAGGTCAGCGCGTTGATCGCCGCGTCCGAGACCTTCGCGTCCGAGGTGACCGGGGCCACCGCCATGTCGCCGAGGTTCTGCGCGGCGGTCGTGAACGGCAGCCCGTCCGAGGTGTGCTTGACGACCAGGGTCCAGCCGCCGCTGTCGAAGCTCATGTCGCACCAGACCTCGAAGGCGTCGCTCGTCGCGCCGCCGTTGGGATCGATCCAGTAGCTGCCCGACGTGGCCGCGGCGTCCGCCGTCCTGATGGCCAGGCAGCTCGCCGCCGCCGAGCCCTGCGACAGCCCGAGCCCGGCGTTGCCCCGGAGATACACGAAGGCGGCGGCGGTGTTCGCGTGGTTCCCGCTCGATGACAGGAAGTCGTAGAAGTTCGCGGTCGTGGGGTACGCGTAGCAGGTGGCACCGCCCGGGAGCCCGGTCAGGACCTCGAAGCCGTTCGTCCCCCAGATGTCGGCGCCGCAGCCCCCCATGCCGCCCGACCCCGACGCCGCTGACGCGAGGCCGTCGTAGCTGTTGGCGGGTCCGTTCGGGAGCGTGCCGGTGGTCGGGAACTGGACGACCTCGCCGCTCTGCGGTCCGTAGATGATCCAGGCGTCGGAGCCGCCTTGGAGGAAGTCGATCGTCGTCGTCGGCAGCTTGTAGTAGCTGTCCGACGGGACACCCGAGCCCGCCGCGGCCGTCCCCTCGACGTTCGCCGGGCGCTTGAGGACGAGCGTCAGGGCCTCGCCGCTCAGCAGATCCATGTCGCAGTAGACCTCGAGCGGCGCGAACGCCCCGGCGTCGCCATCCGGGTCGACGGTGAAGAGGCCCGAGGTGGCGCCCGGGTCGCGCTCGAGGACCTCGGTGCACGACGCCGGCAGGTTCCGCAGCGTCCGCGCGAGGCCGGTCGCCGCGGCGAAGGCCGCGTCGAAGGGCTCGGGGGTGGGCGAGGCCGCGAGGTAGGCGGTCGTGACGCCGCTCCCCGCGCCGTTGACCGGGTTGTGGCCGCACTGCATCAGCCCGCCGCCGTCGGCGCTCAGCAGGACGTCGTACGCGATGACCGGGTAGGTCGTGTCGGCCGGCGGGGCGTTGCCCGCGAGGGCGCCGTCCGACGCGGTCGCCCGGGTCTTCAGCCGGCAGCCCGCGCCGAGCCTAGTGGTGTCGAGCCCGATGGCGACGTTCCAGTAGCGCTTGCCGGCCGGATCGCCGCCGACGGTCAGCGCCTCCTGCCCGGCGAAGACGGCGTACTGGAAGACGGCGTCGGCGGGATCGGGGTCGGGGGACGCGGCGCCGTAGGCGTTGCCCGGGCCGGCGGTCGGGTCGAGCACGACGTCGGCGAGCTCGTCGGCGTCGCAGTCGAGGCCGATGTCGTCGAGGTAGAGGTGGGTCGCCTGGGCGCTGCCGACGCCGCCGGTGCAGGCGAGCGCCAGCACGACCGTGGTGTCGCGCCCGCCCCCGGGCTTGAAGAGGAGATCGATGTTGGCGACCGGCGGGCCGTCGTCGACGCAGTCGAGCTTGGCCGAGCAGAAGACGTCCGACAGCTCGACGGCGATGTCGAAGAACCCCTGGTTGGCCTGCCGCGCGACGACGATGTCGAAGCTCACCGCGACGTCGGCGTTCTCCCGGCAGGTGACGGTCTTGGTCAGGGGCCCCGGGTTCTGGAAGTCGGTCAGCGCGACCTGGGGATCGCCGCCGTAAAGATCGAGGATCTCGACCGTGACCTGGTTGTCGTTGGCGCCGGCGTCGCACGGCACGACGTAGGCGAGGCTGCCGGCCCCGTCGCCGTAGCGGTCGGCGTCGAGGTCGACCTGGGCGACCTGCTCGGTGAGCCCGTTGACCACCGTGACGCGGTAGCGCGCGTTGGTCACCCCCGCGAGGTTCAGCGGCGCGACCCGCACCTCCACCCCCGGACCGGACGGCCCCGGCGGCGTCTCGGACGCACAGCCAAAGGACACCGACGCGCACAGGGAGGCGAGCAGGAGGTACCGCATCATGGATCACACGCTTGGCAGGAGGACCCGGTGAGGATGCCACGCGCGATGCGGCGCACGCAAGACACTACCGCGACGCACAGAGGCGAATCACCTTGTGGTCTTGCGCCATTAGCCCTCCAGATTGCGCGTAGCGAGCCGTCAGGCCGCGAGCACGCCCAGGGACTCGAGCAGGATCCGGACCACCTTCTGCTGCATCGCAACACGGCGCTCCTCGGCGAACCCGAGCCAGGTCTCGATGCACAACCCGACGCACCCCGTGGCCTCGACGATGACCTCGGTCGACGAGGTCGCGACCGGGTAGTAGTGCGGCGCCCAGAGCTCGTAGGGGTGCTCGAGGTCGGCGTTCATCGCGGCGACGACGGTGTCCACGACGGGCGGGCGCGGCTCGACGCCATAGACGACCGTCTGCCCGAAGGAGACCGGGACCTCGGGGTGGAAGCGCTTCCAGCTCTCGTGCAGGGTCGCGATCAGCGCCGGCCGCTCGTCGAGGACGAGATCCATGAAGCGCCGGGCGAGGCGCCGCTCCGGCTCGGGCGCGGCCGCGTCCCCCGGAAAGCACCGGTTCAGATCGAGCCCTCCCGGCGCCGCCCGCTGACGCGCGCGGTAGGCCGGCGCGTTCATCACCGGGATGACGATGAGGCGCCCGGCGTCCGGGGTGAGGCCGCCCTCGAGGAGCTCGGCGAGGGCGTGGACCCCCGCGACCTCGTCGCCGTGGATGCCGGCCTGGATGATCGCGGTCGGGCCCGGCGCGGCCGCGTCGAGCACGTGGACCGGGACGGTCGGGGTGAGAAACGTCGTGCCGGTGGGGAGGGGCATCTACGAGCTCCGGCGCCAATACGCGAACGGCGCGCGCTCGGGGGGCCGAGGCGCGCGCCGTCCGGGGAAACGGTCAGCGAGGATCAGCGCTTGCCGACGATCTCCGCGAGGTCGACGAGGCGAGTGGCGTAGCCCATCTCGTTGTCGTACCAGCTGAGGATCTTCAGCATCGGGCCGACCTTCATCGTCATCTTGCTGTCGATGATCGAGGAGAAGGGCTGGCCGACGATGTCGGTGGAGACCAGGTCGTCCTTCGAGAACCACAGGATCTTCGGGTGCTTCTCGGCGTAGGCGGCGAGGGCGGCGTGGGCCTCCTCGACGCTCGGATCGCGCTCGAAGAGCAGCGTCAGGTCGGCGATCGAGCCGGTCGGGTTGGTCGTGCGGACGGACATGCCGTCGAGCTTGCCGGCGAGCGCCGGGAGGACCAGGCCGACGGCCTTGGCGGCGCCGGTCGAGCTCGGCACGAGGTTCAGGGCGGCCGCGCGGCTCGCGCGGATGTCCTTCTTCTGCGGCGAGTCGAGCAGGCTCTGGCTGATCGTGTAGGCGTGGATCGTGTTCAGCACGCCGCTGGTGATCCCGAACGCCTCATGGAGGGCCTTGAGCGGCGCGGCGACGGCGTTGGTCGTGCAGGAGGCGTTCGAGATCAGGGTCTCGCCCTTCTCGATGGTGTCCTCGTTGACGCCCACGCACACCGTCTTGATGCCCTTCTCCTTGGCGGGAGCGGACAGCAGCACCTTCTTCGCGCCGCTGGCGAAGTGAGGCTGGACCTTCTCGCGGGTCAGGAAGACGCCGGTGCACTCGAGCAGGATGTCGATGCCGAGGTCGCCCCACTTGCAGTCCATGGGGTCGCGGTGCTCGGTCATGCTGATCTTGCGGCCGTCCACGTGGAGGGTGTCGCCCTCGAGGTGGGTCGGCTTGTCGAAGCGGCCCTGGACCGAGTCGTGCTTGAACAGGTAGGTGAGCGCGGCGTTGTCGGCGAGGTCGTTGATGGCGACCAGCTCGAGATCGGGTCGGGCCAGCGCGGTGCGCGCGGCGAGCCGACCGATGCGGCCGAAGCCATTGATGGCGATGCGGATCTTGGACATGAGCTCCCCCCGGTGTGGCCAGGTTCTTTGGACGGCCGGACTTTCGTCCGTCCGGTGCCGGTTGGCAAGTCCGGAGCGGCGGCCTCGCGGCGCTCCCGGGCGCGTGACGGCCTGTCACGCGGGTCCCGTAACTCATTAGAGGGTCACGCGCCCTCGGGCGCGCCCCCCGCGGGCGGTCGAGAGCGGGCCCGCGGCGGATCGCAGACGTCCCGACGGCCACCGCGGCGCGCTTCGCCCCACCTCCTTGTTGACGCGCGTGATGCGACCCTGTATGTCGTCGCCCCAATTCCCGGGAGCCACGCTCCCCTGCCCCGCGGCTCATCCGGCGGGGTCGACCGGGCGAGTCGCGTGAGGCTCGCTCGTCGTGCTTCACCGGTGGCGCACACCGAGTCCGGTCCGGCGCTTCCCTTCAGCCTGCAGAGCACAAGATGGCCTTCGAACTCGAGAAAGTCCGGAACATTGGCATCAGTGCCCACATCGACAGCGGCAAGACGACGCTGACCGAGCGGATCCTCTTCTACACCGACCGGATCCACGCGATTCACGACGTCCGCGGCAAGGACGGGGTGGGCGCGAAGATGGACTCGATGGAGCTCGAGCGCGAGCGCGGCATCACCATCCAGTCCGCCGCGACGCACTGCGAGTGGAAGGGGCACCACGTCAACATCATCGACACCCCGGGTCACGTCGACTTCACGGTCGAGGTGGAGCGCGCCCTGCGCGTGCTCGACGGCGCGGTGCTGGTGCTGTGCGGCGTCGCCGGCGTGCAGTCGCAGTCGATCACGGTCGATCGCCAGATGCGCCGCTACAACGTGCCGCGCATCGCGTTCGTGAACAAGCTCGACCGCTCCGGGGCCAACCCCTGGAACGTCACCCGGGCGCTGCGCGAGAAGCTCGGCCTCAACGCGGTGATGATCCAGATCCCGATCGGCGCCGAGGACCGCCTCCAGGGCGTCGTCGACCTCGTCACCATGCGGGCGATCTACTTCGACGGCGACGCCGGCGAGATGATCCGCTACGAGGCCATCCCCGCCGAGCTCGAGGCCAAGGCCCAGGAGGCGCGCGAGGAGATGCTCGACGCCGCCAGCATGTTCTCGGACAACCTCATGGAGGCGATGCTCGAGGACGCCGTCACCGAGGAGCTCGTCAAGAAGGCGATCCGCACCGGCGTGCTGCGCCGCGAGCTGGTCCCGGTCATGATGGGCTCGGCGTACAAGAACAAGGGCATCCAGCCCCTGCTCGACGCCGTGACGATGTACCTGCCCGAGCCCCGCGAGGTGAAGAACGAGGCGCTCGACATGACCAAGGAGGGCGCGCCCTTCCCGGTCGACGTCAACTCCGAGGCGCCGACGATCGTCCTCGCCTTCAAGCTCGAGGACGGCCGCTACGGGCAGCTGACCTACATCCGGCTGTACCAGGGCAAGCTCACCAAGGGCGACACCATCGTCAACATGCGGACCGGCAAGAAGGTCAAGGTCGGCCGCCTCGTCCGGATGCACTCCGACGAGATGGAGGACATCGCCAAGGCGTTCGCCGGCGACATCGTCGCGCTGTTCGGCGTCGACTGCGCCTCCGGTGACACCTTCACCGACGGCACCATCGAGGCCACGATGACCTCGATGTTCGTGCCCGAGCCGGTCATCAAGATGTCGATCACGCCGAAGGACTCGAAGTCCCAGGGCAACCTCTCGAAGGCGCTCAACCGCTTCTCGAAGGAGGATCCGACCTTCCGGACCTTCCTCGACAAGGACTCCAACGAGACCATCATCTGCGGCATGGGCGAGCTGCACCTCGACGTCTACGTCGAGCGGATGCGGCGCGAGTACGGCTGCCAGGTCGAGGTGGGCCGCCCCCAGGTCGCCTACCGCGAGACCATCACCAAGCAGACCGACTTCAACTACCTCCACAAGAAGCAGACCGGCGGCTCGGGCCAGTTCGGTCGCGTGGTGGGCTACATCGAGCCCACGGAGGAGGAGAAGGAGTTCGACTTCGAGTGGAAGGTGACCGGCGGCAACATCCCGACCGAGTTCAAGGGCGCCATCGAGAAGGGCTTCCGCCAGTCGATGGACAAGGGCCGCCTCATCGGCTTCCCGGTGACCCACATCCGCTTCGTGGTCGAGGACGGCAACTCCCACGCCGTCGACTCCTCCGACATGGCCTTCATCTCGGCGGCCAAGGGCGCCTTCCGCCAGGCCTACCCGAAGGCCGGCCCGGTCATCCTCGAGCCGATCATGAAGCTCGCGGTCGAGGGGCCCTCGGTCCACTCCGGCCCGATCATGCGGACCATCAACCAGCGCCGCGGCATGATCCTGGGCTCCCAGGAGGACGACATCTTCGCCCGCATCGAGGCGGAGGTGCCGCTGTCGGAGATGTTCGGCTACTCGACCGTGCTCCGCTCGGCGACCCAGGGCACCTGCGAGTTCACGATGGAGTTCGCCAAGTACGCCCCGGTCCCGGGCGAGGTCAGCAAGCAGCTCCGCGAGGAGTTCGCCTCCCGCCTGGTGCTCGACGACGACGAGTGAGACCCGCCCCGCGGGCCCGCCCGTGGGTAGGGACAGACCGACCGCGTGACGCCGAGGATCGCCCCCCGAGATGGGGGAGCGGCCCTCGGCGTCGCCGTATCCGGCCATGGGTTGTCGCCACCTCCCCCGTCCCGTAGCATCGCCCGTGGGTTCGCTGGCGGTGCCCCCCGCGCGCCGTCCACCGGGGAGGAAGAGCCATGGATATCGAGGTCCTGATCAGCCGCAACGGCGTCGTCTGTGGCGACGACACGACAGAGGACGAGACCCTGCAGGCCGCGTGCGACCTGTGCGGGGCCACCCCCGACGCGGTCGCGTCGATCGCGCCCGAGGGGCGGGGCGGCCCCTACGTCTGCGCGTCCTGCCTGCGCGACCGCCTCGAGGCGATGAGCGTGGCGCGGTGGCGTTTTCGCGCCGCACACAAGACCGGCCTACCGTGGGGCAAGATCACGAGCTGATTCCTTGCCGCATCGCAACATGACGGGCGCCGAGGCTAGCCTTCGGCCGGCTCGACGCGCACGTCGGTGAGGCGGCGGCCGAAGCGAGCGCCGATAGCGGCGGCGAGGGACGCGACGAGATCGGCGTGGGGCGGCGGGGCGACGCCGAGGGACGCGATCGAGCCCATCACGCCCGGCGACAGGCCGCAGGGCTGGATGCGCCGGAACTCGCTCAGATCCGGCGCGACGTTCAGCGCGAAGCCGTGACAGGTGACCCAGCGGCTCACCGCGACCCCGATCGAGGCGAGCTTGCGCCCGTCGCACCAGACCCCGGTGTGCCCCTCGCGGCGCCCCGCCGGGAGGCCGAGCGCGGCGAGGACGTCGATCAGCGCCCGCTCGATCTCGCGCAGGACGCGGTGGACGTCGCGCTCGTCGGGGGCGAGCGCGAAGATCGGGTAGCCGACCAGCTGGCCGGGGCCGTGCCAGGTCACGTCGCCGCCGCGCTCGACCTCGATCACGGGCACCGCTCCCGGCGCGATCACGTGATCGCGGCTCGTCCTGCGGCGCCCGAGCGTGATCACCGCCGGGTGCTCGACGAGCAGCAGCGTGTCGACCCCGGCCCCGTCCGCGCGGGCCGCCGCCAGACGGCGCTGCAGCGCGAGGCACCACGCGTAATCGCGCGTCCCGAGATCGATGGCGACGAAGCTGGGGATTTCCACCACGGCCGGCGGACGTTACAGAACCTCCCCGCCCCGCGTCCACGGAGCAATCACCGCGCATGAACCTTCGCCGCCCCCTCGCCCTGCTCGTCACCCTCGGGATCGGCCTGGGCCCGACCGCCGCCGCCGGCGCCGCGCCCGAGGAAGACGACGACGACGTCGCGGTCGACGTCGCGTCCGACGACGACGACGACGCGCTCGCCGCGCGCCCCGCCGATCCCGAGCGCTACGGCCCCTTCCACCTCAAGAACGGCCTCGTCCTCCCCTACCCCCTCGACAAGGTCTTCCGCGGCTTCGCCGACTGCCGCCGCGGCCGCCACCGCCACCCCGCCCTCGACATCGGCGGCGTCGGCCCGAGCTGGGGCCTCGGCACCCCCGTCCGCTCGATGGCGCGCGCCCGCGTCGTGCGCGTCGGCGCCCCCGAGGACGACCCCGAGCGCTGGGGCACGCGGCTGACCACAGCGGAGAAGGTCCGGCGCGGCAACCGCTGGCTCCCCACCTCGGCCGAGCTCCCCGACTACGGCCGGGTCTGGTTCTTCACCTCCGACTACGGGCGCTCACGCACCGGCGTCTTCATCACCACCCGCGTCCTCGACGGCCGGCTCGAAGGCCACACCATCACCTACATGCACCTCGCCGCGGTCTACCCCGGGATCGCCGTCGGCGACGTCGTCGAGGCCGGCCAGGAGATCGGCGCCCTCGGCGGGACCGCGGTCCTCGAGTCCGCCCCCCACGTCCACGTGTCGATCCACAACCGCCGCGATCGCGCCCTGGACGTCGGCCCCATCCTGGGGATCGGCCCGACCGCCGCCCAGTGTCGCCGCGGCAAGCGGGGCGAGCGGGCGCTGCGGGCCAGGTACTCGCGCAACGCGGTCAAGCTGATGGCCGAGCTGCGCCGCGACGAGGAGCGGACCGCGACCCGGAGCGCCGCGCCGACCAGCTGCGGCAGCTGGACCTACGAGGGCGCCTTCGAGCCGGGCGACAGCGTGGTCCGGCACCGCGTCCTGCTGCCGCCCGCGGAGGGCGCCGCGACCATCACGGTCGAGCGGACCGACGCGCTGCGGACCAAGTGGCGGCCCAAGCTCGAGCTCCGGGACGCCTGGGGGACGACCCTGTGGAGCGGCTCCAAGGCCGACCGCGCGGACGTGCGCCGCTTCGGGCTGAAGGGCGGCGAGAGCGGGCGCCGCAGAAAGCCCGCGGCGCTCACCGTCGCGCCGCCCGAGCCGACCGCGCTGGCCGTCGTCGTCACCGCCTGGGGCAAGGGCTGGCCGCCGCCGGGCGCCCGCTACCGCCTGACCGTCACCCGGCCGTGTGCGGCCCCTTGAGGGGCAGCGCGCGCTGGAGCGCGAGCGCCCCGAACATCACCGCCCCGCAGCCGATGACGTTGAACCACAGATAGCCGATGTCGGTGAACGCGAAGCAGCCGATGACCAGCGCCTCGGCCACGACGGCGGCCCAGAAGACGGCCGTCGCGCCGACGCGCTGGAGGAAGAACGCCGTCAGGAAGATCCCGAGCACCGTGCCGTAGAACAGCGAGCCGAGGATGTTCACCGCCTGGATGAGGTTGTCGAGCAGCGACGCGAAGGTCGCGAAGGCGACCGCGACGACCCCCCAGCCGACCGTGAAGAGCTTGGACGCGCGCAGCGTTCGCCCCTCGCTGGCGCGCGGCCGGATCACGCGCCGGTAGTAGTCCACCGTGGTCGTCGCGCCCAGCGCCGACAGCTCGCTCGCGATCGACGACATCGCCGCCGCCAGGATGACCGCAACCAGCAGCCCGAGGAGCCCCGCGGGGAGGTTCGCGAGCGCGAAGCTCAAGAAGATGTAGTCAGCGTCCTTTGTCTCCGCCTCGGGGACGGCCGCGGCGATCGCGACCTTGGCGTCGGCCCGGGTCGCGTCCATCTGCGCCTGGGCGGCGCTGAGGCGGTCGCGCGCCACCGCCTCCGCCGCCCCGTCACCGGCGTCGCGCGCGGCCAAGAAGGCCGTCGCCGCGTCGCGCCGCGCCGTCACGTCGGCGTCCCAGCGCGACTCGATGAGGGCGATCTTGGGGCCGTCGGCGGACGCCCGCGCCGCGTCGAGGGTGGGCCCGTTCCAGAACACCGGCGGCGCCACGAAGATGTGGACCACGAAGACCATCACGCCGAGAAACAGGATCCCGGCCTGCATCGGGATCTTGAACATGCCGTTGAAGAGCAGCCCGAGGCGGCTCTCGGTCACCGAGCGCCCGCCGAGGTAGCGCCCGACCTGGGACTGGTCGGTGCCGAAGTAGGCGAGCGCCAGAAACAGCCCGCCGGTGAGCCCAGACCAGAGGTTGTAGCGATCGTTGAGCGCGAAGGACGCGTCGACGGCGTTGACCCGGCCCAGCGCCCCGGCCAGCGAGACCGCGTCGTCCACGCCGACCCCGCTCGGGAGCTTGCCGCAGGCGACGAAGCCGGTGGCGACCAGCCCGGCCAGCACCACGATCATCTGCTGCTTCTGGGTCTGCGAGACCGCCTTGGAGCCGCCCGCGACGGTGTAGAGCACCACGGCGAAGCCGATGCCGATGTTCGTCCAGTAGAGCGGCCAGCCGAGGATGGACGAGAGCAGGATGGCCGGGGCGTAGATGGTGATGCCGGCCGCGAGCCCGCGGGAGACGAGAAAGAGGCTCGCGCCGAGCAGGCGGACCTTCAGGTCGAAGCGGCGCTCGAGGTACTCGTAGGCGGTGTAGACCCGCATCCGGTAGTAGATGGGGACGAACACCTTGGCCACGATGACCATCGCCAGCGGCAGCCCGAAGTAGAACTGCACGAAGCGCATCCCGTCCTCGTAGCCCTGCCCGGGGACCGACAGGAACGTGATGGCGCTCGCCTGGGTCGCCATCACCGAGAGCCCGATGGTCGGCCAGCGCAGCGAGCTGCCGCCGCGCAGATAGCCGTCCATCGTCTTGGCGCCGCGGTAGCGGACGATGCCCCAGATCACGATGAACGCGGTCGTGGCCCACAGGACCAGCCAGTCGAGGGTGCCCATCGGATCAGCCCGACGCCGTGGCGGTCAGCAGCGCCAGGAGCCCGATGATGATCGTCTGAGCGATGAGCAGGGCGAGGTAGACGTTGCGCCAGCGGCGCAGAAACGGCGGCGGGCCGTCGTCGGGCGGCGCGTCCTCGCGCGCGATGTCGGGCGGGATGTTCATCGCCCCCCCCCCAGCGCCAGCAGGTTCGCGAACAGGCGGTAGGCGCCCGGGACGCCGGCCGGGAGCTGCCGGAAGAAGGCGAGCCCGGTGTAGACGAAAGCGCCCTTGCCGTGGCGCGCGATCAGGGTCGCGCCGGTCAGCGGGGCCTCGTCGGGGTCTTGGGTCGAGAGCAGCGGCGCGTAGCGCGGGTCCCATTCGCGCGCGAAGTAGAGCCCGCGCTCCTGAACCCAGCCGGCGAAGTCCCCGGGGCCGATGGCGTTCGGCTTCGTCAGCGCGCGCGCCCGCGGATCGACGGCGGTCATCTCCGCGGACTCGTCGGTCACGCGGTCCTGGTCGATGACGAAGGGGAACGGGCCGATCGGGACCTCACCGAGGGGGCGGCGGCGGGTCGAGGTGACGTACTGCACGACGTAGGTGCCGCCGCGGGCGACGTAGTCCATCAGCCGCGGGTGGCGGTCGGCGAGGGACGGATCGACGTTGTAGGCCCGGATCCCGGCGACGATGGCGTCGTAGCGGCCGAGGTCCCCGGTCGCGAGGGCCTCGGCGTCGAGCACCGTGACGTCGTAGCCGACCTGGCGCAGGCTCTCGGCGACCTCGTCGCCCGCCCCGGGGACGTAGCCGACGCGGCGCTTGCCGGTCTCGAGCGCGAACGGGACCGCCCGCACCCGGGCCGGCGCGAGCGCCGTGCGCGCCGGGATGTGCGGGTGGCCGATGGCGTCGCGCCGGAGCGCCACCGACACGCCGCCGGCCGTCCGCGCCAGCGCCTCGAGCGTCCCGTCCTGTGCCGCGCCCCGCGGCGGGGTCACGGTGAACGTCAGCTCGACCGCCTCGCCCGCCTTCGCGAGGCTGAACGGGGCGGTCTTTGGTGCAATGCGGTAGCCGTCTGGCGCATTGATCAGCAGCACCCCCGACTGGCCATCAGCGTGCGCCATCACGCGAACGCGAAGAGGCCGGCTGGCGCCGTTGGGGAGCATCAGGACGTGGGCCGCGGGGGTGACGGTCACCGGGGGCAGCACCTCGACCGGGCGCAGGCGCTCGCCGGCGACGCGATCGACCTCGCCGTAGCGCAGGGGGCGAACGACGGTGAGGCGGGCGCCCGCGATCTCGAGGTCGAAGGCGACGGGGAGGTCGGGGGGCCCCTCGGGGCGGATGGCCAGGTCTCGGTCGGCGACGGCGAAGCGCCCGGGCGGGCCGCCGGGGGTGGCCGGCTCGGGCGGCTGCGCGAGCCAGAAGGGGGTCGAGAACGCGGCGGTCGGCGGGAGGGTGATGGCGTGCTCGAGGGTCGTCAGCGCGCCGCGCGCGAGCGCACCCGGCCCGTCGTCGCGGGCGCCGTCGGGCCAGGTCACGCCGCGCAGGACGACCGCACCGGCGGCGCGGGCGACGACCGTGGCGCTGAGCTCGGCCGTGACCCCGGGGACGACGGCGGGAGCCTGGGCGCGGGGATCGAGCACCAGGCCCGCGGCCCCGACCAGCAGCGCGTCCACCTCGGCGAGCTTCGGCGCGCGGGCCGGGTTGTCGCCGGGGAGCCGGGCGAGCTCGGCGCGGATCTTGGCGAGCAGGGGCAGCGCGCGCTCGGGGTGGTCGGCGTCGAAGCCGGCGAGCGCCGCGGCGAGGTCGGCCTCGAGCGCCTCGGTGCCGGGGTAGCGGGCCCAGCGCGTGGCGACGGCGGCGAAGGGGTCAGCCGTCGGGGGCGCGACGCCGGGGGCGGTCGCGGTGACCTCGAAGTACTCGAGGGCCGGGCCGTAGCTCGGGGCGGTCCCGAAGCCCTGGCTCTTGTGCATGGTGCGGCTCTCGGCGGCCACCTCGGAAAACGAGCGCCCGAGGAGCGGGCTATAGCTGCCGGTGTCCACGGCCAGATAGCCGGACAGGTCCTGGCCTTCCTTGAAGCGCCAGTGGGACTTGTTCTCGAGCAGGACCCGCGCCTGGTGCGGCGGCGGCCCGTCGGGGTCGCGCGCCGGGTCGGCGGCGGCGGCGAAGGCCTCGCGCGCCAGGATCGCCGAGGCGGTGTGGTGGCCGTGGTTGGGCGGGTTGGTGTCGAAGCGCGTCACGATGACGTCGGGCCGGAAGGTCCGGATGATGCGGACGAGATCCGACAGGATGGCGTCCTTGCCCCAGACGCGCAGGGTCTCGTCGGCGCTCTTTGAGTAGCCGAAGTCGACCGCGCGCGAGAACAGCTGCTCGGCGCCGTCGACGCCGCGCGCGGCGAGCAGCTCATAGGTGCGGACGAGGCCGAGGAGCGGGCCGAGCTCGGCGCCGACGAGGTTCTGGCCACCGTCGCCGCGGGTCAGCGAGGCGTACGCGACGCGGACCTTGCGGTCGCCGGCGAGGTAGGCGAGCAGCCGCGTGTTCTCGTCGTCCGGGTGCGCGGCGACGTAGAGCACGCTGCCGACCGTCGCGAGCTTCTCGAGCCCGAGGCGCAGCTCGCCCGCCGAGGGGGGCGCGGGGGCCGGGGGCGCGGCGCGGGCGGCCGGACGCGGGAGGGCGAAGGCGGACGTGAGCATGATCGCGCCGATGAGCGAGGTGGGGCTGGACATCGCGCCGGAGCATACCCGAGGTTGCGCTGAGCGCGACCGGAGAATCGCGCCGTGACCCGGTCAGAACCGCGAAGGTGGCGACCTCCCCTCCTATTGAATGCGCGCGTGAGCAACCGCGAGATCGGGCGATCCTGCTGGTAACGACTCGGTCGCCCGCGGCATAGAGGGGTCGCCCTGGAGGAAACGCGTGTCAGATCCCTTCACCCCAGCCTGGCTCCGCGACGAGCCCCGCGCGACGGCGTTCCTGCCGCTGGCGTTTCGCGATCCCGCGGCGCGCCGCCGGGCCGTCGAGGACGCCGCGCTGCGGCCCATCGCCCCCGCCGTTCACGCCGCGATCGCCGCCCAGGAGGCGCGCCGGCC
>PHBI01000024.1 GCA_002841945.1 Deltaproteobacteria bacterium HGW-Deltaproteobacteria-14
CCGCCCCGCGCGCCTCCGCGCCGGCGCTGTCGCCGACCTGAAGCCGGGCCAACGCCGCGGCGGCCAGCGTCCGCGCTCGCAGCTCCGGCCATCCCTCGCCGAGCGCCTGCAGCCCCGCCTGCGCGAAGGCCTCACACGCCGTGACCTGCGCCGCGCGCGCCGCGTTGGTCGCCAGGTCGGCCAGGATGCGCCCCTCCCAGTGGGCGCTGCCGAGCCCCCGCGCCCGCTCGAGCGCCTGCTCGAGGGCCTCCCGCGCCTTGTCCGCCGCGCCGGCGTCCATCGCGATCCGCCCGCCGCGCGCCTCGAGCCGCATTAGCGCCTGGTTGGCCCACGCCTCGGCCGCCGCTGGGAGCTGCCCCCGCCGGGCCTGCTGCGCCAGGAAGTCGACGCCCCGCTGCGCCCAGGTCCGCGCCTCTACGAGCGCGCCGCGGCGCCACAGCAGGTCGGCGTACGCTTCGGCGAGTCGCGGCTGCCAGTGGACCGCGACCGCCACCGACCGCCCCTCGACCCCGCCCCGGGCGCCCTCCTCCAGCAGGTCCCCGCGGGTCGCCTCGACGAACGCCCGGGCGTCGTCGAGGCGCGCCCGCGCGCCGTCCCAGTCCCCGCGCCGGGCGAGGACGCAGCCGAGGTAGTAGTCGACCCAGAACGGCGGCGCCCCGTAGTGCTCCAAGAGCACCGCGAGCCACCCCTCGAGCCGCCGCAGATCCCCGACCTCGAGCAGCCGCTCGGCGTGGTGCTCGAGCAGCCCGAGGAGCCGCTCGTGCGCCTCGGCGCGCACCAGGTGATCGAACGCCTCGGAGATCCCGACCTCGCCGCGCGCGAGCAGCAGCTCGGCCGCGCGACGGTGGGCCTCCCGACAGGCCTCGGGATCCCGCCGCCGAAACCCGTCGGCCAGGGCCGTCCGGCACACGGGGTCGAAGGCCCAACCGTCACCGATCCGCACGATGAGCTGCTTGTCGGCGAGGGTCGCCACCGCGTCCCCGAGCGCCGGCGCGGGCAAGCGGATGAGCCGCCGCCGCTCCTCCGGTGTCCCTGGCCCCCCCGACCCGAAGAGCGCCACGACGAAGTCCAGGTCGAACTGCTCGAGCAGGGCGGCCACGCTCGCGAAGTAGCGCACCTCCGGCCGGAGCCCGGCCAGCACGTGCTCGACCGCCTCGCCGATCAGCTCGCCGTCGCCGGCGTTGAGCCGCTCGAGGAGCCCCTGGGCACCGTCAGGAGCCGCGGCCGCGGCGGCGATGAGAGACACCACCGCCGGCCACCCCCGGGTCTTCTCCCAGACCCGCCGAGACAGCTCCTCGTCCACCCCGGCGACCCGCGCCGCGAGCACCTCGTGGACCTCCTCCTCGGTCAGCTCGAGCTCCGCGCGCCCGACCTGCGCGCCGGACGGCTCGGCGAACGGCGGACGCTCCCGCGCCGCCAACACCAGCGAGACCCCCGGCGGCGGAGCCCCGACCAGCCCCGCGACGATCCGGGTCAGCGGCTCCCCGTGGGCCAGCAGGTGGGCCTCGTCGAGCAGCAGGACCAGCTCCTCGCCGCCCAACACCGTGGCGATCGTGTCACGAAGCCAGCTCTGCTGGTGGGCCTCGCCGGCGCCCGCCAGCAGCGGACGCACGTCGGCGTGGGGGAGGACGGCGCGCAGGGAGCGGGCGAGGCCGTCGAGGAACAGCCCGAGGTGCCCCTCGCACTGGGCCACCGAGGCCACCGCGACAGCGGTCCGCGCGGCGCGGAGGGCGGTCGCGAGCTCGGCGAGCAGCGCGCTCTTGCCGTAGCCCGCGGGGGCGATGATCCAGCTGACGCGCGCGCCGCTCGCCCGTGGATCGACGCGGGGGACGAGGCGCTTCAGCGTGGGGAAGGTGACAGGGGCAGCCATCGACGATCGTGTCCTCTGCGGCACGGGTGGCCGCACGCGGCCGAACACGGAGGCCCGACCGACGACGAAACTCGAGTCTCCGGCGCCACGTCGGACAAGAAACCCGCACCGGCGACACTAGCCTCTGACCGCCAGGTCCACAACGGTTACAAAGCCGTTACCGGCCCCTCGCGTTTGTAACCGAAGGGGGCGATCACCAAGCGCAGCTCACGGAGATGTCGAAGACGCCGCCGTTGCTCGCCCCGTCGATGACGAAGAAGTAGTCGGTGCCGGCGACGGCGGTGAAGGTGACGGTGTGCGGCGCGGTCGCGATGCAGCTGGCCCCGGCGCACCCCTGCCCCTCGTCGGCGAGCACGTAGAGCGTCAGGGCGACCGCGCCGCCCCAGGCGATGTTGACCGTCACCGTGCCGGTGCCCGGCGCGTGGAAGGGGTAGATGACCTCTTTGCCCGGCGACGCCGGCGCCCCCGGGCAGCCGTAGTAGTGGCTCATGTGGGAGTAGCCGCCCCCGTTGCCGATCGCCCCCTGCCAGAAGCTGCAGTGGGTGGTGAGCCCGTTGATCTGCACACAGGGCTCGAGGCAGCTCGGCTCTGCGGCGCAGTCGGGGTCCGCGCAGTCGCTGAGGAGGTCGCCGTCGTTGTCGGCGCCGTCGAAGCAGTCCTCCGGGGTCGCCACGAAGCACGCCGGTGAGGCGGCGCAGTCCCCGTCCGCGCAGTCGGTCTTGCCGTCCTTGTCGTCGTCGATCGCGTTGGTGCAGGAGATCTCGGTCGTCGGGTTGACCTGGCACGCGGGATCGCTCGCGCAGTTCGGGTCGGCGCAGTCGGTCTGCCCGTCGCCGTCGTCGTCGAGCCCGTCCCCGCAGCGGTCCTCGACCGTCACGCCGCAATCGGCGGTCAGCGTCACCGGCCAGCCGCCGAAGGTGTGCTCCACCACCACCGCCAGCGGCGTCTGCCCGGGGACGTCGAGCAGCACCGTGCCGCCCGCGTTGCCGGCGAGACACCCGTCCGGCGCGCAGTCCCCGCCGCCGAGCGGCACCACCCACACCCCGCCGAGCCCCGCCGCCGCCGCCGCGGTGAAGCGCACGCGCTGGGCGCTCGGCAGCGAGAAGGTGAACACGCGCTCGGGCCCGGTGTTGGACGCCCCGGCGCCGCCGCAGGTGTAGCCGTCGAGGACGTCGGTCTCGCCTGGGTCGCCGGTGGTGTAGGTCACCGGGGTGCCGCACGCGAGCGCCCCGACCGGGACGCAGGTGCAGCTGTCGCTGGTGACGCACTCCCCCGTCGCCGGGTCGCAGGTCGCGGTCGTACACGGGTCCCCGTCGTCGGGGCAGGTCACCACGGTCGCGGGATCCACCACGCACTGGTAGTCGACGCAGCCGATCTTGCCGGCGCACTTGTCCCCCGGCGCCACCACGCCGGCGCAGTCGGCGACGGTGAGGCAAGGCCGCGCCTCGACCGTGTCCACAGCGGTGTCCTCGGCGGTGTCGACCGGGGTCACGGTGTCCGGCGGACCAACGCTGTCGCCGACGACGGTCGCGGTGTCCGCCGGCGCGGTGTCGGCGGGCTCGCTCGTGTCGTCGGGAGCGACGCCGTCCGGCGTGACGCTGGTGTCCTCCGGCGCCACCGTGTCCACGAGGGCGCCGGTGTCCGCGGGCGGCGCGGCGTCGAGGGCGCCGCCCTCGAAGCAGCCGCTCGCCCCGATCAGCGCGAGCGCCGCCAGGGCGTTGATCCAGGGCCGCGCCAGCTCGGCCCTGGGCCGATGTCCCAGGGCGCGCAGCGGCGGGTTCAGTGTCGCCGCGGCCCCGATCAGAGCGCGGCGAAGCGAGCTTTGATCGCGGTGTCCTGCGACATCGAGGGGGAACGGGGTGTGGGATCTACTGCGCTTCACAGGGACGGAACGTTAGCGACAACCGACGTCCGGGTCACGCCCGACGTGGATCCGACGTCGCGTGTCGGCGATGATGCCGACAGATGAGCACTACCCACGTCCCATCGCGCGGCGGCCGCACCGTCCTCATCACCGACGCCCGCGACGGCCTCGGCCGGGCGACGGCGTTGCTCCTCGCCGACGCCGGCGACTGCGTGCTCGCGTGCGGGCCCGACCTCGGCGGGATGGAGGACATGCCCCGCGAGACGATGCAGGGCGGCGTGATCGAGCTGTGCCCGCTCGCCCTCGGCGACCCGGCGTCGTGCGACGCGGCGCTGGCGCGGATGGGTGCCCTCTTTGGCCGCCTCGACGCGATCGTGCACACCGGGATCGCGACCCACTTCGGGCCGGTCGAGGAGCTCGACGACGCCACCATCGCCCGGGTCTTCGCGGCCAACTTCTTCGGTCCGCTCACGCTGATCCGCCGCGCGGCCCCGGCGCTCCGCGAGCGCCGGGCGGGGACGGTCCTGTGCGTGTCGAGCGCCGCCGGCCGGGTCGCCCTGCCGCTGTCGGCGATGCTCTCGGCCAGCCACCACGCCCTCGAGGCGCTGTGCGACGCGCTGCGGCTCGAGCTGCGGCCCTTCGGGGTCGACGTCGTCCTCGTCGAGACCGGGCTCGTCCGCCGCGGCGTCGTCGCCGACACCGCCGATCGCATCGAGCAGGCGCTCTCCGGGGTCGGCGCCCAGAGCCCCTACGCCCAGGTCGCCCACGCCCTCGGCGCCGTGATCCGCGACCTCGAGCAGACCGCCGCGACCCCGCGGGACGTCGCCGAGGTCATCCACCGCGCCCTGACCTCCCCGCACCCGCGCCCCCGCTACGCGGTCACCAAGCGCACCGCGGCGTGGCTGTGGGCGAGGAAGCTGCTGCCCGATCGCGTCCTCGACGGCCGCCTCGCCAAGGCGATGGGCCTCAAGGCGCCCTCGGACTGAGGCCGGTGCGCCCTCAGGGCGCGCAGACCTTGCGCACGCTGCCCGCGATCGCGGCACAGCCGAAGCCGCTCGGGCAGTCCGCGGCCGACAGGCACGCCGGGTAGCAGGTCGCCGAGGCGCCGTTCACGCAGCTCCCCGGGAACGGGCAGTAGCCGTCGCCGACGCACGGCACGGTGCAGGTCCCGGCCCCGCCGCTCGCCGGCTTCAGGCAGCTCCCCGAGTGGCAGTCCCCGGCGCTCACGCAGGGCGTGGCGAAGCCCCGCGGCCGCTCGCGCCGGCACACGTAGCGCTCGAGCGCCCCGTCCGACAGCGGGATCCCGAAGTCGCACGCGAGGCCGTCGACACCGTCGCACTCGTGGCCGCCGAACGAGCACTCGGCGCGACAGGCCCAGGACGCCTGTTCGCCGCCGTCCGCGATACAGAACGAGCCGTCCGGGCAGCTCGCCGCCCCCGGCCCGCACGGGCGCGTGCAGACGCCGAGGCGGCTGTTGGCGCTCACGAGGCACGACTCGGCCCCGTTGCAGTCGGTCGCGACCGACGCCACGAAGCACGGCCCACCGGTCTGCCCGCAGCGGCCGTCGCCGAGGATCTCGCAGGTCCCGCTCGCGCACTCGAAGTCGCTCAAGCACGCCGCCCCGATCGGCCCCTCGGCGACCCCGGAGATGCACACCGACGCCGTCCCGCCGCCGACCGCCTCGAGCACACCGCAGCGGCGCTCACCGCCGAGCGAGCTGCCGCAGTCGGCGTCCACCACGCACCCGCGCAGGCAGGTCGGCTCGCCGTCGACCGGCACGCAGTCGGCTCCCGCCGGGCAGGTCCCGGCGCTGCACCCGATGACCGCGCAGTAGCCTCCGGGAAACGAGGTCAGGCAGGCGGCGGCGCCGGCGCAGTCGGTCGCGTCGGCGCAGGGGGCGCCCGCGCCGCCCGCGTCTGCGTCGACCCCGACGCACAGCGCCCGCACCGGGCCGTCCTCGCCGTCGCGGAGGCGCTTGCATGCCTGCTCCCCCGAGCGGCAGTCGCCGTCCGTGTCACAGTCCGCGAGGCACACGTGGTTGCCACCGGCGACCGCGAGGCAGCTCGCGCCGGCCGGGCAGCCGCCGCTGTCGCACGCGAGGGTCGAGCAGTAGCCGCCGCGCCAGTCGAGGCAGGTCCCGCCTGCGCAGTCCGCGTTCTTGACGCACGCCGCGCCGGTCTCCCCCGGCGTCGCGGCCGCGTCCCCGGTGTCCACCGGCCCGCCGGTGTCCGCCGGAGGGGTCGTGTCCGCGGGCGCCGTGTCCGCGGGTGTCGTGTCGAGGGGCGGAGCGGTGTCCTCGGGGGTCGCCGTGTCCGCGACCGCCGTGTCGTCGCCGCCGATGGGCACGCACTCAGCGCCCTGGGGCAGCGTCCCGAGGGGGCAGTTGACGAGCTTGACCGAGTCGCCACACCCCACGAGGGGGACGAGCGTCAGGGCGACCAGTGCCGACAGGGGTGCGCGCATGACCGGAGCCTACCGGCGTCGGCAGCGCACAACAACCCGCGCGCCGGGTGCGGTCGCCACGAGCCAGCGCGGCCGCTATCATCCGGCGCATGAAGCACTCCGCCAGGTCACCCCAGCTCGCCGCCGCCGTCGCGCTCGCCCTGACCGCGTGCGGCGGATCCGGCTCCGGTGGCGCCGACGCCGCCGGCGACGCCGCGAAGGCCGCCCTCGGCGGCGCCTGCCGCACGAGCGCCGACTGCCTGGCCGGCGTCTGCCTCGAGAGCGAGTACGGCACGCCGTTTTGCACCCGCCCCTGCGACAGCGCCTGGGAGGCGTGCCCGGCGGGCGAAGACGCCGCGGAGGGCGAGGCGCTGTGCGTCAGCTACGACGTCCTCCCGAACCCGTCGGTCGGCCCGTTCATCGGCGACCTGACGCAGTTCTGCCTGCCCTACTGCGTCAGCGTCCTCGACTGCCGCGCCAACAACCCCGGCTGGGACGCCTGTGACGTGCCGAGGTACCTCGGGGACCCGGTCAAGCCGTCGCTCGGCGGCGTCAAGGTCTGCGCCTCCCCGGCCTACCAGGGCAAAGAGCCCGTGGATCCGGCGCTGTGCGACTGGGACAAGACGGTCGCCGGCCGCTTCGCCAACGAGGCGAACCTGTGCCGCAGCTACTGCGCCTATCTCGACCGCTGTAAGGAGCTCCCCGCCGGGTCGGACACCGACTGCTGCGCCTGGGGCTGCTACAACCGGGTTGTCATCGAGGACGAGGTCCAGGACGGCTGGCACGACGCCATCAAGTGCTACATCGAGACCTCGGCCGCCTACCCCGACACGGGCCCCATCAACGCCTGCACCGAGCCCCCTAAGGAGTGCGGCGGCGTCCCCGAGGACCCCACGCCGCCATCGGCCCGCCCGGGGGGGAACTGAACCGGCGGCGCGCGCACATGGACGGGCCGCCGCAGCCCCCCAGCTTCACCACCAGCGCCCCGGCCTCCACACCCGGCGGGGCGCACCCGAGGAGGTCGCCACCGAGGAGCGTCTGCGGGCGTTTTTGGCCGATCCCGGGGGCGAGCGCTCCTTCGGCCGCACGCCGCTGGCCGAGGCGATGGGCCGGTCGAGCTCGACGGGGCCGATCTCGACGCGCTGGCCGCGTGGCTGCGCTCCCAGGGCCGCGCCAGCGACGCCCCCGCCGAGGTCGTGGCCAGCGGCGCCAAGCTGTTCCGACAGCGCTGCTCGGACAGCCACAGCGCGCCCGGGCGCTCGCTCTTCGACGAGGACCGCTGCGACCTGCGGGCGACCGGCCCGGACCTCGCGGGCTACGGCAGCCTCGAGTGGGTCCGCACCCTCGTCCGCGACGCCATGCACCCGACGGCCTTCGGCGCCGCGCTCACCGATGAGCAGCGCAAGGCCGGCATGCCCCCCTACCCCGACCTCACCGACGACGAGCCCTCGCTGCTGGTCCGCTAGCTCCTCGCCGGCGGCCCAGGCGCCAAGCGGTGAGGAGATTGGCCGAGCGGCAGAAGCCTCGGCGGAAGCGGCCCACGTGAGCGCGAGAGGCGCTCACCTCGTTCCGGTCCCCACCGCGTGCCTGCGCGACACCCGATCGTCGGCGCAAGCCGACGATCACACAGCCCCCGCGCCAGCCGGGGCGCCGAAGGCGGCGGGGGAAAGCGAGCGCAGGGCCGCCTGGAACGTCTCGCGCAGCGGGTTCCCGCCGCGGGGCGAGCTCGCGAGCTCCGCGGTGGGATGCGCGAGGCGTTCCACCGAGGCGGCCCGTAGCGAGCGCATTAAAATAGGGACGATGATGTAGGCGCTTGCCGGGCGGTACACCATCGTCCCCAAAAAAAGCATCAGGAGGAACTCATGAAGACCAGCCGGGGCCCAGGTCGGGCTCGAGTGCCGCGCTTCACCCTCTATGGGAATGCCAGGACCGTGCCAACCGGCCGCGCCGCGCTTGCCAAACCGCCAACACATTGATCTTGATAGAGACTTTCGCGCCGCCGGGCACGACGCCCGCGGCCCCAGACGAGCCCGCCATGACACACGCGTCATACCGGCGCGAAACCGGCTCCCCAGTCGCGCAACCCGCTGCGCAGCGGGCCGATCCTTGACACGGCGTCAAGCCCGTGACAGTGACGGCTGCCGTGACGGTCCGACCCTGCATCCAGAGCCTCGCCGCCATCACGGCGGTCATGACGCTGCTTTCCGCGCCGAGCGCGAGCGCTGCCACGAGCGACGATCGCGTCGCCGCCACGGTGGATGTCCGGCCCGGCGACAGCCTCAGCGTGCTCGCCGCCCGCAACGGCGTGTCGATCGATGATCTGCGCCGCTGGAACCCGAAGAAGATCGGCAAAGACGACCTCATCCGCGCTGGCGACACCCTCGTGGTGATGGTGCCCAAGGGCAGCCCCGAGGCCGCCGCCGCGACGGGTCCCGCGTGGACCGGGTACTACGACATCCAGTCCGGAGACACCCTCAGCAGGGTTGCGGCGAAGCTCGGCGTGTCGATGGCCGAGCTCCGGCGGTGGAACAAGCTCGGCAAGGACGGCGTCATCCGGGCCGGCCGCACCCTGCGCTACGTCAAGCACGGCCCGCGGCCCCCGTCACGCTCGGTCGGGACCACCACCCACGGTCGCCTCGAGCAGCCGGTCCGCCTCGGCGAGGGCCCCGGTTACCGCCTGCGCTTCCCGCGCAACACCTACACCGTGCCGTCGGTCGTCACGACGCTGCAGCGCTGCACCGCCCGCATGAAGCGCCGCTTCAAGGGCACCGCCGACATCCTCATCGGCGACCTCTCCCGCCCGACCGGTGGCCGCTTCCCGCCCCACGTCAGCCACCAGTCCGGGCGCGACGCCGACATCGGCTACTACATCGTCGGCAACGTCCAGAACGCGACGATGTACCGGCTCAAGGCGCACGAGGTCGACTACGAGAAGACCTGGGAGCTGCTGCTGTGCATGCTGGCCGAGGACGAGGTGGTGCGCGTCTTCATGGACACGCCGATCCAGAAGCGGATGGCGGAGTACCTCGAGACCAGCAAACGCCTCGACCCCAAGCGCATCGATCGCCTGTTCGCCGCGGTCGGTGACATCCGCGACGACGCGCTGGTGCAGTACGCGCCTGCCCACGACACCCACCTCCACGTGCGCTTCGCCTGCGAGCCCGCCGACCGCGAGTGCGCCGAGGACCCCGGTGAACGACCCTTCCACCTGTGACGACGGCCACCGCAGGCTCGATCCCAGCGATCTGCCGGCGGGCCCGCCGCTCCACCTCGAGCGCCCCGGCGCCTGCGCCCGGCACCTCTCTCCGTTCCTCGAGCCGCGCCGCATCGAACGCATGAGCGACGTCCTCGGCCGGCGCACGCGCCAGCTGACCGCGCTGATAGAGCACGTCCACGACCCGCATAACCTCGCCGCCTGCGTCCGCAGCTGCGACGCCTTCGGGATCCAGGACCTCCACATCGTCCCGCAGGCGGGCGCCCGCCGGGTGATGGTCGGGCGCGATGTCTCCCGCGGCGCCGATCGCTGGCTCACCGTCCACTACCACGACTCCACCGACCGCGCGGTGGACGCGCTGCACGCCGCCGGCTACCGCGTCGCCGCGACCGACCTCGACGACAACGCCCCGCCCACCTCTATCACCGAGCTCTCGATCCGCGAGCCCTGGTGTATCGCCTTCGGCAACGAGCACGACGGCATCTCCGACACGCTGCGACGCCGCGCCGATCTCCGCGTCCACATCCCGATGGTGGGCTTCGTGGAGTCGCTCAACATCTCGGTCGCCTTCGCGGTCGCGATGTCACACCTCCGCCTGCGCCGGGACGCGGCGCTCGGCGAGGCGGGCGATCTCGACGCCGCCGCCCGGACGGACCTCCTCGACCGCTGGATCTTCGCCGACGTCCCGCGCGCCCGCGCCATCCTCGAGGTCGTGGCCGAGCGGCTCGGCGCAGCGCCCTGACGGTGCTATGAGTCGGTGCATCCTCACGCGCCGCTGATGCGCCTGGAGTCCCCATGCTTCGCTACCTGTCGCTCGAGATGGTCCGCGTCACCGAAGCCGCCGCGGTGGCCGCCGCCCGCTTCATGGGGCGGGGTGACAAGGAGGGAGCCGACGCGGCCGCCGTGGGGGCGATGCGCGCCGAGTTCCGTTACGTCGACATCGCTGGGCGCGTGGTGATCGGCGAGGGAGAGATCGACGAGGCGCCGATGCTCTACATCGGCGAGCAGGTCGGCAGCGGAGCCCCCGGCGCGCAGCAGGTCGACATCGCGGTCGACCCCCTCGAGGGCACGACCATCACCGCCGCGGGCGGGGCCAACGCCCTCGCCTGCCTGGCGATCGGCGACCGCGACAGCATGCTCCACGCCCCCGACACCTACATGGCGAAGATCGCCGCGGGGCGAGAGTGCAAGGGCGCGCTGGATCTCCGCCTGAGCGCCACCGAGAACCTCGGGCGGATCGCCGAGTGCAAGCGGATGCCCGTCTCCGAGCTCACCGTCTGCATCCTCGATCGCCCGCGCAACGCCGCGCTGGTCGCCGAGGTCCGAAAGGCCGGCGCGCGGATCCGGATGATCCGCGACGGCGACGTCTCGGCGGCGCTGGCCGCCGGCAACCCCGCCTCCCCGGTCGACGTCCTGATGGGGATCGGCGGCGCCCCCGAGGGGGTCCTCGCGGCCGCCGCGCTGCGCTGCCTCGACGGCGAGATGCAGGGGCAGCTGCGCTATCGGAGCGACGCGGATCGCGAGCGCGCGATCGGCATGGGCCTCGACGATCCCGACCGCGTCTTCGGCCTGACCGATCTCGCGGGCGGCGACGACGTCATCTTCGCGGCGACCGGCGTGACCGACGGGGACTTCCTCAAGGGGGTCCGCTTCTCGGGCGACGGCGCCCGCAGCCACTCGGTCGTGATGCGCTCGCACACCGGGACCGTGCGCTATATCACCGCCTATCATGACCTGCGGCGCAAGCACGACTTCCCGCTGCACAACGACGACGACTAGACTCAGACCGGTCACGACAACGCATCGCAGGAGGCGCCGTGCGAAACCTCGAAGGGATGGAGATGGTGTGCTTCACCAAGTCGAAGCACTTCGAGCTCGATTACCAGGGCGGCGGGGTCTACCTCGACCCGCGGGGCAACCCCATCACCGACCTGATGGACATGAACTGCTACGTCTGCACGGCCTCGTTCTACACCCGTGAAGGCGACTACATCGACTACTGCCCCAACTGCGGCAACTTCGAGCGCAAGCGCTTCAACGACAAGGAGCAGCTCGTCGAGGCCCTGCGCGGCAACGACTTCTCCTGGCTGAAGCGGACCGCCGGGCTGAAGACGATGATGGTCCAGACCTGGGACGGCGACTGGCAGCTCCGCTTCGCCAAGACCCCGACCGAGCTCGACCAGAGCGGCCGCTACCAGAAAGTGGTGCCGTACTAAATGCGCTCGCTACGGGCCGCCTCGGTGGAACACCTCACCCCTCCCACCGTGGGCTTCGCAGGCTCAGCCCTCGGCGGGAACCCTCGGGGTGAGACGTTCCAGGCGCCCCTGCGCTCGCTTCCCCCGCCGGCCTGCGGCCGCCCCCGCTGACGCGGGGGAGTGTGTCGGCTACGCCGACGGCTGCCTCAGAAGAACGGCACGGGGTAGTTGGTCGTGACGTCGGGGGGCGCGGTCGGGACGAACGCGTTCGTCCCCCACGTCAGGGTGCCGACGTCCCACAGTTCGAGGCGGTTGAGCTCCTGCGGCGCGGACGCGTAGACGAGCTCGCCGTAGACGTAGACGCGGACCGTCGCGAACGCGACGCTGAAGCCCCAGTCATCCCAGTAGTGGACGCCGATGCGGTAGGCGACGCCGGGCTCGGGATACGCGAGGTTCAGGTTCTCCGGGCCCGCCCCGTCGGTGTCGTCGCGATCGAGGCTCGGGTCGTCGGAGACGCCGGCGCCACCCCAGTTCGGCGCGACGTTGGACCAGTAGCAGTCGTAGCGGCTGTCGAACCAGCCCGGCCCACCATCGTCAGCGCGCGCGATGGGGTGGAGGAAGTGCAGATCGACGTCGGAGCCGACCGAGTCCCCGAAGCTCGTGAAGCCGGTGTCGGTCTCGTCCTCGTCGTTCGGGGTGGTCCAGAGCAGCTCCACGTGGATCCCTTCCGGCGCCCCGACGTGGACCACGAACGTCGCGAGCTGACACGACGGCCGCCCCTCGGCGTCGACCACCCGCAGGTGAAAGAGATAGGTCCCGACGACGTTGACCTCGAAGGTGGCCGTCGGGCCACTGGCGCTCGGGAGGAAGACCGACACCGACCCAGACGGCTGCTCGACGGTCCACTGGTAGCCGGCGATGGGCGCGAGCCCGTTGCTGCCGCTGCTCGAGAGGTGGAGCACCGTCTGGGGAGAGACCTCCGATCCCTCGGCGACCGTGATCACCGCCTGGGGACAGCCCAGCGTGATGACGTCCTCCGCTGCCCAGGTGTCGCTCGCCGTGTCCCCGACACCGTCGTTCGGGAGCGTCACGTCGAGGACGTCGCTCACAGCGGTGTCGTGAGCGGCGAGCGTGTCGTTCGCGAAGACGGTGTCCGTCGGACCCACCGCGGTGTCCGTCGGGCCGACCGCCGTGTCCGAGGCGTCCGTCCCGCTCCCGTCCTGCGTCCCGACGGCGCCCTGCCGCTCGGCCAAGCACCCCGCGAGCACCAAAGACACCATCACCAGCCAACGCATCGGCCCCTCCCGCCATCGCACCACCTGCCAGGATAGCAGCTGCCGCGCGTGTGATTGGAGCGAAGATCGATACCACCGTCACGGCGGCGCCAGCTTGCCGCCCGACGCCCGCCCGCGCTACCGTCACGACCATGGACCCCAGCGCCAGCCCCGAGCCCACCGGGTCGCCCGAAGAGCGGCCCGCGCGCTCGGCCGGGGTGGTCATCATCGGCAACGAGATCCTGAGCGGGAAGGTCGAGGAGCAGAACGCCGCCTTCTTCGTCACCGAGCTCCGCGCCATCGGCGTGCGCCTGCGCGAGGTGGCCTTCATCGAGGACGACCGCGCGGCGATCGGCGCCACGGTGCGGCGCATGGCCGACGCCTACGACGTCGTCTGCACCACCGGCGGCATCGGCCCCACCCACGACGACGTCACGATCGACGGCGTCGCCGCCGGGCTCGGCGTTCAGGTCTCCGAGAGCCCCGAGCTCGTCCGCGCCATCGAGGCCACCCTCGGCCCGCGGATGCTGCCGGGACACCGCCGCATGGCCCGCATCCCCGACGGCGCGGTCACGCTGCCCACCGGCGGCCGCGTCGCCTGGCCCCTCATCCGCCTCGCCAACGTCTGGATCTTCCCCGGGATCCCGTGGCTCGTGCGCGCCAAATTCGGCGACCTCGCGCGCCACCTCGGCTCGGGGCCGACCACCTGGCTCGGCGCCCTGCAGCTGTGCGCCCAGGAGGCCGACATCGTCGAGGCCCTCGACGCCCTCGTGCTCCGCCACGGCGCGACCGAGATCGGCTCCTACCCCGCCTGGAGCGAGGGCCGGTGGACCGTGCGCCTGACGGTCGAGGGCACCGCCGAGGCCGCCGTCCACGCCGCCTGGACCGACCTCAAGGGCACCTTCGCCGCCACCCTGCGCACCGAAGAGCCGGTCCGCCCCGTCAACGGCGCGCCCGCCGTGGGCGCCACCGAGGGCCAACAAGATTGAAAAAGGGGCGCGCCGGGTGCTAAACGCTCGCCCTCGGACACGACCCACGGAGACCCCGACATGACCCGCGCAGCGATCGGCATCATCGGCGGAAGCGGTCTGTACGCCATGGACGGCGTCAGCGACCTGCGCGAGATCCGGGTCGAGACCCCCTACGGACCTCCCTCGGACGCGGTCATGATCGGGACCGTCGACGGGACGCCGGTGGCGTTTCTGCCGCGCCACGGCCGCGGCCACCGCTTCGCCCCCCACGAGATCAACTACCGCGCCAACATCTGGGCGCTCAAGTCGGTCGGCGTGAAGTGGCTGATCAGCGTCTCCGCGGTCGGATCGCTCACTGAAGAGATCGCCCCGGGCGAGCTCGTCATCGTGGACCAGTTCCTCGACCGCACGCGCCAGCGCGCCTCGACCTTCTTCGAGGGCGGCGTCGTCGCCCACGTCGGCTTCGGCAACCCCTGCTGCGAGATCTTGCGCGGGCTGCTGCTGCGCGCCTGCGACGACGTCGGTGTTCGCCACCACGACGGCGGCACCTACGTCTGTATGGAGGGGCCGCAGTTCTCGACCCGCGCCGAGTCCTTCATGTATCGCGGGCTCGGCGCCTCGGTCATCGGCATGACCAACCTCCCCGAGGCCAAGCTCGCCCGCGAGGCCGAGATGGCCTACGCCACCATCGCCATGGCGACCGACTACGACTGCTGGCACGAGACCGAGGAGCACGTCAGCGTCGACGCCGTCGTCGCCGTGCTCCACGCCAACGTCGTCAACGCGCAGCAGCTTCTCCGGGCGGTCGTCCCCATGCTCCGGACCGCGCCGCCGTCCGAAGCCTGGACCGCCCTCGACTTCGCCATCCTGACCGCTCGGGATGCCATCCCCGCAACCAAGCGCCGCGAGCTGAGCCTGCTCCTCGACAGGGTCCTGCCGCCGGCGGAGGAGATCCCCTCATGAGCCTCGTCGTCGTCGGTTCAGTCGCGTACGACAGCGTCGAAACCCCCCTCGGCCAGCGGGACGACGTCCTCGGCGGCTCGGGGACGTTCTTCTCCCTGGCCGCGGCGGCGTTCACCCGCCCGTCCCTCGTCGCCGTCGTCGGCGAGGACTTCCGCCCGGAGGACGAGGCGCTGCTCGCCGAGAAGAACATCGATCTCGCCGGGCTCACCCGCGTCCCGGGCAAGACCTTCCGCTGGGGGGGCCGCTACCACAGCGATATGAACGGCCGCGACACGCTGTTCACCGAGCTCAACGTGTTCGAGAAGTTCGCGCCCAAGCTCACCCCCGAGCAGCGCCGCGCGGGCTTCCTGTTCCTCGGCAACATCCAGCCCACGCTGCAGGCGAGCGTGCTCGAGCAGGTCGACAGCCCACGCTTCGTCGCGATGGACACGATGAACCTGTGGATCTCGACCGCCCGCGACGAGCTCGTCAGCGTCGTGCGCCGCGTGGACGCGGTGTTCATCAACGACGAAGAGGCCCACCAGCTCACCGGCAAGCGCACGATGGTCCTCGCCGCCCGCGAGATCCAGGCGATGGGCCCTGACCTCGTCGTGATCAAGCGCGGTGAGCACGGGGCGCTGGTCTTCAACGGCGACGACGTGTTCTACGCCCCCGCCTTCCCCCTCGAGAAGGTCGTCGACCCCACCGGCGCTGGCGACACCTTCGCCGGCGCCTTCGTCGGGTACCTGGCGGCGAGCGCCGACCTGAGCACGGCCAACGTGCGCCGCGCCGCCATCATCGGCGCGCTGATGGCGTCCTTCTGCGTCGAGGGCTACAGCGTCGAGCGCCTGCGCCACGTCGACGCCGCCGCCATCCGCGACCGCTACCGGGCGTTCTTGGAGCTGACCAGCTTCGACGCACCGGCGCTGTGAGGCCGACCCGCCGCGACGGCGCGATCGCCCCGCCGACGCACGCCCGCTGGCAGCGCCTGATCGACGCGCTCCTCGGGGTCTCCGGCCGCGCCACCGGCCCCCTCGTGGCCGGCGGCGAGCGCCTCTGGCTCGAGGCCGTGTCGCGCCCGGAGATCTCTCGTGCGGCCGCGCGCGTCGCGGATCTGCGACTGCCGCGCCCGCTGCTCAAGGCGCTGATCACGCGCTACATCAAGCTCTACGACGTCGACATGCGCGACGCCGCCGAGGACATCGGCGCCCACCGCACGTTCAACGACTTCTTCATCCGCCGGCTGCGCCCGGGCGCGCGCCCGATCACCCCCGATCCCGAGGTCCTCGCGTCACCCGCCGACGCCCGCCTGAGCCAGCTCGGCGCTATCGGCCGCGACGGCACCCTGCCCGAGGTGAAGGGCCGCCGCTACGGCGCCGCCACCCTGCTCGGCGGCTCGGGAGACCCACGACGCTTCGCCGACGGCTACTTCGCGGTGCTGTACCTCAGCCCCCGCGACTACCACCGCGTCCACTGCCCCGACGACGCCGTGGTAACGCGGATCGAGCGCCTCGATGGCCGCCACTACCCGGTCAACCCCCTCGGCGCGCGGCGCATCCCGGCGCTGCTCGCGAAGAACCTGCGCGTGGTCTTTCACCTCGAGAGCGCGCACTTCGGCCCCCTCGCCCTCGTCATGGTCGGCGCGACCAACGTCGGCCGCATCACGACCGAGCTGCGCGCCGGCGATCGCGTCGCCCGCGGCGACGAGCTCGGCGTCTTCAGCCTCGGCTCGACCGTCGTCCTGCTGTCGACGAAGCCCCTCGTCAGCGCCGGCGCCCTCGAGGGCGAGCTCGTCCAGGTCGGCCAGCCCCTGCTGCGCCCCACGCGCTGATCATCGCTGCATCGCACATCGCCCAATAGCGAGCGGAACAGCGCGCCTCAGCGGCGCGATCGTGCAGTAGCACAGACGCTCAGGGGGTCGGCCCCGGCTCCGCGTCGACCGCCGGGGGCGGCTCGATGTCATCGAGGATCAGCAGGCCGGCCTGGCGCAGGAACACGCCGTCCTTCGAGACGATGTCGAAGCGCCCCTCGACGGTGACCTCCGCCCCCTCCTCGAAGTCGGCGATCGGGCTGCGCATCGTGCCATAGACGAGGAGCTCACGCCGCGAGGCGCGGTCACGGTCGACGAGGTACGCCTGGGGCGGCGGATCGCACAGCCGAGGCGGCAGCGGCGGCGCGACGACGACGTCCCCGTCCGTGGGCGCGGCGTCGACGTCGACCGGCGGCGCTGGCGGCGCCGGGCACTTCACGAGCTTCGTCACGATCCCGCGGACCTTCATGGTCTTGCCGAGGAACTCGTCGCGGTTGCGCATCATCCCCTCGACGGTGAGGACGCCGTCGGGGTGGAACTTCGCGTACGGCTTCACGGTGAGGCTCGGCGCGGACGGCAGCGACACGGTCACGTCGCTCCGCGTCGACGCGGGCGGGAGCGGGATCTCCTGCTTGCAGCCGGCGCCGACGCCGACGGCGACGAGGAGCGCGAAGGCGGTGATGCGGAGGGGGCTCGTCTTTCCCATGTCGGGGCGCCTCGCTGTGAGGGACTCTAGGAGACCGCGTGGAAATGGCTGCGAAGCGTCATCTTCGTGCGGTCGACTTCGCCGCGCGGCGGCGGGTGGAGGCGGCGGAGCCGCCGGATCACTCATTCTAGCAGCGCGGGGAGAAGCACGCGTGCGGGCTTCTCCCCGCAGGCCGCTAGTGCTGGCGCCAGTACGGCAGGCGGCCGGGCCAGGACACGATCGTCAGCGCGTTCGGGAACACATACACGGGGACCGAGCCCACAGAGACCACCTCCGCCCCGACGCGCCCGGCGCCGGCGATGCGGTTCCAGCCCGGCGCGATGTCGAGCGCCGCGAACCGCCCCAATATGTTCGTGGACTCCCGATCGATCAAGGGCACCGTGTCGTCCTCGAGGTTGTTGAAGAACACGGTCTTCACGGCGGGAGCCGCGAGCCCGATCGTGACCTCGCTGATCGGCCAGCTGTCGCGGTCCGTCCCGCGGCAGTCGCGGACGCGACCGCCGATGACCCCGTGCCCGTCGGTCACCCCGGCGGAGAGCCCGACGGTGTTGGGCGTCAGCAGCCACTGCCCGTCCGACACGATGGTCGCGTCGTACTGGACGCGGCCGTCGTCGTCGACTTGGTCCTCGTAGAGGATCACGTTGAAGACCCAGGTGTCGTGCCAGCGGGTCTGGTTCGACTGCGCGGTGGTCCGGATGATGAGCGGGACGCCGAGCGGGACGTCGGCGATCTCGTAGAGGCCGAACTGCTCGGTGCAGGCGAACTCGACCGAGCTCTTCTCCGTGCACTGGTAGCCGATCGGGCAGTCCTCGTGGCCCTCGCACGCCGCCGGCAGGCTGCTCGGCGTCGGCGGGAGCGCGCTGGTCGAGCTCCCGATCACCGTCCCGACCGTGTCTCCGGTCACAAAGCAGTCGCGCTGCGCCGTCGGGTCGCTGATCCCCTCGCACGGGGTGGCGTCGAAGTCGTCCGCGAGCATGACCTCGACCAACATGTTCTCGGTCTTGCGCCCGTCGCCGAAGCGCGCGACCGCGCCATAGAGCGTCGCCGTCGTCGTCTGCGTCACCGGAGCGTCGCTCTGGTCGATGCAGCTCAGATCCGGCGCGTCGGTGGTCGGCACGTTGTCATGGGGATCGGTCCGGAACGCCATCGCCCCCGCCGGCGGATCCGCGACGCACACCCCCGAGCGGCAGTGTGAGCCCGAGCAGTCCCCGTCGCCGACGCAGGCGTTCGGCGCCGGCGCCGTCCCGCCGGTGTCCTCGCTGGCGGTGTCGCCGCCGCTGGTGTCCGTGCCCACCGTGTCGCTCTGAATACCGCGCGGACTGTCGCCGCAGGCGGCGGAGAACGCAGCGAGCGTCGGGATCATCAGCACGGCTGCCGTCGTGCGCAGTCGCATCATCACCATGGCCTCCGAAGGGTCGGCGCCGGGCTCGGCGGGGCCGCACCGGCGGTTTAGCGAAGTGACGTTCCTACCACCGCGTGCCGCTCATGTCTCATCGGATCGACGCCGCGCCAAGGTGCGCGCGCGCCACAGCGCGAGCAGCTCGGCGATCTCGGGGTCCGCCCCCGGGGCGAGCCGCGCGGCTTCGACGCGCGCCTGCGCGAGCAGCCCCGGGTCGGGCGGCGCCGGTGGCCGCGCGTGCGCCTGCCGCTCGCGGGGCGCGGCGGTGAAGCTCGCGGCCACCCAGCACGACAGCGACGTCGCCCGCCGGCGCTTCATCGCCGTCGCCATCACGTTGAACGCCGCCAGCACGTCCACCGAGCGCGCCACCAGGTCGTTGCGCGCCGCCTCGTTGCGCGCGGCGACGCGAAGCACCCCGCCCGGGTCGAGCCCCACCATCGCCGTCTCCGCCGCGAGGGTCGGCCCCACCAGTCGCTCCCAGCTCCCGAGGTCGCGCGAGACGCTCCGGGGCAGGAGCGCCGCCGCACGCTCGAGGCCTCGCCAGCGTCTGTTCGGTCCGTCCATGGGCACTCCTCGCTCCCTCGCCGCGCCGCTCGCCTCATCATAGCCGGCTTCACTCCAGCGCGGCGCGTCTTCGCCGCCTTCACGTCGTTTCGAGGGGACAATTGCGTTCTTGACGCCGACCCTGCCCCAGGCTAGCTTCCGCGCCCCGTCACCGAGGTCACCTCGGCGGCGGAACCCGACGTCGCAGCTGTCGCAGGCCGACAATTTGGCTTGACACCCATCGGCAACTACGACTTACTTCCCGGCGCCCGACAGCGGGTGACCCTTGCAGGCACGTAGCTCAGTGGGAGAGCACTACCTTGACGCGGTAGGGGTCCGCGGTTCAATCCCGCGCGTGCCTACCAGCTCCGCCTTCGGGCGGAGCTCCCGAATCCAGACGGCTCCCGTCCTCCCCACCGGACGGGAGCCGTTTTAAGTGGCTCTGGCCCGGCGGCTGGAGGAGTTCGATGCCGAAGATCAAGACACACCGTGGCGCGGCGAAGCGGTTCCGTTTCACCGCCGGCGGCAAAATCAAGCTCAACAAGATGGGCCGGCGCCACATCCTGACGAAGAAGACGCGTAAGCGTAAGCGTCAGCTGCGAGCCGGTGGCTACGTCTCCGATGCCGACGCGCCGAAGGTGCGTCGGCTCATGCCGTACGCCTGATCTTCAGCGTCTGTTGGACCTCACTGGCCTGTTCGGCCCCCTAACGCAGAGGACGACGACATGTCTCGCGTCAAGCGCGGCTTCAAGGCACGCCGCCGCCGCAATAAGATCCTGAAGGCCGCCAAGGGCTACCGCGGCGGCCGCAGTAAGCTCTTCCGGACCGCCAAGAACCAGGTGTTCCGCAGCTGGGCGTACGCGTACCGCGACCGCAAGCAGAAGAAGCGCCTGTTCCGTCGCCTCTGGATCGCCCGGGTGAACGCCGCCGCGCGCGCTCTGGGGACGAAGTACAGCGATCTCATTGCGCAGCTGACCAAGGCCGGGGTCGCCCTCGACCGTAAGGTTCTGGCCGACATCGCGGTCTACGATCCGAGCGGCTTCGAGCGGATCGTGGCCTTCGCCCAGAAGGCCGCGTAACGATGACCAAGGCGGATCTCGTCGAAGCGGTCTACACGAAGCTCGACGGCTTCTCCAAGAAGGAGTCCGCCGAGCTCGTAGAGAGCGTGTTCGAGATGATGAAGGAGACGCTTGGTCGCGGCGACAAGATCAAGATCTCCGGGTTCGGCAACTTCGTCGTGCGGGACAAGAAGGCCCGTATCGGCCGCAACCCTCAGACGGGCGAGGAGATCACGATCTCAGCCCGTCGCGTGTTAACCTTCAAGCCCTCCCAGGTCTTGAAGAACGTACTGAACGTGTGAAGTCTCCACACTTCGTGTGAAGCTTCTCACCTCCGATCCACCGGGCGGGGCGTGGCGCAGTCTGGTAGCGCACTTGACTGGGGGTCAAGGGGTCGCAGGTTCAAGTCCTGTCGCCCCGACCAGGATCGGATTGGCGAGGGGGAGGCGCACCCCGCCTCCCCCTCGCCCTTTGACTGGGAACACTCGTTCCCCACCGTGGCCAGGTCCGCGGTGCTCCTCGAGCGGCGAGCGCGCCGATCGAACCTCGCCCTCAGGTGGCGGGGCTAGCGAGCGCGTCGCACGTGGTACCGAGCACGACGGTTCACCGCACGCAAACGCTTGCGGCGAAGGCGTCGGTTTGATAACGGGATCCATGTATGGTGCTTGCGGTCGACATCGAGTCGCTCCGCACCCGTAAGCTGCGAAAGCAGGTTGGTCAGAAGACCTTCACGCGAGGATGCCAATACTTCGCGAGCGGACGAGTCTCAGAGGCTCGTCGAGACGGTGACGATGTCGCAGGCATCGTGACTGGTAGCGGTCGAGAGGATTACTCGGTCCGTATCCAGCTCTCGTCGAAAGACGGAACCATCTCGCGCTCCGAGTGTTCCTGTCCCTACAAGCACGGCATCTGCAAGCACAGGGTGGCGATGGCGCTAGCGGCGCACGCTGACCCGACGCTTCGTCAGGCCGAGAGCGCGGGATGGGGACGGATCCTCGACGAGGCTGAAGAGGTCGCGGCCGAGTATGCGGGTGTCGAGGAAGCGGAAGACAGGTTGGTGGTCAGGCTCGACCTCCCGCTGAACCCGGACGACGTCCTCACGGCGCGGCTGCTGCGCACGCGGTTCACCAAGCGTGGGCGGGGCCAGGAGCGTGTCCTCAGCGCTCCGGTGCTGCGCGAGGCGCTGACCAAGGACTCCGACACGCTGGGCCTCAAGCGCATCGACGAGGTCGTCGCCGCGCGGGTCGCAGGCCTGATGGAGGAGGACGACGAGGACGACACGCGCCTCATCGCCACCGACGGGAACCTCGACCTGTTCCTGCGCACGCTCTCGCGCGTGCAGGAGGTCTACCTCGGCGACACCGATCGGAAGCTGCAGATCCGCCTCGAGCCGGTGCGGCCGCGGGTGCGCGTCGACTCGCTCAAGAACCAGGGGCTGTCGCTCAAGATCCAGATCATCATCAACGGCAAGCGCCGGACGCTGGACAAGCGCGCTCGCGTCGCCGGCGAGCCGATCGCCTACTGGCTGTTCGACGGCGAGAACACGCTCCTGCCGATGGCCGGGAGCCCGGGGATCGGCACGATCGTCTTCGGGCTCAGCCGCAAGCAGGCCCGGATGCCGCTGCGCGAGGTGCCGACCTTCCTCGAGCGCGGCCTGCGCCGCATGCGCGACATCATCCGGGTCGAGGCCGATCCGGGCGTCCTGCCCGACGTGCACTCCCCCGAGCCGCTGCTGATCCTCGGCGAGGACGGCGAGAACCTGAAGGTCCAGCTGTCGTTCCGCTACGGCGACCCGGTCGAGCTCCAGGTCATGAGCGAGTCCGCGCCGGAGGTGCTGCGCGCCCCCGACGGGCACGAGCCGCTGTTCGTCATGCGCGACCTCGAGCACGAGCGCCGCGCCCTCGACGCCGCGCGCGACGCCGGGCTGCCGGTAACGGACTCGCCTGGGACGTTCCTGCTCGACACGCCGTCGGCGCTAGCGTTCCTCGAGGACCACCTCGACGGGCTCGAGGGCGACTGGATGATCCTCGGCCGCGAGCGGCTGCAGCGCTTCCGCACCAAGCACCTGACGCCCCACCTCGAAGGGACGATCCGCAGCGGGATCGACCACTTCGACGTCAACCTCGAGCTCGTCGTCGGGCGCTCCCACTACGGGCTCGACGCGCTGCTGCAGCTCTACCAGAGCAAGCGGCGCTACCTCGCGACCGACGACGGGACGCTGGCGCTGCTCCCCGACGAGTGGGTGTCCCACCACCTGCAGATCGCCATGGAGCTGCCGCAGATCCTGGTGTCGGGCGGCATCGGCCGGGTGCCGCGCTACCACGCGCCGGTGCTCGACGCGCTCATCGGTGACGCGCCGATCCAGGCCGACGACGACTGGAAGCGGCTCTCCGAGCGCCTCCGGAACTTCGCCGGGCTGACCGACACGCCGCTGCCGGAGGGCCTGCGCGCCGAGCTGCGCGGGTACCAGAAGCACGGCTACGACTGGCTCAACTTCCTCGGCGAGTCCGGCTTCCACGGGATCCTGGCCGACGACATGGGCCTCGGCAAGACGGTACAGGCGCTCACCTGGCTCGCGCTCGAGTACGAGAGCGGCCGCGCCGAGCACCCGACGCTGGTCGTCTGTCCGACCTCGGTCGCGACCAACTGGATCAACGAGTCCAACCGCTTCACGCCCAACCTGACGACGTTGAAGCTGACCGGCCCCAACCGGGACAAGCTCTACACGCAGGTCAAAGACACCAACATCGTCGTCACGACGTACGCGCTGCTGCGAATGGATCTCGCGCGGCTCCAGCGCCGCAACTGGCACTGCGTCATCCTCGACGAGGCCCAGAACATCAAGAACCCCGAGAGCCAGACGGCGCTGGCCGCCAAGAAGCTCAAGGCGCGCCACCGCCTGGCGCTCACGGGTACGCCGCTCGAGAACTCGCTCATCGAGCTGTGGTCGGTGTTCGACTTCCTGATGGAGGGCTTCCTCGACGAGAAGAAGAACTTCAAGTCGCGCTACGTCCGCTCGGGCGCCGAGACCCCCGAGGACATCGAGGGTCTCCGTATCAAGGTCGCGCCGTTCATGCTGCGCCGCCTCAAGGACGATGTCGCGACCGAGCTGCCCCCGAAGACCGAGCAGCTCATCAAAGTTCCGCTCATGCCGGAGCAGCAGAAGCTCTACGACCAGGTGCGCGCTCTCGCAAAGGCGAAGGTCTACGCCACGATCCAGGATCGCGGCATGCAGGGCAGCACCGTGACCATCCTGGATGCGCTGCTGAAGCTGCGGCAGGTGGCCTGCCACCCGGACCTGGTCAAGCTCGAGATCGCCGCGGACGTCCACGAGTCCGGCAAGCACGAGATCATCCACGACCTCGTCGAGGAGCTCGTCGCCGAGGGTCACCGCGCCCTGGTCTTCAGCCAGTTCACCTCGCACCTCAAGATCCTGAGGGAGTGGTTGGACACCGAGGGCATCGGCTATTACTACCTCGACGGCCGCACCCGGAACCGCCAGGACCTCGTGGACAGCTTCAACGACCCCGACGGGCCGCCGCTGTTCCTCATCAGCCTGAAGGCGGGCGGCACCGGCCTCAACCTGACGAGCGCCGACTACGTCATCCACATGGATCCGTGGTGGAACCCGGCGGTCGAGGCCCAGGCGACGGACCGCGCGCACCGCATCGGGCAGACGCGGCCGGTGGTGGTCTACAAGGTCGTCGCCGAGAACACCGTCGAGGAGAAGATCATCGAGCTTCAGGACAAGAAGCGCGAGCTCTTCGAGTCCGTGGTCGAGGCCGACGGCATCGGCGGCGGCGCCCTGACCATCGACGACATCCGCTCCATCTTCGACGACTGAGCCCGCGCCGGAGAGGCGCGGGGCCAGCCCCGTTCGCGCTGTCCCAGCCGGGGCTCGCGTCCGCGTACGGGCAGCGGAGGTGGCGGCCGGACGCTCACCGTCCGGGCTCGTCTCGGCGGGTGGCGGGGCCCGGAGTCGTCCGGGCCGCGCCCTATCGCGGCTGGGTTGCCGCGCCGTCGGGCCTGGGCACCCGCTGCGCGCCGGGCTTGGGCACCCGCTGCATGCCGGGCTTGACCATGGGGGCCGTGACCCGGCCCGGCAGAGTCGGCGCCTGCACGCCGCGCCCCTGCGTCGGGTGGCGCACGACAGGCCTGGCCGGCGTGTGGGCCTTGGTTGGATCGGGGTAGCGCTCGCGGAAGGCGTCCACCGCGGACTTCACCGTCGCGTCGTCGACCACGTCGTTGCCGAGGTTGACGAGCTCGTAGCTGGCGGTGTTGCCGCGCACCGGCGTCGCCTGTGACAGCGTCGCCAGGTCGGCCTCGGCCATCTGGATCTCGGCGCGGGTGCCGGCGAGCTGCTGCTCCCACAGCGCCGTGGGGGGTGGGATCCGGCGGCGTGGGGTGGTGCCCTTCGCGTCGCCCCCGGTCGGCGCGTCCGCCGCCGCCTTCGCGGCCGCGAGCCGCTTCTCGAGGGAGTCGGCGCGCACGCGGGCGCGCGCCAACCGGTCCTCGAGCGCCTGCTTCTGCCCCTTGTTGACGATCGGCGCGTTGGTCGGCGTCCCGGCGTCGAGGTGCAGGGTCATGAGGCCGACCTGCTTGCCCTTCATCCCGGCCTCGACCGCGACCGCCCCCGCGGGGGCGGCGGCGGTGGATCCTCGGCCTCCCATCGACTGCCCGCCGAGGAAGACGTGGATCGACGGGACCGCGGTCGCGACCGCCGCCTGCTCCTCCGGGCTGAGGTGGCTGAGCGCCACCACGAGGTCCGCGCCCTCGCGCGCGAGCGCGGTGACGGCCGCTCGGGCGGCGACGACGGGATCGCTGACGCGCCAGCTCGGCTCGCCCTCGGCGCTCGGCCTGTTGAGCGCGGTGTTCGCGGCCCCGGAAGGCGACATCAGCCCGACGATCCCGACCTTCAGCCCGGCCCGCTCGACGATCACGTGATCAGGCAGGAGCCGCTCGCCGCTCGCCGCGTCGACGAGGTTGGCCGAGATCACCGGGAACTTCGCCCGCGCCGCCAAGGCCAGCAGCGTCTCCCGGCCGAGCGCCAGATCGCGGTCGCCGACGGTCATCGCCGCGACCCCGCTCAGCCCGTATTGATCCACGATGAGCTCGGCCGTGGCGACCATCGCCTCGCGCCGCTGGCTCGGGATCACCGGTGTCGGAGAGAACGCGTCCCCGGCGTCGACCACGAGGAGGCCATCCCAGCCGGCAGAGGCGGAGCGCTCACGGATCAGCGTTGCTTTTCTGGCCAGACCGCCAGAAGGGTTGCTGTGTCAGCCACAGGGCTCGATCTCGCCCATCACGTTCGACGTGAGGACGATCCCGAGCGTCTTGGCGACGTCGAGCGTGCGGCCCGCGACCTCGGGCGTCATCGCCGCCGCCGGAGGCGCCTGCTCGGTCTTCGACGGGGCTGCGACGACTCCGGTCGGCGCCACGCCGGCGTTCGGCGCCGTCGCGGCGTCCGCCTCGGCGACGGGCGCGGCGGCGCGCCGCTGACAAGCCGTGACGAGCGCGGTCGCGAGGACGATGGAGCCGAGTAGAGCGTGGTGAGCGAGGCGCATGCGTGTCTCCCGAGAGTGCATGGCAACATACTTCAAAACGAAGAGGGCGGGCCACACCCGTTGGTGTGACCCGCCCTCGGAGTCAAACGACGTGGGGAACTACTCCGAGCAGGTCGGATCCGCCAGCGCGGTCGCGCTGGTGGCCTTGAGCCAGATCCCGATGGAGATCGCGTCCTTCTTGCCGTCGTCGTTGGTGTCGACGTCCGGCACGATGAACGCGAGGAGCGCGCCGCAGTAGGCGGTCAGCTGGGTCGCCGGATCGCCGTCCTCGCAGGTCGAGTCGTCGACGTCGGCGGTCTTGGCGCAGGCCCACTTGCCGGTGCCCGAGTTGAACGTGACGAGCTTGCCGTCGTCGTCGTTGATGCTGACGCAGCTGACGTCGATGAAGCTGTTGATGCCGTTGTAGAGGTCCGTCTCCGTGATGACGCCGCCGAGCTTCGCGCCGTAAGGCTCGCTCGTGTCGGGGTTCATGACGTCGCCGGTCATGGCCAGGCCCTCGCCGTTGGGGCCGGTCGAGACGACCGACTCGACCTTGGTCTGGGTGATGTCGAGGCTCAGGACAGCGCCCTCGAGGATCGGGATCGAGAGCGAGAAGAGCGACGGGCCAGCCGTCAGCTTGCCGCTGGCGATCTGGGCGCCGGTGAAGGAGATGAGCGCGTCCTTCGTGCCGGGCTTGAAGCTCGAGTTGTTGACCGTGAACGACGCCGTGCCCGACGCGTTGTTCGTCAGGTCGTCGTCGGCGTCCTCGCCGAGGAAGCCGTTGATCGTGATCCCAGTGGCGTTCGCCGGGTCGGTGACGCCGACGGTCTCGAGCAGGAGCACGAGGCTGCCGCTGTCGACCTGGCCCTGGATGGTCGCGTTCAGGTCGCCGATGAGCGAGCTGGCGAGCGCCAGGATGTTGCCGAGCTTGTTGTCGACGACGCCGTCACCGGTGTAGTCGAAGCAGCAGTCGTCGACGGGCTTCGCGGGCGCGGTGGCCTTGGCCTGCGACGCCAGCGCGAGGTGCGTCACGTAGCTGACCTTCGAGTCGAAGACGTAGTCGCACGGATCGCCCGGATCGGCGCAGGCGCCGTTCGAGCAGATCTTGCCGTCGGTGCAGGCGACCTCCGTGGTCGCGCTGTAGTCGCACGCCGCCGCGCCGGCGTTGTCGGTGCAGGCGCCGACCGCGGGCGCGGTGACGACGGCCGTGTTGTCGCCGTTGCAGACAGCCACCGGCGGGTTGCTGCAGGGGTTGGGATCGCACGGATCCGTGGCCGTCGTGTCCGCCGGGGTCGACGTGTCCGTCGCGACGTCCGTGGTGCCGGTGTCGCCGCCGCCGGTGGTGTCGGCGGTCTCGCTGGTGTCGGTCGTTGTCGTACCGCCGTCATCGCCACAGGCGACGAGGCCAAAAGCAAAGACCGCGGCGAGAACGCCCGAGGTCAACCCGAATCTACGCATCTGATAGCTCCTGAAAGGAAAGAGTGCGGAATCCCCTGGGGAAGGCCCCCTCCGCGGGCGAGGCGGTGGACGCCCTCCGCAAGAGACTCCCGCTGGTGGTCATGGCTGGCGGACTATAATGATGGGATCCGGTCGTCGCAAGCCGTTATGGCCGCGATTCGATCGCCTCCAGACGGCGCTGCAAGCGCTCGAGCGCGTCGCGGGTCGCGGACTGCTCCTGATCGACGTCGTCGAGGCGCTGCTCGAGGCGCCCGACGCTGCACGCGTCCCGCTGCAGCGCACGCAGCACCTCGACCGCGGTGGCGCCGCGTCCCCTGACCTCGGCGCTCCCCTCGCGGGCCAGGCGCTTGCGGATGAGGTCCAGCGCGGCGGCGTCACCCACCTGCTCGAGGCCGGCGATCGCCCCGAGGCGCACCCCCGCCGTCGGATCGTCGAGGCTTGACGCGATCGCGCGGCGCGCCGCCGGCGCGAGCTTGGGGCGACCGTGCGCCGCGTGACCCACCGCCTCGAGCGCCGCGGCGCGGACCCGCGGGTGCTCCTTGGTCCCGACCCGCGCCGCCGCCGCCTCGAGGGCGTCCTCGCCCCCGAGCTTGCCGATCGCGCTCAGCGCCGCCATCGCGACGACCTCCCAGGGCGAGCCGCGGCGCGCCACCTTCGCGAGGCGCTTGACCGCACCGGACCCGGTCGCGACCGCCGGATAGGCGCGCGCCGCCGCGGCCACCACCCGCTGCGCGGGATCGATGAGCAGGCGCTCGAGGGCCGCTGTACCGGCGGCGTCGGGAGGGAGCGTCCCGAGGGTCTTCGCGAGCGCAGCCCGCGCGCGCGGCGCGGGGTGGTGCTCGAAGCGCAGCAGCAGCGCCGTCGTGTCCTCGACGCCGAGGTTGGCGATCGCCTCGATCGCGTCCTGCGCGACCCCCCAGTGGTCCGCAGCCGGGGCCGCCGCCAGAGCCTCCGCGACCCCCTGGTCCCCACGCATCTCGGCGAGCGCCAGGATCGCCCGGCGCCGCGACAGCGCCGTGCCGCCGTGGGCGAGCGCCGCCAGCGCGTCCTCGCGCCCGTAGAGCACCCGCACCGTCCCCGGCGTCCACCCGCGGGGATCGACCTCGACGAAGGCCGGGCGCTCGAGCATGGGCACGATGATCTGCTGCTCCGCCCGATCGATCCACACGCGTTGGGTGAGGATCGCGCCGCCAGCGTCGTCGGCGAGCCGGAGGTCCATCGGCAGAACGTAGCTCGGGACGCCGCCTTCGCGCGGCTGCGTCTGGCGGAAGCTGACCGCCAGCGCCCCCGCCTCCGCTCGCCAGTCGAGGCCGACCTCGACCTCGGGGAGCCCGGGGCGCAGGAGCCACTGGGTGAAGAAGCGCTCCAGGTCTGCGCCGCTGACGTCCTCGAAGACGCGCTGCAGCTGCGCGCTCTCGACCGGCTGATGCGCGTGGCGGGTGACCCACTCGCGGAGCCCCCGGTAGAACACCGCGTCGTCGGCGATCCACCCCCGCAGCGCGTGCAGCACCCACGCCCCCTTCGCGTAGCTGTGGGCGTCGAACATGTCCTTGGGCTCGTCGTAGGCCGAGGTCACGATCGGGCGGCGGTAGGCGGTCTGCTCGTCGGCGACGCTGGCGAGCTCCGCGAGGAAGCGCGCCGTCGCCTCGTCCACCCCGTCCTGGTGCTCCCGAAAGAGGGCCTCCGCGTAGCTGGCGAAGCCCTCGTTGAGCCAGGCGTGGGCCCAGCTGCGGCAGGTGACCACGTCGCCGAACCACTGGTGCGCGAGTTCGTGCACGATCAGGTCGGTGCTCGCGTAGTCCGGCTCAGCGTCCTTGTCGTGCAACGCGTCGCCGTTGAGCAGCGTCGCCGAGGTGTTCTCCATGCCGCCCATGGGATAGTCGCTGACCGCGATCTGGTCGTACTTGTCCCACGGGTAGCGCAGCCCCATGACGTCGGCGAAGAAGTCGAGCGCGGCGAAGGTCGGCGCCAGGCTGTGGGCCGCTTGCCCCCGCTGCCACGGGAGGACCCAGAAGCTCACCGGCAGCTCGCGCCAGGTGTCGCGGAGCACCTCGAAGGGGCCGGCGGCCACGAACGTCAGGTATGTCGCGTGCGGGATGTCCTGGCGCCACCGCCAGCGGACCTGGTCCCCCTGGGGCTCCTCGGCGATGAGCCGGCCGTTCGCCAGGACCTTGAGGCCGCGCGGCACGGTCACCGTCGCCTCGACCGTCCCGAAGTCGTCGAGGCGGTCGATGGACGGGAGCCAGCGGCGCGTGTCCTCCTCCTCACCTTGGGTCCACGCCTCGCGGTGGCCCTTCGGTCGGCGCGGGCTCGGGCGCACGAAGAACAGCCCCGCCGTGGGCCGGGCCCGATAGTCGATGGTCACCGAGCGGCGCAGCCCCTCCTTGAGGGGCGGGTCGAGCGGGACCGTGATCCGCTCGCCGTCGTAGTCGTACTTCAGCGCCGCGCCGCTGTCGGCGTCCCGAACACCGCGGATCTCCATCGCGACGGCGTCGATCTCGAGGACCCGCGCCGGGCGCGGGAGCCCGGCGACCACCAGGGTCGAGGTCCCGGCGATGGCGGCGGCGTCGAAGTCGAGGGTGACGTCGAAGCGCGTCGTCACGAGGTCGACGGTGCGCGACCGCGCCACCCCGGGCAGGCGGTCGAGATCGGAGAAGGGCTTGGCGTCGACGTCGGCGCCGAGCAGCGCGAGGGCGAGGGCGAGGGCGAGGCGCCCTCCCCGGCCGCTCAACCCAGCACCCCGAGGAGCCCGATGACGGCGCCGATGTTGCTGAGCGTGAAGTGGGCCTCGCCGAGATCGGCCGGCGCGAAGGTCCCCGGCAGGCCGGCGACCCGGCAGCCGGCGGCGCGCGCCGAGCGGATCCCGATCGGCGCGTCCTCGACCGCCAGCGTCTGCGCGGGCTCGAGCCCGAGGCGCTGGGCGGCGAGGAGGTAGGGCTGGGGATCGGGCTTGGGCCGCTCGATGTCATTGGCGGTCACGACCACCTCGAAGCGCCAGCTCCAGCCGAAGCGCTCGAGAAGCCCCTCGGCGACGTAGCGCTCGGCCGAGGTGACGAGCGCGAAGCGGTGGGTCCGCATCGGGATGTCGTGCAACACCCCCTCGACCCCCCGGGTCGGCAGCGAGCGCTGGATGATCCGGTCCGGAGCCAGCTCGCGCTTCTTCGCCAGCGCTCCCTCGACGAGGTCCCCGCGACCGGCGAGCCCGAGCAGGTGCGTGAAGGCGGCGCGGGTGGTCGTGCCGACGTAGGCCCGATAAGCCTCGGCGTCGATCACCACCCCGACCGACGCGAGCACCTCGCGCTCGAGCTCGAGGTGGAGGTGCTCGGACTGGACCAACGTCCCATCGAGGTCCCACAGCACCGCCTGGACCTGCTGGCTCGCCGGGTCGTGTCGCGTCCTCATCCGATCGCTCCTGAGGTGCCCGGGCCGGCACGGCGCTGGCCCACGGTGGGGCGCATCATTCACACCCCGGCGCCCCGTGTCCACGCTCGGGTGGAGGCGCGCGTCGAGCGCGCGGGTTCAGACGTCACGTCGCCGCTCTCTGGTGGGCTCGCGGAGGCTGAACGTTCCCGCCGCCACGGACCCAACAACGAAAAACGCCAGCTCGTGAGAGCTGGCGTTTTTCGGCGTAAGGTGGGTCGCTCGCGCTATGGGGGGTCGGTCCCAGTGATGTTTGTATCTATCCGCCTTGGTTGTCTCGGGGGCGGTCGCGATACGACCCGTGTGCCCTGATACCTAAGCAAGGCGTGTGCCAACCGTGAATCGAGGCGAGTTCCGCGTCCCTTGGGGCCGCCAGGGGGATCCGGGGGCGACTCGGGACTCGAGACCACGCCCGAGTCCCGAGGTCACTAAGCCCCGGTGGGGTCAGTTGTCCGCAATCGCCGCCGAGCCTCACCCGATGGTGCCTTGGCGGTCATGATCCCAGCGGCCGAAGACAGCATAGACGCCGCGCGCGCTCGGCCGCAGGATCAGAAAGCGCCGCGCGCGCCACAGGGTGCTGCCGCGGTCCGACTCGAGCACTGGCGCCCACGAGCCGAGGTTGTAGTACCGCCCGCCGCCGGTGAGGGGGCGGCGCTCCGGGCGATGGCTGTGGCCGAAGCAGACGACCGGGACGCGCAGCCCGCCGGCGATCTGCTCCGCCACGAGCCCCCAGCGGGCGCGCTCCTGCAGCGCCAGGCTGCCGCGCCCCATGGCCCGGAAGACGAAGACCAGCGACGGGATGAGCACCAGGAGCAGCAGGCCCTGGGTCCAGGTCCTCACCATCAAGATGCCGCCGATGACGATCGCCACCGCCGCGAACATGAAGGCGAAGCGATCGAGCCACAGCTCATGCACGACGAGCCGTTTGCGCTCGATGATGGGCGGTGAGGCGAGGCGCTCGATCATCGCGATGAACTTGGGCTCGACCCCCTGCGCGCGGGCGTAGGCCGCGTAGCGCGCTGGGTCCTTGCCCTTGCGCGAGATCGCGCGCTTGCGCCGCGCGAAGATCTCCCACAGCGCGTGCCACGTCGCCACGAAGTACGCGCTGAAAAAGGCGCGCTTCGGCCAATAGTGGTCGAGCCAGTGCCGGAGGTAGCCGCCGAAGGAGAGGATGAAGCTCTCGTCGTTATAGGGGTTGAAGGTCCCGAGCCGGCTGAGGCTGTGGCGCCCCATCAGCGAACCGAAGGGGGTCTCCACCTCGGGGGGGCGGTCGCGGTCGGCGGGGACGACGGGGTCGAGCACGTCGCGGTAGCTGCAGGTCGCGTCGTACTGTTGGCCGTGCTCGGCATAGAGGACGCCGGGGCGGTACACGAACCACGGCTCGAAGCCGATGGCCTCGGCGACCTGGGCGCCGCGGCCCGCCGGGGCGGCGCGCGCCACCATCGTCCGGAGCACCTCCTGGACCTCGGGGAAGCACAGCTCGCGGTCGTGGTTGCCCATGACGAAGATCACGCGGTTGCCGTGGGCGAGGAACCGCGCCAGGCCGGCGACGAACTCGGGGTGGTCGCCGAGGATCCGTTGGACCTTGAAGACCGAGGCCTCCGCGGTGGGCGGCAGACCCTCGATCTTGACCTTCATCCCCTCCGGGTGAGCGTGGACGAGATCGAAGTCGAAGGTGTCACCGTTGAAGATGACCTCGGTCGCGTCAAAGGTGGCCGGTCGCCGCTCCTGGAGCGACGTCAGGAGCCCCACGAGATCCCGATCCTGGCGACTGCCCGGCCCCTTGTAGGCCCACCAACCCGGCGCGCTGGAGGTCAGGATCTCGTTGAGGTGCACGTCGCTCAAGAGCACGTGCTCGAAGCGCGGCTCAGCCCTCGCCTCCACCGCGCCTCACTTCGCCAGCAGCGGCGCGATCTTCGCCTCGAGGGCCTCGGCGGTGATCGCCTCCGAGAACGATCCCACCGGCTTGCCAGCAGCGTCGAAGACGACGCCCTTGGGGAGCTGCCCGTCCCACTGCTGACCGACCCCGGCGAAGAAGGCGTCCTCGCCCCCCGGGGTCAGGAGGCCCTGCTCGTACTTCACCTTGGTGCGGTCGAGGACCGCCTGGATCTTGTCGGCCTGATCGGCGCGATCATCGGTGCACAGGCCGATGACCTGAAACCCGTTTGCCCGGTGCTTCTCGTAGTAGGCGCTCAGGACGGGCATCTCCTCGATGCACGGCATGCACCACGTCGCCCACACCGCGACGAGGGTCACCTTGGCGCCGGAGCCGCGGATCTTCTCCTGCAGCGCCGCGAGGTCGTAGACCTTCATGGCGTCCGCCTTGGTGACGGCCTCACTCGGCGTCGCGGCGACCGTCGCCGGCGCGGCGACCGTAGCCGGCGCGCTCGTCGCGGCCGCCGGCGGTCCGGCCTCCTTGCCTCCGCACGCCCCGAGCGACGCCACGAGGGCCACCGCGATCCAGCCACGCAATCTCTTCATAGCTCCGCACTCCGTCCCGTCTGGATGAGGCGTGCAGGCTACCCCATTCGGCGCGGCGACGCACTGAGAGCCGCGGTCGTGGGCGACGCGCACAGAGGGACGGGCGTCAACGCCGTGGACGCCCGCCGCCGGACGAGGCAGGCTGGCGCGATGAATTGGCGCGCAGAGCGCGGGCCGCGAGAGACACGACGAGCGAGCGTTTGGAACCCCCGATCACGAGCCAAGATCGCGCGGTCCTCGAGGTCACCCTCGGGCAGCGCGCGCTGCCGTCGGTGCACGGCGAGCAGACCACCGCGACCGCGTACGCCGGCCTCGGGAGCCGGCACCTCTTGCTCGCGGCCGACGGCGCCGCCGGCCCCGTGCCGAGCCGCCTCGCGGCCCAGATCGCCACCGCCGCCGCCGCGGCCCGCTTCCGCGCGTCGGTCTTCCCGAGCGCGGGGGAGCAGCTCGTCGAGGCGGTCGCCGAGGCGCACCAGGCCGTCCGGCGCGGGGCCCTCGGGACCCACGCCGAAGGGCAGGCCGGCGCCTCGCTCACCGTCGTGGTGGTCGAGCCGAGCGGGGTCACCGCCGCGCGGGTCGGCGGCGGCCGGGTCTATATAATGGTGGAGGGTCGACTCCACTCCCTCTTCCGCGACGAGGGCCGCGGACACGTCGGCGACCAGGTCACCGCGGCGGAGATCGCGAGCTACAACGACCCCCTGCCGACCGGGAGCCGGATCATCGCGATCACCGAGAGCGTGGTCCGCTCGGTGGCGGCCGACCTCGACCAGCTCGCCGCCGGCCCGGCCCCGCAGCTCGCCGCCGCGCGCATCGCCGAAGCCGCGCGCCGACGCGGACAGTACGAGCCCCTCGCCGTCCAGGTCTGCGAGATTCAGGAGACCCCGACCCGCTTCGGTCACCACCCGGCCTTCGCCCGCATCGACCGCGCGGCCTCCCGCACCCTCACCGCGGATGGCCGCTGGCTCGGTAAGGGGGAGGGCGCGCGCGCGCGGGCACACGCCCACGGCAGCGGGCGCGCCGAGACCGGCTGGATCGTGTGGTTCTTCGTCGCGGCGCTCCTCGGCGCCGGCGCCGCCCTGATCGTCAACAGTGGCGTCGCGTCGGTCGCCCAAGCGCCGATCGCGGTCGACGTCTCCCCCGACGCCAGCGCGACCGCGGCGGAGCCGACGCCGCCACCGAACCCGGAGCTCGCCGACGCGCTCGACGCCCCCCCCGACGCGGAGCCCGAGGCGCTGCCCGCCGAGGTCGCGGCCGAGATCGCCGCGCTCTTCGACCACGGCAGCCCGAACCGCACCGCACGTGCCGTCCGCAACTACATCACACGGCGCTGGCCCCGAGACGGTGACCGCGTCTTCACCGACCTCGAGCGCTGGATCGGCGGCCAGAACGACCCAGCGATCATCGCGGCCCTGCTCGAGCTCATGAAGGACCGCGACCTGAAGCGGACCGTGAAGTGGCTCGAGGACCTGCTGCCGCGCCTCTACGGCGGAGGACCGCCCGAGACCGACGCGGAGCCCTGAGGCGGCGTGGCGCGCGCCGACGGCTCACCCGCGCAGCGGCAGCTTGTGGCGCTTGGCGAAGCGCGTCAGCACGTCGGTGTACGGGACCGCGTCGTGGCGCTCGATGAGCCACGCGACCGCCGCGTCGAGGGGCATCTTGCGGTGCAGCATGAGATACGCGATTATCGTTGTTGGCGAACGATTTAGCCCCGCCGTGCAGTGCACATATACCGACCGGCCAGCGGTGAGCTCGCGGGCCAAGGCGGCCACCGCGTCATCGAGCCGGCGTGCGAGATCGCGCTTGTCGAAGTCGACGATCGGCACCCGCACCGAGCTGACCCGGTGGGCGACGTAGAGCCGCCACAGGACGTCCCAAGACAGCCCGCGAGCGCGCAGATCGGCGTCGGTCTGGAGGCTCAAGACCAGGTCGACGCCGCGCCGGACGAGCTCGTCCACGTCCTCGGCGTGGGCCGGGCCGCTCCCGCAGGCGAGCCGGTCCTCGAGCTGGGTGAGTCGCAACGACACGCTCGATGGGTAGCAGCACGACCCGCGCGGAGCAAGGGCGGGCCGTAACGGGGTGTACAAGCCCCGGCGCGCGCAGCATGATGCCCGGCGACCGACGCGCCCCTGAAGAACCTCTGAGGAGAAACGATATGCGACGCCTCGCGCTGCTCTCGATGCTCGCACTCGCCGCCGCCTGTGGAAAGAGCGCCCCCGACGCCCCCGACGCCCCACCGGCCGCCGTCGACGCCGCCCCGGCCGTGGACACCGTCAAGCCGCCCCCGCCCTCCCCGCTGACGGAGAGCGCCGCGGCCCTGAGCGCCCCCCTCGACAAGCCGGAGGCGGTCGCGCTCGCCCTCGACGCCGTCGAGAAGCTCACGGCCTGGGCCGACGCCAACCCCGACCACCCGGACGCCGCTCCTGCGCGCCTCGCCGCCGCCCGAGGCGGGCTCCTGGCGGCCGTGGCCGGCGCCCCGGAAGAGCGCTCCGCCCGCCTCGCGAAGGTGCGCGCGCAGGCTGACGCCCTGGTGGCGGCCGGGACCAAGAGCGACGCCGTCGATCCCGCGCGCGTCGCCGCCGCCGCGGCCGCCATCGGCGCCCTCGACCCGGCCACGGCCGCCGACGGCGCGGCCATCGCGAGCGCGTTCGCCGTCGCCGCCGGCGACGACGAGGCCGCCGCCGCGGCCCGGACCGTGTGGCTCGACGCCGCGCAGACCGCCATCGCCGGCCTCCGCGCCGCCCCCGGAGCCGAGCCCACGGAGCCGTTCGCCGGCGGCGTCGCCCGCCTGCTCTGCGGCGGCTGCGCCGAGGCGGCCAAGCTCGCTCCGACCGCCGTGTCCGGCTTCCTCCTCGAGGCCGACCACGGCGCGGGGCTCGTCTGCGACAGCGCCAAGGCCGGCGCCGCCTCCGCCACGACCAACGGGGCGCGCGCCGCGCTCCTCGCGGCCTGTGACGGGATCGCCCCCAAGGACGCCGAGCCCAGCGCGGTCGCCGGCGAGAACGCCCTGATCGTCGCGCTGCTCGGTCGCGCCGCCGCCCTGGCCGCGCTCCCCGACGGCGAGGGGCCGCTGGCGCCGCTGCTCGCGGCGCGCCGCGAGGCGCTCACCGCCACCCTCGCCGCCCCCTACCCGCTCCCCGTCCCCGCGGTGATCGACACCCTCCCCGAGGGTGATCGCTCACCGGAGGATCGGACCCCGGCGGCCATCGCGGGCCTCCCCCCTGGCGGCGTGGTGCTCGGCGATCGCGCGCTGGGGGTCTTCGTGATCGGCCCCGACGCCGTCCGCGGCACCCTCCGCCCGACCGTCGCGATCGCCGACGGCGCGCTCGTGTCGCGCTCGGCCGCCGCGACGCCGCCGGGCGACGGCCTCGTGTTCACCTTCGACGCGCTGGCGGAGGCCGAGGTCGCCCCGGAGACAGGCGGCATCGAGCCCATCGTCACCGCGGGGCAGGCGATCGCGACCGCGAGCGACGCGATCGCGCCGCCGGACGAGGCCTTCCGCCCAGTCGAGCTCGTCGTCGACGCCCTCGCCCCGACGAGCGCCGTCGTGCGCACCCTCGATAGCCTCCGCGCCGCGGGCTTCAGCGCCTTCCGATTCACCCGCGGCGCGACGGCGGGCGACGCGCTCCCGTTCATCGTCCGGGCGGCCCCCGAGGTCATCCCCGCCGAGGTGGCCCCGGGCTTCGCTCAGCCGATCATCGTCAACCTCCGCGGCGACGGCGTCGACGTCTGGGCGCCTGCGGACCCGGCCGATCCCGCCCCGAGCGGCGACGCGCGCGCCGCCCTCCCCGAGGGGGCCGATACCGGCTACCGCGGCAAGAAGCTCGTGCGCCTGCGCGTCGCCACCGGTGACGCCGACGCGCGCGGGCTCACGGCGGACACCGTCGCGAAGGTCCTCGACGCCGTCGCGTACTGGCGCAAGGCCAGCGGGAACGGCGCGCTGATCCACGTCGCCGCCGACGACGACGCCGAGGCGGCCGACGTCCTGCGGATCGCCGACGCCTTCCAACGCACCGCGGGCGCGGCCCTCGCCGATCTCGGCGCGCTCTGGCCCGGCGCCACCTGCCCTCCGCCGCCGACCGGCGGACCACCCAGCGTCTGCCCCGCCGGCGTCGCCGTCGCCTTCAGCGCCATCACCGTGCCCTCGTCCCGCGGGATCACCCCCAAGCCCGCGGAGCGCGAGCCCCCCAAGCTCGCCGAGCCGCCGCCGTCGCCGGAGTTCTGCAACTCCCGTGACATCAAGGCGGTGATGGCGCGCGAGAAGCACGCATTCCGCTTCTGCTACGAGACGGAGCTGCGCACCAACCCGACCCTCGAGGGGAAGGTCCCGGTCGTCTTCACCATCGCCCTCGACGGCAGCGTCAAGGACGTGAAGCTGGGCGCGGTGACGCTGCCCAACGACCGCGTCAAGAGCTGCATCGTCAGGGCGGTCTCGAAGCTGCGCTTCGCCAAGCCCGACGGCGGCCGCTGCCTGGTGCGCTGGCCGTTCCTGTTTCAGCCCAAGTAGCGCGCGCCGGCCGGCCAACCGCCGCCCCTCCCCCCGCCACCGCGGAGGGAGGTGTGCGGGCTTCACGCGCCGCTCGGGTTTCGTGCATCCGGCTCGTCCGAGGGCGATGGGCGGCTACTCTGCTCCACCGAAGACGGCGCGGAAGAGGTCGGCGAGCTGGGCCATCGCCTGGCCGCGGTGGCTGATGGCGTGCTTCTCGGCGGACGCGAGCTCGGCGAAGGTCTTGCCCGCGGGCTCGTAAAGGAAGTGCGGGTCGTAGCCGAAGCCGGCCGAGCCGCGCGCGCCGTCGATGATGCGGCCCGGGACGCTCCCCTCCACCGTGAATGCGCTGGCGCCGAGGTCGAGGGCGTGGCGCCGCCACGGCCCGGCGGGGACCGCGGCCGCCAGCTCCGCCGGGAGCACCAGCGCCACGGTCGAGACGAAGCGCGCCCCGCGGCGCTCGGCCGGGACCGTCGCGAGCTGGCTGATGAGCAGGGCGTTGTTGTCCGCGTCGCTCGCCCCCTCCCCGGCGTAGCGCGCCGAGCGCACCCCGGGTGCGCCATGGAGCGCGTCGACGAGCAGCCCGGAGTCGTCGGCCAGGCACGGCAAGCCCGTGACGGCGAAGCCCGCGATCGCCTTGAGCAGGGCGTTGTCCTCGAAGGTCTCGCCGGTCTCCTCGACCTCGCCGAGCCCGCGCTCGCGCGCGGTCGTCACGGTCACGTGGTACGGGGCGAGCATGGCGGCGATCTCGGCCTGTTTGTGGGGGTTGCCGGTGGCGACGACGAGGGTGCGTTCCATGGCGAGGCTCCGACTCGATGTGAGCCGCCGCGCGCGGCGGCTTATTGGCAATCGGCTTGGCGCCAAGACGCGACGCCGGTAAGGTGCGAGCGCCCTATAGCACACCTCGCGCGGGCGACAGGAGAGTGAGCGTGACGGAGACCAGCACTCCCGCGACGTCAGTGGACACCGCCCTGATCCGCTTCGGCGTGGACCAGGGCGCCCTGTCTGAGACCCTCGAGGCGCTCCTCGGCCACCGCCTCGACGACGCCGACCTCTACCTCGAGCACGTCGAGGCCGAGGCCATCTCGATCGACGAGGGGCTCGTCAAGAAGGCCGCGCGCTCGATCCACCAGGGGGTCGGGGTGCGCGCCGTCGCCGGCGACAAGACCGGCTACGCCCACTCCGACGAGATCGACGGCGCCCGCCTGCTCGAAGCGGCGCAGGCCGCGCGCGCCATCGCGCAGAGCGGCGGCGCGTCCCGTTCCGTCGCCGTCGCGCCCGCCCGCCCGGCCCATGACCTGTACACCATCGCCTCCGACCCGACCGAGGAGCCCCTCGAGTCCAAGCTCGACCTGCTCCAGCAGATCGACGCTATGGCGCGCGCCTACGACCCGCGGGTCAAGCAGGTCCAGGCGAGCTTCTCGTGCGAGCGCAAGACCGTGGTCATGGTCGACGCCACCGGCCGGGTGACCGTCGACGTCCGCCCCCTCGCGCGCCTGTCGGTCGCCTGCATCGCGATGAGCGGCGACAACCGCCAGGTCGGCTCCTGGGGCGGCGGCGGACGCCACGACTACGCCTGGTTCCTCGAGGGCGACCGCTGGCACGCGTGGGTCGTCGAGGCCGCCCGCCAGGCCGTCCTCAAGCTCGACGCCGTCGACTGCCCCGGGGGCACCATGGACGTCGTGCTCGGCCCCGGCTGGCCCGGCATCCTGCTCCACGAGGCGGTCGGCCACGGGCTCGAGGGCGACTTCAACCGCAAGGGGACGAGCGCCTTCTCCGGCCTCATCGGCAGAGAGGTCGCGAGCCCGCTCGTCACCGTCATCGACGACGGCACCCTCCCCGGGCGCCGCGGCAGCCTCAACGTCGACGACGAGGGCACGCCCACCACCCGCACCGTGCTCATCGAGGACGGCGTGCTCAAGGGCTACATGCAGGACCGCATGAACGCCCGCCTGATGGGCATGACCCCGACCGGCAACGGTCGCCGCGAGTCCTACGCCTCCATCCCGATGCCGCGCATGACCAACACCTTCATGCTCGCCGGCAAGGACGCCCCCGAGGACATCATCAAGGGCGTCAAGCGCGGCATCTACGCCGTCTCCTTCGGCGGCGGCCAGGTCGACATCACGAGCGGCAAGTTCACCTTCAGCGGCTCCGAGGCCTACCTCATCGAGGACGGCAAGGTGACCGCGCCGGTCAAGGGCGCGACCTTCATCGGCAACGGCCCGGACGTCCTCAAGCGCGTCTCGGCGGTCGGCCACGACATGCAGCTCGACACCGGCATCGGCACCTGCGGCAAGGCGGGCCAGTCCGTCCCCGTGGGCGTCGGCATGCCGACCATCCGCATCAACGACCTGACCGTGGGCGGCGTGGCCGTTTGAGGCCCGCGCGCGCAGCCCGGAGGCAACCATGAGCGATCTCGGCGCCGATCCCCAGGCGCTCCTGGCGTACGTCCTCGACGTCGCCAAGCGAGCGGGCGCGAGCGCGGCCGACGCGCTCTTCATCACCGGCCGCTCGGCGAGCGTCCGAGTGCGCCTCGGCGAGACCGAGAAGGTCAGCCAGGCCCGGGACAAGGGCGTGGGCCTGCGCGTCTTCGTCGGCGACCGCAGCGCCACCACGAGCACGAGCGATCTGACCCGGGCCGCCGTCGAGGCGCTCGTGGCCCGGACCGTCAAGGCGGCCGGCGTCACCGCCGCGGACCCCTTCGCCGGGCTCCCGGACGCCGCGCTCTTCGACGAGCCGACGACCGCCGCCGACCTCGAGCTCTTCGACCCGGACGTCGCCGCGTTCGACGCCGAGCGCGCCATCGCGCTGGCCCTCGAGGCCGAGGCGGCCGCCCTGCGCCAGGATCCGCGCCTCACCAACTCGGAGGGCGCGGAGATGAGCTGGGGCGACAGCGCGCTCCACCTCGCCAACTCCCTCGGCACCTACCGCGAGCGCCGCTCGTCGAACGCGTCGCTGTGGACGACCCCGGTCGCGCAGGACGGCGACGAGAAGCAGCGCGACTACTGGTGGACGAGCGCCCGCCACCTCGCCGACCTCGACGGCCCCGAGGCCGTCGGCGAGGAGGCCGCCCGCCGCACCCTGCGCCGCCTCGGCGCGCGCAAGCCCGCGACCTGCAAGGTCCCGGTGATCTTCGAGGCCCCCGTCGCCTCGAGCCTGCTCGGGGCGCTGGGCGGCGCCATCAACGGCAGCGCGCTCTACAAGGACGCGAGCTACCTCTGCGGCAAGCTCGGCGCGACCATCGCGCCCGCCTTTGTCAACGTCATCGACAACCCCCACATCCCGCGCGCCCCGGGCTCGCGGGACTTCGACGCCGAGGGGCTCGCGACCCGCGCCACCCGCGTCGTCGAGGGCGGCGTGCTGGCGTCCTACCTGCTCGACACCTACACCGCCAAGAAGCTCGGCCTGGCCTCGACCCGCGGGGCCCGCCGCGGCCTCGCCGGGACGCCCAGCCCGGGCGCCAGCAACTTCTGGATGGACAACGGCGACGTCAGCTTCGATGAGCTGATCGCCAGCGTCGAGCGCGGCCTCCTCGTCACCGAGACCTCGGGCTTCGGCGTCAACACCGTGACCGGCGACTACAGCCAGGGGGTCGTCGGGATGTGGATCGAAGGCGGCGCCCTCGCCTACCCGGTCCACGAGGCGACCATCGCCTCGACCCTGCCCCGGATGTGGGCCGCGATCGACGCCCTCGCCAACGACCGCGACCCGCGCCGCGGGACCAGCGCGCCGTCGCTTCGCATCGCACAAATGACCATCGCCGGGACCTGAGCGGACCAAACTGCGACGCTGTATTGCGACGCGGCGAGCTCAGAGCTCGAGGAAGACCAGCTTGCCCTCGACGCGGGAGAACTGGACCGTCTCCTCGTTGCCGTTCTCAAAGCGCAGCAGCGCGCGCCAGTGGTCGGTCTTGTCCTCCTGGCGGGCGCGGACGTCGAAGCCGCTATTGACGTTGTCGATCCAGCGCTGACCGCGGCCCCAGAAGGCGTCGGCGTCCTGGCCGTGCATGCGGCGCAGGTCGGCGGCCAGCTCCGGCGCCGCGAGCGCGCTCACCGCGTCGAGATCGCGCGCCTCGAGCGCCGCCGTGAAGGCGCGCACCAGGGCCTCCTCGGTCTCGGGGTGCGCCGGCGCGGGGGCGACCGGCGCCGCGTCGATCACCAAGGGGGCCGGGTCCACAGGTGGCTCCTCCTTGCCCCCGCAGGCCGCTCCGATCCCCAGGGTGAGGAGGAGAGCCAACGCGGTGCGGAGGGAAGCCATGGAACACCTCGTCCAGCGGTCGCGTGAGAGGAGTCGGGGCGGCAGGATTCGAACCTGCGACATCCAGCTCCCAAAGCTGGCGCGCTACCAGACTGCGCTACGCCCCGCTGTCGCCATCGATCGGTTCGGAAGCTACACGAACACCGGGTCGCGGTACACCCCAAACACCTCGCGGAACACGTCGCAGACCTCGCCGAGGGTCACGTCCGCCTTCACCGCGTCGATGATCGGCGGCATCAGGTTGTCGCCGCTCTTGCAGGCCTGCCGCACCGCCTCGATCGCCGCCGTGGAGCGCGCCGCGTCGCGGGTCGCCTTCAGGCGCACGATGCGCTCGCGCTGATCGCGCTCGACCTCGCCGTCGATCATCAGCGTGGGGATCTCACCGCCCGCGCCGGGCCCGTCATCCACGTACTTGTTGACGCCGACGATCACCCGCTCGCCGCGCTCGACCTTCTGCTGATCGTCGAAGGCGCTGTCGGCGATCTCCCGCTGCGGGTAGCCGAGCTCCACCGCGCGGACGATGCCGCCCATGTCGTCGATCTTCCGGATGTAGCGCATGGCCTCGGCCTCCATGCGGTCGGTCAGGTCCTCGATGAACCAGCTCCCGGCGAGGGGGTCGACGACGTCGGCCACGCCGGTCTCCTCAGCGATGATCTGCTGGGTCCGGAGCGCGACCTTCACGGCGCCCTCGGTCGGCAGGGCGTAGGTCTCGTCCATGCTGTTGGTGTGCAGGGACTGCGTCCCGCCAAGCACCGCCGCGAGGGCCTGGATGGCCACGCGGGCGACGTTGTTGAGCGGCTGCTGCGCGGTCAGGCTGACGCCGGCGGTCTGCGCGTGGGTCCGCAGGCGCCATGAGCGCGAGTCCTTGGCGCCGAAGCGCTCGCGCATCACCTTGGCCCAGATGCGGCGAGCGGCGCGGAACTTGGCGATCTCCTCGAAGAAGTCGTTGTGGACGTCCCAGAAGAACGACAGCCGCGGGGCGAACTCGTCGACGTCGAGCCCGGCGTCGATGCCCGCCTGCACATAGCCGATGCCGTCGGCCAGCGTGAACGCCAGCTCCTGGACCGCCGTCGCCCCGGCCTCGCGGATGTGATAGCCGCTGATGCTGATGGCGTGCCACTTCGGCGCATGCTTGGCGCAGTGCACCATCATGTCCGCGACGATGCGCATGCTCGGGCGCGGGGGGCTGATCCACTCCTTCTGGGCGATGAACTCCTTGAGGATGTCGGTCTGGATGGTGCCGCCGACCTGGGTCAGCGGGACCCCCTGCTCCTCGGCGATGGCGAAGTACATCGCGAGCGCGACGATGGCCGGCCCGTTGATGGTCATCGAGGTGGTGACGCGATCGAGCGGGATGTCGGCGAAGAGGCGCCGCATGTCGTCGAGGCAGGCGACGTTGACGCCCTCGCGGCCGACCTCGCCGGCGGCGAGCGGGTGATCGGGGTCGTAGCCCATGAGCGTCGGCATGTCGAAGGCGGTCGAGAGCCCCGTCTGGCCGTGCTCGAGCAGGTACTTGAAGCGCTTGTTGGTGTCCTCGGGGGAGCCGAAGCCCGCGAACATGCGCATCGTCCAGGTCCGCCCGCGATACATCGTCGGGTAGGGCCCGCGGGTGTAGGGGTAGCCGCCGGGGACGCCGATCTCGGGGTCGACCTCGTCGGGACCGTAGAGGTCCGCGAGCGGCAGGCCCGACATCGTCTCGAAGCGCTCCTTGCGCAGCGTCTCGCGCTTCACCGCCGCGCGGTAGGCCTCGATCTCGCTCGTGTCGTCCTTGCGCTGGGCCATCTCCACCCCTCCGTGTGTCGCGCGCGGACCTTAGCACACGGGGCGCGGGCGGCGGGAGCCCACAGCGCGGGGACCGTCAGCGGATGAAGGTCTTGACGATGTTGCAGCCGTAGTTGCCCGTCGAGAGCCAGGAGCGGCCGGCGTCGCCGGTGCAGCCGGAGCCCGTGTAGCTCGTCCCGACCGAGTAGTTGAAGTAGTAGGAGGCGTTGATCAGGTAGCCGTAGCCACAGCCCGAGGCCCACACGGCGTCGATGACGTTGTCGCCGAGGGAGCCGAGCGGGCACGAGATCGTCGTCGCGTCGAGGTCCGCGAGCGAGGAGACGCCGGCCAGCGATGTCCAGGCGTGGGTCGACTTGAAGTCGAGGATGCACTCGCGATCGAAGACCGCGGTCGTCCCCGTCGCGCCGGTGTCGGCCTGCGCGAGCACCTTGTGCTCTGTCCCGGTCGCCCAGAGCGCGTTGATGAGGTCGTCGGTCAGCTTCGCGGGGCCAGCCACGCCGTCGGCGTCGAGGTCGAGCGCGCTCACGGCGGCGGCGGTGCAGAGGGTCGCGGCGGCGTCGGTGACCGGCCGGGACTGCGCGACCAGGGTCCAGCCGCCGCCGGCCGTCGTCATGTCACAGTAGACCTCGAACGGCGCGATGGGGCCGCCGGCACCGTCGGGGTCCACCCGGTACACGCCGTCGCGGATCGCGCCGAGGTGCTCGTAGCCCGCGTCGGGGTAGCGATAATCGAGGCAGGAGGCGCCGACGGACCCGTCGGACCAGCGCCCCGGATCGCCCGCGACGAAGCCGCCGGTGAGGGGGATGGGCGCGACCCCGCGGACGAAGGTCTTCACGAGGTTGCAGCCGTAGTTCCCGGTCGAGAGCCAGGAGCGCCCGGCGGTCCCGGCGCAGGTGCCGTTGCCCGACGCGTAGCTCGTCGCGGCGCTGAAGATGAAGTAGTGATCGGCGGCCGTGGCGACGTGGTAGCCGTAGCCGCAGGAGTAGGCGCTCCAGGTCTCGTCGATGGCGTTGTCTCCGAGGCTGCCCTGGAGGCAGGTCACGCCACGCCCGTCGAGGGCGGAGACCGCGGGGTTGGCCGTCGAGGACCACGTCGTGTCGGCGGCGAAGTCGAGGGCGCACTGGGTGTCATAGGCCGCGGCGGTGCCGGTGCCTTCGACGTCGGCCTTGGCCAACACCCAGCGCTCGGGGCCGGTGGCCCAGAGGGCGTTGATGACGTCGTCCGCGAGCTTCGCCGGCGCCGCGACGGTGGCGGCGTCCACGTTCAGCGCGCCCAGGGCGTCGACCGTGCACAGCGTCTGCCCGGCGTCGGTGCTGGGGCGTGACTGGGCGACGAGCGTCCAGCCGCCGCCCGCGCTGGTCATGTCGCAATAGACGTCGAAGGGGGCGATGGCGCCTGCGTCCCCGTCGGGGTCGACGCGATAGACGCCGTCGCCGGTCGCGCCGCTGTAGGTGTGGCCGTCGGCCGGGAAGCGGTAGCCGTCGCAGGCCGCCGCGTAGCCGCCGAAGGTCCAGACGCCGGGCGACGCGGCGGTCAGGGCGCCGCTGATGCCGCCGGTCGGGGTCGGGCTCGTCGCGGCTTCGCTGAGGTAGACGTGAGCCCACGTCACCGCGGCGCCGTCGGTGTAGAGGGCGCTGACGCCGTCGTGATCGGGGGCCGCGCCGCCGATGGGGTGGGTGGTGCACAGGAGATCACCGGCGGCGTCGGTGAGCGGCACGCTCCAGGCGACGTAGGGCCAGACGGTGCCGGCGGGGACGGCGTCGCCGGCCCAGCGGCCGTCCGACGCGGTCGCGGTGGCGGTGAGGGTGCACCCCTTGGCCCCCGGCGCGAGGCCGAACAGGACGTTCCAGTAGGCCTTGTTGTAGTCGCCGATGAGCTCGTCGCCCAGGTTCACGGCGGCTCCGAAGAGGACGCCGGGGTCGCCCGAGATGCCGCCGTCGACGGCGGTCGAGAGGTTCCCCGGGCCGGCCGTCGGGTCGACCACCACGTCGAGCACGTTGGGGGTCGGCGTGGCGCCGTCATCGCAGTGGATCGCGAGGTCGCTGCGGTAGAGCACCGTCGCGCTGCCCGCACCTGCCGTGCAGGCGAGCGCCATGACCGCCGTGCGCCCGCGGCTGCCGTCGGGCTGGTGGAGCAGGTTGAGGGGATCCCCGTGCGCGTCGACGCAGTCGAGCTTGGCCGAGCAGAAGATGTTGGCGAAGCCCACCCCGACCGAGAGGAACGCCGGCATGCTCGGGGGATCGATGAGGATCGTGATGTCGAAGCGGACCGCGACGTCCTCGTCCGCGACGCAGTCGACCTCGCGGGTGATCTCCCCGGGGAGGCCGTAGGAGTTCACGTCGAGGGGCTGCTCGCCGGTGGGCCCCTCGAAGAGCTCGAGCACCTCGACGCTGACCCTGTTGGGGTTCGAGGCGGCGTCGCACGAGCCGACGTAGGACACCGAGCCGTGGCCGTCGCCGTAGCGGTCAGCGTCGATGTTGCGTTGCCACACGATGTCGTCCGCGGCGTTGCGCACCGTCAGCCGGAAGGCGGCGTTGGTGACGGTCGGGATCTCGAAGGGCGCGACGCTGATCGCGACCCGCGCGCCCGGCGTGTCGAGGCTACCCGCGCCGGTACACGCGGCGAGGACGACGAACGGCAGCAGCCGGATGGGGGAGATGCGAGGTGGCATGGGGGTGCGCCCGGCGCCCGGGTGGTCTTGCATTCTAAGACACACCATGCTGCAACGCAACACAGCGCTCGCGCTCGAGGTTACGCCGCCGCCGACGCGCGTTGTCGGCGGACTGTGTCGCTGATACTGTCCGCGGCGCGGCCGGGCCGACCACGGGCCAGCCCAGAGAGCTCATGGATCAAGCGCGCGGCGACTTCATCGACAACACCTGGGTGCGCCCCGCCGGCACGGCGGTGATCCGGAGCGTCAACCCGGCCACCGACGGGGAGGCCGTCGCCGAGGCCCACGTCGATCCCGACCACGCCGCGCTCGCCGTCGCCGCGGCCCGGCGCGCCGCCCCCGCCTGGGCCGCCCTCTCCGTCGACGAGCGCCTCGCCGCCCTGCGCCGCCTCGCCCGCGAGCTCGGGCCGCGCACCGAGTCCCTCGCCCGCGCCATCACCCGCGAGATGGGCAAGCCCATCCGCGAGAGCCGCGCCGAGGCCCAGTCCCTCATCGACCGCATCGATCAGGTGGCCGAGCACCAGCTGCCGCAGGTGCGCCCGTGGTCCCCGCCGGGCGTGGACGGCGAGTGCCGCTATCACCCGCTCGGCGTCATCGGCGTCATCGGCCCCTTCAACTTCCCGCTGCACCTGGTGCACGCCCACGTCGTGCCCGCCCTGGTCACCGGCAACACGGTCGTCATCAAGCCCTCCGAGCGCACGCCGCTCTCCGCCCAGAGCTACGTCGAGGCGTTCGAGGCCGCCGGGCTGCCACCGGTCGTGCAGCTCCTCCAGGGCGGGGCCGACGTCGGCCGCGCCCTGGTCGCCACCCCCGGGCTCGACGGGCTCGCCTTCACCGGCTCGTGGCGCGTCGGGCATGCGATCCAGCGCGCGCTGGTCGACCGCCCCGAGGTCCTCGCGGCCCTCGAGATGGGGGGCCAGAACGCCGCCATCGTGCTCGCCGACGCCGACCTCGACCAGGCCCTCGAGGGCGTCCTCCTCGGCGCCTATCTCAGCGCCGGCCAGCGGTGCACCAGGACCTGCCGCGTCCTCGTCGAGCGCCGCGTCGCCGACGCCTTCCTCGCGCGCCTGACCGCGGGCGCGCGCGAGCTGACCTTCGGCGACCCGCTCGGCGACGCCTTCATGGGCCCGATGGCCTCGCTGGCCGACCGCGCGCAGCTCGACGCGCTGTGCGCCGCGGGAGTGGAGGCGGGCGCCGAGGTGATCCTGCCAGGCCTACACCGCGCCGGCGGCGCTTGGCGCGGCCCGTCGCTGCATCGCGTCGCCGCCGACCACGACTCCGACTACACCCGCGAGGAGGCCTTCGGCCCCGACCTCGCCGTCACCGTGGTCGACGACCTCGAGCAGGCCATCGAGGTCGTGCGCCAGAGCCCATACGGCCTCAGCGTCAGCGTCTTCACCGCCCGCCGGGCCGCGCTCGAGAAGGTGTACCGCGACACCCGCGTCGGCTGCGTCAACTGGAACCGGTCGACCAACCGCGCCTCCGGCGCCATGCCCTTCGGCGGCGTCGGCCGCTCGGGGAACTTCCGCCCGGCGGGGTCCGACGCCGTCCGCTACACGACCTACCCGGTGCAGCTGCAGTGGGCCGGCCCCGGGGTCCTCGAGGGCGACCCCCACGTGCGCGCCGCGATCCACCGCTCGGACCCGGTCCTCGCGCTCGAGGTCGTCCACCGCGTCGAGGAAGCCTGCGAGCCCTACGGCGTCTTCCCGGCCGTCGCCCCGAACGACAGCGTGCGCATCCCCCTCGCGCAGCTCGACCGCGGGGTGGACCTCGCGCGCCCGCTGCTCGACGCCCTGCGCGAGCGCAAGGTCGACGCCGACCTCGGCGAGCGCGAGCTCCACGCGCGCCTCCCGGCCGGCGTCGCGGGCGCCCGCTGGCTCGCCGGCGAGCTCGCCGCCGCCCTGCACGCCATCCGCCACCTGCACCCGGCGCGCTTCCTCGGCCGGCGCCCCCCCGTCGCGCACGAACCCACCACCCTCCCC
>PHBI01000025.1 GCA_002841945.1 Deltaproteobacteria bacterium HGW-Deltaproteobacteria-14
CCCGCGCGCGTCGAGATCGCCGCCGGCGGCCGGGTCGTGGCGCTCGCGCTGCAGTCCCTCACGGTGGGCGAGCCGCTCGACGCGCGGCGCTTCGTCACCGCGCCCGAGTCTGCCCCGACGCCCAGCGGGCCCGAGTCTGCCCCGGCGCCCGTGACCCCGCCGCCCCCCGAGTCGGATCCGCGCGGCACGACGTTGTGACCGGCGGGTACGTCCAGGTCGCCGTCCCCGTCCCGGTCGACGGCCTCTTCACGTATCGCCTGCCGGACGGCGTGGACGCGGCCCCCGGCTGCCGGGTCCAGGTGCCCTTCGGCCCGCGCCGCCTGGTCGGGCTGATCGTCGCGGGGCCCGACCCGGAGCCCCCGCCGGCCCTCGGCGGGCGCGCCGCGCGCGCGGTGACCCAGGTCATCGACGCGACCCCGGTCGTCGACGGTCAGGCGCTGCGCCTCGCTGGGTGGATCAGCGACTACTATATGGCGCCGCCGGGGGAGTGCTACGGGCTGCTCCTGCCGCCACGCCTCGCCAACACGGCGCCCCACGAGGTCGGCGTCCCGCGCGCACGGATCGAGGAGCGCGTGCGCCTGCTGCCGGCGCCTGGCCCGGCCGCGGCCGAGCGCCTGGGGCCGCGGATGGAGGCGGCGCTCGCCTGGCTCGACGCGGCCCCGGGGGCCCCGACGGTCGACGAGGTCCGCGCCGCCACCGGGATCGGGCGCGACGTGCTCCGGCGCCTCGTCGACCGCGGCCTCGTCGCCGTTGAGTCCCGCGCCGTCCACCGCGATCCCTTCGAGGCCCTCGAGGCCCCCCCCGACACCGCGCCCGCCCTGACGGCGGCACAGTCGGCTGCCGTCGCGACCGTCCGCGGCGCCCTCGGCGGCTACCGGGGCTTTCTGCTGCACGGCGTCACCGGGAGCGGCAAGACGGAGGTCTACCTTGCCATCATCGAGGCCGCCCTGGCCCAGGGGAAGGGCGCGCTTGTGCTGGTGCCAGAGATCGCCCTCACGCCGCAGCTCGTCGCCCGCTTTAGGTCACGCCTCGGCGAGTGTATTGCAGTGCAGCATTCCGGCCTCGATCCCGAGGCCCGGCACGAGCAGTGGCGGCGCGTCGCGGCGGGCGAGCTGCCGGTGGTGATCGGCGCCCGGTCGGCGCTCTTCGCGCCGGTCCAGAACCTCGGGCTGATCGTGGTCGACGAGGAGCACGAGGCGTCGTTCAAGCAGGACACCTCGCCGCGCTACCACGCGCGCGACCTCGCGCTGGTGCGCGGCAACCTCGAGGGTGCGCCGGTCGTCCTCGGCTCGGCCACCCCGTCGGCGGAGTCGTGGGCCAACGTCGAGCGCGGCAAGCTCGAGCGCATCTCGCTGTCCGCGCGCGTGATGGACCGGCCGATGCCGGTCGTCGAGGTGGTCGACCTGCGCTCGGCCGCCTACGCCGATCCCGAGCGGCTGTTCTCGACGGTCCTGCTCGACGTCGTGCGCCAGACCATCGCAGCCCGCGAGCAGGTCATCCTGTTTCTGAACCGGCGCGGCTTCGCGAGCTTCCTCTTGTGCCAGGAGTGCGGCGCGAAGCTCGACTGCACGGCCTGCAGCGTGACCTACACCTGGCACCGCCACCGCGGGCGCCTCGTCTGCCACCTCTGCGACGAGAGCCGGCCGCGGCCAGCGGTGTGTCCGGAGTGCCGCCGGGACGGGCTCATCGAGGTCGGCTTCGGCACCGAGCAGGTCGAGGCGCGCCTCGCCGAGCTGATCCCCGACGCCCGCATCGCGCGGATGGATCGCGACACGACCCGCGGCCGCGCCCTCGAGCGGCTCCTCGCGCGCTTTCGGGGCGGGGAGGTCGACGTCCTGATCGGCACGCAGATGGTCGCCAAGGGCCACGACTTCCCCAACGTGACCCTGGTCGGGGTGCTGCTGGCCGAGCTCGGCCTGGGCTTCCCCGACTTCCGAGCGTCCGAGCGGACGTTTCAGCTCATGACCCAGATCGCCGGGCGCGCCGGGCGCGCCGACAAGCCAGGGCGGGTGCTCGTTCAGACCTACCTGCCCGAGCAGTACGCCATCCGCCACGCCGTGCACCACGACACGCTGGCGTTTCTCGCCGAGGAGCTGCCGCTGCGCGTGGCGCGGCGCTTCCCACCCGCCACCCACCTGGCGCTGTTTCGGTTGTCGGGCAAGGACCCGGCCCACGTCGGGCAGGGAGCGACGGCGCTAGCGCGTGCGCTGACCAGCGCGGCGCTGCCGTACCAGGGCCGGGTCCGGGTGATGCCGGCTCAGCCCGCGCCGATCGAGCGGGTCAAGCACCGCTGGCGCTTTCAGGTGCTCGTCAACGCCGACCACCGCGGCGCCCTGCACCAGGTCCTGACCGACACCCGCGCGGAGTGGGGGGAGGGCCGCCTGGCGCCTGGGGTGACCGTCGGCCTCGACATCGACCCGCTGACGTTTCTCTAATGCGCCCGCGACTGATCGAATGCGCTCGCTCCGGGGCGCCTCGGTGGAACGACTCGCGCATCCCACCGCGACTACGCTCGCAAGCTCGCTACGTGGATCATCGGCCTCGCGGCCGATGATCGGAGGAGGGTGCTCTCGCACACGGACGGTGGGCGCCCCGCCCGCCTCGCCCGCTTCCGGCTGAGTTCGCGAAGCCCGCGCGGGGATGGCTGAGCCGTTCCGGCGAGGCGCCGCCGAAGCGAGCGCGTCAAAAGCAAAGGCCGGCGCGCTGCTGCGGCCGGCCTCTGCGGGGTGCGTCGGATCAGGTCGGGAGTCGCGGGCTGTCGCCCGCGCTGGCTACTTGCCCTTGGTGAAGTGATCGATGGCGAGCTCGAGCTCCTCGACGAGGGTCGCGCCGCCCTTGCCGTCGATGCGGAGCCCCGACCACTTCGCCGGCCAGGCCTGGAAGAAGTCGTAGCTGACGTCGGGCTTCTTGGTGTCGCCCTCGTCGTTGAGGATGCGGATGCTGCCGTTGCGCCGCTCGATGTTGCCGGCCATGATCTTCTGGCACCACTCCCACAGCGACGTGTTCGCGATCACGCCCTTGGTGAGCTTGATGTTGCCGAAGCGGTAGACCCCGGGGCGCTTGCGCGGGTGGGGGTCCATCGAGTCCTTGTACTCGATCATGTCGATGTCGACGTTCAGGCCGTCCACCTTCTGGAACGCCCCGACCGCGAGGCCCTCGATCTCGACGACGAAGTTGAAGTCGCCATAGGGATCGAAGGCGCGACGCCCGGCGACCGCGCCCTTGGCAGGTGTGCCGGGGGCGTTGGGGGCGAAGTGGGAGATCTGAAGCTCCTTCTTCGTGACGCGGCGCGGCGCGAGCAGGCCGATGAGGCCGATGATCGGCGCCATCCCGGCCGTGGCGATCAGCGCCATGGTCGTGACCTTGCGCTGCGCGATCTTGTTCAGCTGGCCGGGGGTGGTGATGCCCTGACCGTGGGTCCAGGCTTGGAGCTGCCCCGGCGTCGCCTTGCCCTGCTCGCGCGAGAGGGTGGCGAGCTGGCCCGGGTTGGGCGGGTTCAGCGCGGTGGTCTCGAGCTTCGTGACGTGCACTTCCCGAACGAGCCCGAGCTTATTTCGCCAGATGTCCCAGTACGACATGGAGGTCTCCCGACGCTTGTACGTCCGTCTCGGACGCGAGTGGACCAGCCCAGGGCCAAGGTAACATGGGCCTGAGCGGGGAGCAATCGGTCCGCCGGAGGGCGAGGACCGCTGCCGACCAGCGCGCCTCCCGAGGAGAGTCGCGCCTGCGCTGCACGTCTACGCCCGCACCCGAGCGACGACACTGCGCGCAGGACCCCCCGTTCAGCCCCCAAATTGAACTACACCGCGCTTCGAAGCAAGCTCCGAGCGCGAAAATCTCCGCGCCCAGGCGGCCCACGGGCGCGATACGGGCGCGCCGCAGGCGGCGGGTCGGCAAAACGAACCACCCGGAGGCGACCCGTCGCTTGATCCGAGCGCCCGGCCCCGAGATTGTGGTGGCGGCGAGCCGATGGTAGTCCTTTCCGACCCGGACGAGCATTCAAGGTGGTGGAGATGCGAAGGTTGCAGCGAGGGTTGCAGATCGCTGGCGCGCTGGCGCTGGCGCTGGGCGTCGCTGGGTGCCCCGACGACACCGGGGGTAACCAGTGTCAGCCCGGGGATCAGTTCTGCATCCAGGACGCGCCGCAGCTCGGCCGCGACCCCGGCGACGAGACGCTCGAGATCACCGACTCGGCGCTGTCCCCCGGCGACCCGGCCTACAAGAGCGTGCGCCTCCTCAACCGCGGCACCGGGACGCTGAAGCTCGAGGACGTGCGCCTCGAGTACGAGGTCCCCGCGGGCGCGACCGACGACTTCGGCGCCGCCTTCGAGCTGCTCCCGTTGCCGGTGGAGCTGCCCTTCGCGATCCTCCCGATCGACGGTTTGGAGCTCCCCAAGGGGGTCAACGTCCAGGTCCGCTACACCAAGCAGACCGACGGGCTGCCCCGCACCGCGACCCTGGTGCTCGAGTCCAACGACATCGTCTCCAAGATCCAGAAGGTCGTCGTGACGACCGACGTCGGGGTGCCGCGGCTCATCGTGACGCCCTCGCCGGTCGACTTCGGGCTCGTCCCCAAGAGCTCTGTCCCGCTGGCGAAGAGCGTCACGCTCCTGAACACCGGCTCGCGCGTCCTCAACGTCAGCGGCTTCCGCATCACCGGCGACGGGCGCTTCGGCGTGCGCGGCGACGGCTTCGACATCAGCGGCCCCGACGGTGTCCTCGGCGTCGATCTCGCCAACGCGATCGCGGTCCCGGCCGGCGAGTCGCGGACCGTCGAGGCGACGTTCCTGTCGGACTCGCCGACGCCGGCCGAGGGGAACCTGCTCGTCTTCTCCGACGACCCGACGAGCGGGTCGAGCGGCCTCGCCGTGCCGCTCATCGGCAACAAGAGCGGCCCGTGCATCCTGGTCACCCCGCGCAAGGTCGACTTCGGCGGCAAGCTCGTCGGCAACGTCGCGACCATCCAGGTGAAGCTCGAGAGCTGCGGCACCGAGGCGCTGAAGGTCACGAGCGTCGCCTTCGGGCCGGGCTCGTCGCCGGACTTCGGGCTCGACTTCAGCGACCTCGGCGGCGGCTCGGCCGCTGGCCCGAGCGCCGCGACCCCGATCGTCGTCCCCATCAACGACTTCGTGACCATCGACGTGACCTTCACCCCCGACGCCGTGAACCCGCGCGACGCCGACAACGTCCCGATCCCCGACCAGGGGACGCTGCTCGTCGGCTCCAACGCCTTCGAGGCCGAGGTGAAGGTCCCGGTGAGCGGCGCCGGCTCGGACGTCGAGTGCCCGACGCCGGTCATCCACATCGAGGAGGGCGAGGAGGTCATCCCGCAGACGGTGCTCCACCTCGACGCCTCGGAGAGCTACGCCCCCTTCGGCGCGGTGAAGGACTTCCTGTGGCAGCGCCCGCGCCCCGAGAACGGGACGGCGCCGGCGGGGACGACCTCGGTGCTCGTGCCCGCGTCCACCGACCCCCAGCCGGTGTTCGCCGTCGACATCGTCGGGACCTACGTCTTTCGCCTCGACGTGGTCGATCAGAGCGGCAACGCCTCGGGCAGCCCGCAGTGCCCGACCGCCGAGTACACCGTCATCGTGCAGCCCGACCAGGCCATCCACGTCGAGCTCACCTGGCACACCCCCGGCGACCCCGATGAGTCCGACAGCGGCGAGGGCAACGGCACCGACCTCGACCTCCACTTCGCCCATCAGAACGCCAACGGCCCCGATCTCGACGGCGACGGCTCCCCCGACCCGTGGTTCGACGACAAATGGGACGTCTTCTGGTGGAACACCAACCCGCGGCAGTGGGGGAGCTTCGACCCCGCCGCCCAGGACGACCCGAGCCTCGACCGCGACGACACCGACGGCGCCGGCCCGGAGAACCTCAACCTCTCGGTCCCCGAGGACGGCGTCACCTACACGATCGGCGTCCACTACTGGAAGGACTACAGCTTCGGCACCTCGGACGCCACGGTGAAGGTCTTTCACTACGCGGACCTCGTCTACGAGGTGACCTACCCGGCGATGAAGTGGCTCGACATGTGGTGTGTGGGCCAGATCCACTGGCCGGCCCCGGTCGTCGAGCGCTGCGCCGCCGAGGCGGACCCGGAGTACGTCACGCCGAACTACGTGAACAACTTCTTCCGCCCGCCCGGCTCCTGACCGACGGAGCGCGTGGGGTGCTGGCGGCGGAGGCGGCGCGCGCTCTCGGTGGGCGCCGCGCCCGCTCGCGCCCGGCGATCTTGCAGTGCAAGATGCGTGACGTATCCGGATGAGGCGGTGGTGAGATGAGTCGTGCTGCGGTGCAATGGGCGGCGGTCCTGGCGCTGGGGGCCGCGGGCTGCGTGACGCGGCCAGCGACGGTCGACCCGGGGGCGACCTCCGACCCCGCGGCGCCGACGCCGCTCGAGGCGCTCGAGGCCCGGGCCCACGCGTCGGTGGAGGCGCCGGACGCCAGGGTCGGCGGCCCCTTCACCCTCGAGGGGGGGACGGTCCTCACGGCGACCGGCGAGCGCTACGCGCCGGGCTACGTCGTCGTCGAGGGCGGCCGGATCGAGGCGCTCGGGGCCGGGAAGGCGCCGGCGCCCAAGGGGACGGTGCTCGACGTCGCCGGGCGGTTCGTGACCCCGGGGCTCATCGACGTGCACTCCCACCTCGGGGTGATGGCGTCGCCGCACCTGCGCGGGAGCGACGACGTCAACGAGGCGACCGCCCCGAACACGGCGCAGGTCTGGGCCGAGCACGGGTTCTGGCCGCAGGATCCGGGGCTCGAGCGGGCCGCGCGGGGCGGGGTGACGACGCTCCAGGCGCTGCCCGGGTCGGCGAACCTGATCGGGGGACGCGGGGTGACGGTGCACCTGCGGCCGGCCCGCGGGGCGCGGGCGATGCGCTTCCCGGGGGCGCCCGACGGGGTGAAGATGGCGTGCGGCGAGAACCCCAAGCGCGTCTACGGGGGCAAGGGCGGGCCATCGACCCGCATGGGCAACATCGCCGGCCACCGGGCCGCCTTCGCCGACGCGCAGAAGTGGCTCAGGGACAACAAGGGCAAGGCCGCCGCGGAGGTCGCGCGGGACCTGAAGATGGAGACGCTGGCGGCGGCGCTCGAGGGGCGGGCGCTGGTCCACGTCCACTGCTATCGGGCCGACGACATGCTGGCGTTCTTGGCGGCGGCGGACGAGTTCGGCGTCGCCGTGAAGGCGTTCCACCACGCGCTCGAGGCGTACAAGATCCGCGACATCCTGGCCGCGCGCCACATCGCCGTCGCCACCTGGGCCGACTGGTGGGGCTTCAAGCTGGAGGCCTACGACGGCATCCCCGAGACGCTGGCGTTCGTGGCCGAGGCCGGCGGCGACGCCATCGTCCACTCGGACTCCGGCGAGGGGATCCAGCGGCTCAATCAGGAGGCCGCCAAGGCGCTGGCGAGCGGCCGGGCCGCCGGCGTGAAGCTGACCGACGACGACGCCCTGCGCTGGGTGACCCTCAACCCGGCCCGCGCCCTCGGGATCGACGGCGAGGTCGGGAGCCTCGAGGTCGGAAAGCGCGCCGATCTGGTCGTCTGGGATAGGGACCCGTTCAGCGTCTACGCCCGCGCCCGCTGGGTCTACGTCGACGGGCTGCGGGTGATCGACGTGGACGCGTCGAGCGCGCCGTGGAGCGACCTCGAGCTCGGCCAGGAGGTGGGGGAGTGAACGCGCTGCGGCTGAGCTCGCTCCTCGGCGTGGCGCTGACCGCCGGTGCCGCCCAGGGCGCCGGGCCGCCGTCGACCGCGGGCCCGCCGTGCGCCCTGATCCGCGGCGTGACGCTGTCCGACGGCGCGGGTGATCGCGTCGTCGACGTCGTCGTGCGTGGCGACCGCGTCGCGGCGGTGCGGATCCTCGCCGGCGGGGAGCCGGAGCCGGGCTGTGACGTGATCGCCGGGGCTGGGAGGGTGCTGACCGCCGGGCTCGTCGACCCCTACACCCGGCTCGGGCTGGTCGAGGTCGACCTGGAAGCGCCGACCGTCGACACCGATCTTCGGGCGCCCTTTCAGGACCCGTCCGGGCAGATCCGCGCGTCCGTGCGCGCGGACCTCGCCTACAACCCGCGCTCGTCGCTCATCGGGGTCACGCGCCTCGAGGGCGTGACCTCGGCCATCAGCGTGCCGTCGGGCGGCGTCATCAGCGGGCGGTCCTTCTGGGTCGACCTCGTCGGCGCCCGGCAGGGGACCGCGATCCAGCGCGCGCCTGTTGCGATGCACGCGAGCCTCGGGCCAAGGCAAGAGTCGCGAGCATCGGCGTTTCAGACGATTGATGTTGCATTGCGGGAGGCGCGTGACTTCGCCACCCGTCAGCGGGAGTGGGCGAAGAACCAGACGCCGGGCTTTCTGACGCCGCGCCTCGACCTCGCCGCGCTGCTGCCCGTCGCCAAGGGCGAGCTGCCGCTGGTGGTGACCGTGGATCGGGCCTCGGACATCGAGGGCCTCTTGCGGATGACGGCCGGGACGCCGCTGCGCCTGGTGATCGCCGGCGGCGCCGAGGCGTGGCTCGTGCGCGACGCCCTGGCTCAGCGCAAGGTGGCGGTCATCCTCGACCCGCTGACCTATGGCCCTGGGAGCTTCGATCAGCTGGCGGCGCGCCCGGACAACGCGGCGCTGCTGCACGCGGCGGGGGTAGCGGTGATGTTCAGCACGTTTTCGAGCCACGGCGCGCGCAAGCTCCGACAGCTCGCGGGCAACGCGGTGCGCGGCGGGCTGTCACACGCGGCGGCGCTGGACGCGGTCACCCGGGTCCCGGCGGAGGTCTTCGGGCTCGCGGACCACGGCCGGGTCGCCCCGGGCGCCATCGCGGATCTGGTGCTGTGGAGCGGCGACCCGTTCGAGCTGAGCACCCGGGTCGAGGGGCTCTGGATCCACGGCCGGAGCGTGCCGCTGACGAGCCGCCAGACCGCGCTCCGAGACCGCTACCGTCACGTGCCGCCGCGGTGAGCGCCGGTCGCGCGGGCGACTCGGCGGGGTGGTGAGCGCGTTGACACCCCAACCGGAGGGTGGAGTAATGCCGCTCCAAGAGGACAGCGCGGCCGCCGAGACTGGGCCTCGAGCTCGGTGCCTGGCGCGCTCGCGCCGCGCCCCGGACGCTGGCGCGCTCCTTGCTATGACGAGTCGGCGTCGCCACCCCGGAGGTCTCATGTCCCCTGTCCTACCTCGCGTCGCCCTCCTCGGGATCCTCGTCGCCCCGCTGTTCGCCTCGGCGTGCGCGCCGCAGACCGTGATCCGTCGCAGCGCCTTCATCCCCGGGGCCGCCGCGCCGGCGCGCACCGGCGGCGAGCTGGCCAAGGGCGAGGTCCGGCTGGCCGGTCACCTCAACGCCATCCGAGCAAGCGACGGCGTCGTGGACATCGACGACCTCTTCACCGAGGTCGGTGACCCCGGGGTCTTCATCCCGGACTTCCAGGTCGGCGCCAGCGCGTACTTTGGCGCCGCGCCCGGCCTCGAGCTGGGTGGCCAGGTCAGCTACGCGTCGCTCTCGTGGGCCAGCAGGAACACCGTCGGCGTGCTCGAGTTCCCACCGGGGCACGACGAGAACCTGTTCCAGTTCGGCGTCGGCCTCCGCTACAACGTGCCGATCGAGCACCCGTCGCTGCGCCTCGGCTTCATCGGCGAGCTCAACTTCGTCGACGTCCCCGAGGCGATCTTCGTCCTCAACGGGGGCGCGTACGAGTTCCGCCGCGTCGACCACGAGAACTTCATGCTGCCGAACGTGGCGCTGCAGCTCGGCTGGGAGGGGTGGTTCGAGAACGGCTCGGTCCTGCCCTACCTGCTGCTCGGCGTGCAGCGCAGCGTGACGAACGTCGGCTTCGACGACCAGCTCATCAACCTCGACGACAACACCCTCGAGGGCTTCCTCGCCGGCTACGTGGGGCTGGGAGCGGACCTGCGGATCGAGGGCTTCGTCCTCGGGATGACCTTCTACGTGCCCTTCGAGTCGGTCGAGCGCATCGACTTCGGCCCGTCCTTCGCGGTCACCGTCGGCGGCGTGATCGATTGAATCCGCTCGTCCGCGGCGCCTCCGTGGAGCGGCCTCTGGCCGTCAGTAGGCCTCGCCGATCTCGTCGCCGAGCTGGGTGAGGGTGAGGCGCAGGTACTCGGTGCGGCGCAGGGCTTCGGCGCGCCCGGCGGCGGTGTTCATCGTCGCGTGCAGGCCGAGGAGCTTCTCGAAGAAGTGGTCGATGGAGTAGGCGCGGTCGTCCCGGGACCGGCCCCGCCGCCCCCACGGATCGGCGTCGTGGAAGTAGCGCGCGCCCATCCGAGAGCCGGTCGAGACGCAGCGAAAGAGCCCGATGACGCCGAGGGCCTCGAGGCGGTCGGCGTCCTGCAGCGCCTGGCCGAGGGGGCCTTGTGGCACCGCACCACGGCTGAAGCTGTGGTCGCGGATGGCGTCGGCGATTCGTTCGATGGCTTCTGCGCCAAAGCCGTGCTCCGGTAGCCAGGAGCGCGCTTGTGCGGCGCACAATTCGCTGGCCCGGGCGCGGTCCGGCGAGTCCTTCGGGACGTTGACGATGTCGTGGAGCAGGGCGGCCGCGACCCCCTCGTCCGGGTCGATGGTGTCGGCGCCGATGCGGAGCGTCCACAGGGCGACCCGGAGCACATGGGCGAGGTCGTGGCCGGGGTCGTCGTCCATCGCGGCGTCGACCCGGGCGAGCAGGGGGCCGAGGCGGGGGTCTTCGCGCATCGCGGCGACGAGCGCCTCACGGTCGGTGGTCACGGCGTTCATTCGGGGGGCTCCTGAGCTGGAAGGGGCGCGGGGCCGAAGCCGCCGCCGCCCGGGGTGAAGACGCGGACGCGGTCGCCCGGCGCCAGCGTGATGGGCGCGCCGGTCCACGGGCGCCAGCGCCCGCCGTCGAGCCGCTCGGCGTATCCCGGGGCGCCGGCGCCTCCACCCGCGAGGCCGGGAGCGCCGGCGGGGCGCCACGCGGCGAGGAGCGTGGCCGTCGCCGGCGTGGTGACCTCGAGCTCCCGGACGAGGCCGTCGCCGCCGCGATGCAGGCCGGCGCCGCCGCTGCCGGGGCGCAGCGCGAAGCGGCGCACCCGCAGCGGCAGGCGTGCCTCGAGCACCTCGACGTCGGTGGCCCGGGTGTTGGTCATGTGGACCTGGCGGCCGCTCGCGCCGGGGCCGGCCCGGGACGCGCCGAGGCCGCCGCCGAGGGTCTCGTAGAGCGACCACCCGGCGCCCCCGAGGGCGAGGTTGTTCATCGTGCCCGCGGAGGCCGCGCGGGCGCTCGCCGCGCGCAACAGCAGGTCGACCAGGCGCTGGGAGGTCTCGACGTTGCCGCCGACGACCGCGGCGTCGGCTGGCGGCGCCACGATCGACGGGGACGGGAGGGTGAGGCGCACCCGCTCGAGGCAGCCCTCGTTGAGCGGGACCGGCGCGGCCGCGAGGACCCGCAGCGCGTACATCACCGCGGCGCGGACGACCGCGGGCGGGGCGTTGAGGTTGCCGGGGTGGGGGCCGCCGGTCCCGCGCAGGTCGACGTGGAGCTGGCCGCCCTCGATCGTCAGCGCGAGCCGCAGCGGGATCCCGTCGAGGTCGTCGTCGGCGACGCCGTCGTCGAGCCGATCGAGGAGCGCGCCGACGGCGTCGCTGGCGACCGCGTGGAGCTCGCTCATCCAGGCGTCGATCAGCGGGGCGGGGCCAAGGCCTGCGAGGAGGCTGGCGGCGTGGGCGTTGGCGGCGATCTGGGCCTCGAGGTCCGCGATGACCGTCTCGGGCTGACGGCACCCGACGAGCAGCGGGCGGAGGTCGCGCAGGCCGCCGCCCGGGTCGATGAGCGGCACCTGGCGCAGCACGACCCCCTCGTCGGCGAGGGTCCGTGACCCCGGGGGCATCGAGCCGGGGGTGAGCCCGCCGACGTCGGCGTGGTGGCCGCGGCAGGCGACGAACCAGCGGTGACCTTGGTGCAGGACGGCGGTGGTCACGGTGAGGTCGGGGAGGTGGGAGCCGCCTGCGGCCGGGTCGTTCGACAGCCACGCCTGGCCGGGGCCGACGTCGGGGTGACGGGCGAGCAGGTCGCGCACCGTCTCGCCCATGGCGCCGAGGTGGACCGGGATGTGGGGGGCGTTGGCGACGAGGCGGCCGGCCGCGTCGAAGATCGCACAGGAGAAGTCGAGGCGCTCCTTGATGTTGACCGAGCGGGCGAGGCGCTGGAGCACGCCGCCCGCATCCTCGGCGACCGCCTGGAAGCGGTTCTTCCAGAGCTCGACGTCGCGCGGGTAGCGGGGGTCGGCGCGGGGCGGGACGGTCGTGGCGTGGAGCGCCGCGGGGTGCTCGTCGGCGTCGCGCTCGAGGCGCAGCAGCCCGTCGGCGCGGCGTGCGCTCCAGCCGGCGGGGACGTGGACGGCGGTGGTCGGGCTCGTGATGAGGCGCGGCCCGCGGACGGTGGCCGCGCCGAGGCCCCACGGGTCGTCGTCCACCGTGACCGCGGCGGGCGCGGGGGCGGTCACGCGCACCCGGACGTTGACGACCTCGACGGCGTGACCGGGGCGCGTGAAGCCGTAGCGGGCGCGGTGCTCGGCGTCGAAGCGGGCGAGGAGCGAGGTGGCGTCGTCGTCCGAGGTGACGGTGAGGGGCAGGGCGTGGTCGGCGCCGACGTGGCGCAGCTCGACGAGCCAGGTCGCGGCGCCGAGGCGGGGGAGGCCGGCCTCGAGCGCGGTGAGGGTCGCGCGCGCGTCCACCCAGCCCGCGGGTAGCGGCGCCCAGAGGGCGGCGACGGCGCTCTCCTCGCGGCGTGCGAGGCCCTGGCCCCAGGCGCACAGGACCGCGGCGCAGGGGTGGACGAGGACGGTGGTCAGGCCGAGGCGCTCGGCGACCGCGGCGGCGTGCTGCCCCGCAGCGCCGCCGTAGGCGACGAGCGCGTGGCGGGCCAGGTCTACCCCGCGGAAGGTGGCGATGCGGCGTATCGCTTGGGCCATCGCCTCGCGGGCGATGGTCAGAAACGCCTCCGCCGGGCCGGGCAGCGAGACGGCGCCCGGTTCGAGCGGCAGCGGGAAGGCGGCCGGATCGAGGAGGCCGGCGGCGAGGGCGGCGTCGGTAAGGGTCGGGGGGCCGCCGCGGCCGTAGCACTGGGGGCCGGGATCGGCGCCGGCCGAGGCCGGGCCGACGGTGAAGTGGAGCGCGTCGCCGGCGAGGATCGAGCCGCCGCCGGCGGCGATGGTCTCGACCTCCAGGATCGGGCGTCGCAGGCGCACGCCGGCGACGCGGAGCTCGCCCTCCCGGCGGGGCAGCGAGCCCACGTCCACCCGGCAGACGTCGGTCGAGGTGCCGCCCATGTCGAGGCCGACGGCGTGGGCGAAGCCGGCCTGACGGGCGACCTCGGCGACGGCGAGCACGCCGCCCGCGGGGCCGGACAGCACCGCGTCGGGGGCGCGCAGGCTGTGGGCCGGGCAGAGGCTCCCGTCGGAGCGGACGGCGAGCGCGTCGGCGGGGATCGCGTCGCGGCGGATGGCCGCCTGGAGCACCGGCGTGATCGCCGCGTCGACGAGCGCCGTCTCGAGCCGGGCGAGGTAGCCGAGCTCCGGGGAGGCGCGGTGGCCGAGGGAGACGAAGGGCAGGGGCAGGGCCGCGGCGACCGCCAGCTCGTGGGCCGGGTTCTGGTGGCTGTTGACCAGGACGACGGCGGCCGCCTCGATGCCGTCGAGGTCGACACCAGCGGGGAGGACGAGGGGCTCGATCTCGATCCCGTCGCGGTCGATCCGGCCGCGGATCTCGAACACGCGCGCGACGAGCGGCTGCGGCCAGGTCGCGTCGGGGTCGAAGAGGTCCGGCCGCGCCTGGTCGCCGATCCACGGCAGATCGCCGAAGCCCTCGGTCACGAAGAGCGCCGTCGGGACGGCGCGGCGCTCGAGGAGCGCGTTGGTGGCGACCGTCGTGCCGAAGGTTAGCGCGCCTTGGGCCAGCTCTCCCACCACGGCGACGTCCGACGGGACCTTGCGCACCCGGACGCGGCCGTCGTCGTCGACGACGACGACGTCGGTGAAGGTCCCTCCGCGGTCGACATGGGTCCGCACGGCGCTCCGTCCTCGACCGGTGTCCTCGGTCACAACGCAAGAAGGCAGCCTCGCGGCTGCCTTCCTGGCTCTTCGCAGATGCGAGACGCGGGCCTCGCATCACCTCACGGCGATCAGTTGCCGCGCATCAGGCCCCAGTTCTGGCTGCGCTTGTTGCTTTGCAGCATGAGCTGGGACTGGTCGGCGTTGAACGACATGTTCATCATCTCGTCGGCGCCGTCGAGGGTGATCTTGATCTGGCCGTGGCGCAGCTCGTAGGTGCCGGTCGAGGTGGTCGTCGGGCACGGCGGCGCGCCGCACGGGCGGGCCTGCATCCAGCGGAAGCTGCGGTCGGCGCCGAAGGTGAAGGTGTTGCTGCCGTCCTGCCAGGTCCCGATCAGGGCCTGGTCGGGCGACATCGTCGCCACCGGAGCGACCGGCGTGGGGGCCGGCTCGTCCTTCTTGGTGTCGCTGCCGCCGCAGGCTGCGAAGGTGAGGGAGAGGGCGAGCAGGGTAAGTCCAATGAAGCGGGTCATCGATTCCTCCACAGGAGTCGTTGGCGTGAGCGGGGATGCAAGGTGACCCGACTCGGGCCACGTGCGCGGCGGGCGCGCTAGAGAACGCGCGGAAGATAGACGGCGCGTCCGGTGACGTCAACGGACGCCGGACACCGGTTGCAACCGAGGTGACGGCGTGGACGCGTCAGTTGCGCCGCGCCCCGGCGTCGGGCAGGTGCACGAACATGTAGCGCACGGGGTCGGTGTCATCGCCATAGATGTAGGCGGGGCCGAGGGCGTTGCCGCGCTCCTGGGCGAAGCCGCCGCCGACGCCGCCGCCGTCGAAGGACCCGCCGCGGCGGTTCTTCCAACCCGCCATGTCGTTCTGCTGCTGCTGCTCCCACTGGCCCTGGAGCAGGCGCAGGTCGCCGAGGCGCTCGGGGAGCTGCGCCGCGAGGGCGTAGAGCACGTGGCCGGCGACCTCCGCGTCGTCTTTGGCGCGGTGGGCGTTCTCGAGGTTGATGCCGAGGCGCTCGGCGGCCGCGCTCAGGCGCTTGGAGCCCTGGTTCTTGTGCAGCTCGCGGATGAAGACGAGGGGATCGATCGGGACGACCTCGGGGAGGTCGAGCCCGGCCCGGTCTAGCTCGGCGACGATGAAGGCGCGGTCGAAGGGCAGGTTGTAGGCGACGAGGACGCGGCCCTCGAGGCGGGCGCGGACCTCCGCCGCGATCGTCGCGAAGCGGGGAGCCGTCGTGACCTGCTCGGGCTGGATCCCCGTGATGCGGACGACCTCGTCGGGGATCTCCTGATCGGGGTTCACGAGGCTCGCGAAGCTGTCGGTGACCGCGCCGTCCTGCATGTGGATGACGGCGATCTCGATGACGCGGTCGACCTTGGGATCGAGGCCGGTGGTCTCGACATCGACCACGGCCAGCGGGCAGCCTCTCCAGGGGGAGTCGTCGTTCATCGGTGCCCTATAGCACTAGGACACCTCAATCAAAACTCGCTTCGCTGCGTTTTGATTGGGGTCCTAGCGAGACTGATCCGGTGGCGGAGCCAGCTCGGCCCTGGATCAATGTCCTGGGGCGCGGAGCGCAGAGGGGGGGCAACAATGTTGACGTTTGTGGGGCACGGCCTGAACGACCCCTTGGCGCGTCAACCCCCTCAGTCCTCGAGACCGAGCTGGTAGACCCGGCGCTTCCTGACGCCGAGGGCGTCGGCGACGTCGGCGGCGGCGGTCTTGAGCGAGGCGCCACCTGCGCGTGCGGCCGCGAGCGCCGCGCGGATGGCGTCGTCGTCGACCCCCCGCGCCTCGGCCACGATGATGATCACCGCCTCGCCGCGCACGGCGTCGGCGTCGGCGGCGATCGCGGCCGCGACCGCCGCCGGGGCCCCGCGATAGAACGTCTCATGGGTCTTGGTCAGCTCGCGGCCGACGACGAGCTGAGAGAACGTCGGGACGGTCGCGGCCAGGGCGCACACCGTCGGGAGATCGCGCGCCGGCACATAGAACGCGTGTGTGCCCGGTGGGAGGCCGCTCAGCAGCGTCGTCAGCGCGCCGCGCGCCTTGGGGAGGAAGCCACCGAAGGTGAAGCCGGTGGCGCCCACGCCGCTCGCGCTGATGGCGGTGGTCAGGGCGCTGGCTCCGGGGATCGGGACCACCGGGAAGCCGGCGGCGGTGACCTCGCGGACCAAGCGCTGGCCCGGATCGCTGACCCCCGGGGTGCCCGCGTCGCTGACGAGCGCCAAGCGCTCGCCCGCCTCAAGCAGGGCGATCGCCCCGGCGGCGCTCCGGGCCTCGGTGTGGGCGTCGTGGCGCAGCAGCGGCGCCCGCACCCCGTGGTGGTCGCACAACACGCGCGTGACGCGGGTGTCCTCGCACAGGATACGGTCGACCGAGCGCAGCACCCGGATCGCCCGCAGCGTGATGTCGTCGAGGTTCCCGATGGGCGTCGCGACGACGTAGAGGGTCCCCGGCCGACCCAGGTCGACCGGGGGATCCGGCGTCGTCACCCGAGCAGCTCGCTGTAGTCGATGCCGACCCCGAGCTGCCGGCGCAGCAGCAGGTACGGCTCGGAGATCACGTACTGCACGATCTCCTTGAGCTTCTCGGAGTTCTTGAGCTTCGACAGCCCCACGCTCTCGCTCTTGATGAGGTGCCCGACCAGCGCCACGTCGCCCGAGGCGACGAGCCCGGCGTGGTTCGCGGTCAGCTCGATGTGGCGATGCCAGCGGCCGATGTCCGGCGCCGGGGTACGGCTCCAGAAGCTCTGCATCACCGCCGTCAGCTGCTGGCGCACCTCGGGCGGCATCGACTTCTCGAGGATCTGCTTGAGGTCGCCGACCGTCTGGGCGATGAGCTGCTGCTCGGACGGCGCGAGGTCGTCGCGCAGGATGAGCTGGTAGTTCGGGTCGACCAGGCTCGCCGCCGCCATGTACAGGTGGTCGAGGGCCTCGCGTCCGTAGAGCGTCGCGATGATGTGGCTCGGGTGGAAGTAGGTCAGGTACTTCGCGATGAAGTAGGCGAGCTCCTTGTCGGAGCGCCCCGACATCATGTCGGTCCCGAGCCGCAGGCACGGCGGGTTGGTCGGCAGGATCTCGATGCCCGTCGCGTCATCCCCGCGGTAGATGTCCGGCGGCTGCAGCCCGAACATGCGCGCCACCGAGCGCGCCGCCGAGCACACCACCAGCCCCTCGGACAGATCGAGCTTGCTCTTCTTCTTGAGGTTGAAGTCCTTGTCGCGCTTCGACGCCAGGTTCTTGCCGAGGCCGACGTAGATGAGCTCGAAGATGCGGCCGAGCTCCGGGTCCTCGCCGCGCGACATCACGCTCTGCATCCACATCGTGTGGTCGATGACCCGCTGCGGCTCCGACATCGTCTGCGAGAGGTAGGTCTCGTAGAAGTGTCGCTCCTGCTCGTTGGCCTGCCCCAGCGTCGTCAGCAACCCGGCGACGGCCCAGGCGCTGTCGGCCTGTCCGACCTTCTTGAACAGCGCCACGAGACGGTGGTAGCTCTCGAACCGGTCCGGGCGCTGCTGCACCAGGAAGCGGTGGTTCTCGATGGCGCGCGGGGCCCCGTCCTTGGTCAGCTCGTAGAGGCTCGCGAGGATCTCGCGGGTGGCCTCGTCGCGCGGGCGCTGCTTGCGCGCCAGCTCGAACGCGCTGATGGCGTAGTCGAGCCGCTTGAGCCGCGAGCGATAGATCTCGCCCAGGTTCTTGTAGAGCATGAAGAGGAGCTTCGGCGCGTCCTCCCACTCGCCGGCGACCTTCTGGACCCGCTGGATCATGCGCCGGTAGTTCTGCTCGAGGGGCTTCCACTCCTTGGCCGCGGTCAGGATCGCGTCGATCGTCTCGAAGGCCTTGAGGTTGGTGAGGTTGTTGTCGAGGCTCAGGTTGAAGTACTTGACCGCCTGGGTCGCGTCGTTGAGCTGGTCGCGGTACAGGACCGCGGCCGTGAACGCGAACTGCGCCCGCCGCTTGGCGTCCTCCTCGAGGGTGATGAGGCGGTTGAGGTGCCGGATCGCCTCGACGTAGTCCTGGTCGGCCACCGCCAGCTCGACGAGCTTGAGCGCGGGCTCCTTCGGGAAGACGTTGAGCTCGAGCGCCGCGCGGTAGGCGAGCGCGGCGTTGTGGCGGTCCTGGAGCCGTTGGTCGTAGATCTCGCCGATGGCGAGCTGGAGCTGGAAGCGCTCGAGGTCGTCGGCCTTGAGCGTCAGCAGCTGCTCCATGTAGCCGATGGCGTCCTTCCAGTCCCCGTGGGCCTGCAGCACCTGCACGATCTGCGTGAGCGCGTCGGCGTTGTGCGGCTCCTGCTTGACGACGTTCTGGAGGTGCTGCTGCGCCTTCTCGATGTGGCCGAGCTTCAGCGCGGACTCGCCGAGCTGCATGTAGAGCGAGATGAGCTCGTCGCTCGAGAGGTCGGGCTTGTACTTCTCGACGACCTCCTGGAGGTAGCGCTCGGTCTCGCGGTAGTTCTCCTTCTTGTAGTGGAGCCGCGCCAACGCCGTCAGCGTCTCGCGGTCCGGCGGCATCAACGAGGCCGCCGTCCCCAGCTCGTCGAGGGCCCGCTCGAACTGGTAGAGCTGCTCGGCGCACAGGCCGAGGTGCTTGTGCACCCGGCAGAGCTGCTCCTTGTCCGCGTCACCGTCGAGCTTGTCGACGAGCGGGTCGAGCAGCGGCATCGCCTTGACCCACTCCTCGGTCCGCATGTAGTGCTCGGCGAGCGTCCAGAGCGCCCGGCGCGACTCGGGATCGAGCTGCGCCGCCGCCTCGAGCGCGCTCACCGCCGCCTCGGGCTGACCGAGCTTCTGGCTGTAGGCCTCGGCCAGATCGACCTGGATGTCGGCCCGGTCGATGTCGCTCGCCGCGCTGGCGAGCTTGTGCTGCAGCACCTCGACGACCTTGTCCCAGCGCTCCTCGCTGCGGTAGATGCGCAGCAGCGCCTCGACCGCGGTCGGGTTGCCCGGCTGCTCCTTGAGCACGCGCTGGTAGCTGGCCGCGGCCCGGTAGCTGTCGCCGAGCTCGCGCGCCGTGACGTCGCCCTGATCGCACAGCAGCGCGACCCGCGCCGCCGGGTCACGCTCGAACTCGAGCTTGTGCTCGGCGTTCTCGATGACCTGCTCCCACAGCTCCTGCTGGCGGTAGATGGCGTCGAGGGCGTCGAGCGCCACGGCGTCCCCGCGCCGCTCGTGGAGCACGCGCTCGAACATGTCCTTGGCGTTGTCGATGTCGTCGAGCTGGTCGCGGTAGACCAGCGCCATCGCCAACAGCGCGTCGGCCCGGCCATCGACCGCATCCGCCGAGTTGTAGCGCGCCTCGTGGAGGTTGATGAGGTCGTCCCAGTCGCGCCCGTCGGTGTAGATCTTCTGGAGCGACTCGAACGCCGCCTCGTCGTCGGGGCGGATGAGCAGGATGCGGTGGAAGCCGTCAGCCGCCGCCCGCGGGTCATCGAAGACCGCCTCCTGCAAGAGCGCGATGTTGCGCGCCATCTTGACGCGCTGGTCGTCGTCCTGCGCGGCGTTGAAGGCGCGCTCGTAGAGGTCCACGAGCTTCGACCAGTCCTCGCGCTCGCCGTACAGCGCCTCGAGGCGCTCCATCGCGACCACGTTGTTCATGTCGTAGGCGAGCACGTCCTCGTAGACGTCGATCGCCTCCTCGGCGCGGCCGAGGTGGAGCTCCAGGATGCCGGCGACCTCGAGCCGCAGCTCGCCCTCGCGCTCGGGCTCGAGCACGCTGATCCGGTCGAGGACGTCGATGAGCGCCGTCCAGTCCTGGCGCTCGACGTGGAGCCGCTGCAGCGCGGCCAGCGCCCCGCGGTCCATCTCGTCGAGCTCGAGGAGCTGGTTCCAGGCCTCGACGGCCTTGTCCCGCGAGCCGAGGCGGGTCTCCCACACCTCCGCCATGTGCTTGACCAGCGCGAGCTTCTCGCCGTAGTCCGGCGTGACCTCGGCGAGCCCGGCCAGGGCCGGCACCAGGGCGGCCCAGTGCTCGCCCTGCTCGTTGAGCTCGACCAGCGCCCGCAGCGCCGTCTCGTTCTCCTCGTTGTGCTCCAGCACGCGCTCGTAGAGCCCGATCGCGTGCTCGGGGTTGGCGAGCTCCTGGCGCGTCACCCGCGCCGACTTCAGCATCAGCTCGAGGGCGCCGTCGCCCTCGACGTGGGGCAGGGTGGCCTCGTACACCTCGTAGAGGTCCCGCCACTGGCCGGTGACACCGGCCAGGCGCTCGAGCTCGCCGATGACCGAGGTCTCCTCGGGCATCTCCTGGTTGGCCTTCTGCAGCACCAGGAAGGCCGAGTCGGGCTGGCCCAGCCGGTCCTCGTAGATCGTCGCCAGGCGCTGCAGGTTGAGCAGCCGCTCCTCGGCGTGGTCGAGGTGGTCGTTGCGCTCGAGGAGCAGCGTCCCGAGGGCGTTCCAGTTCTGGGTCTGCTCGTAGATCGCCTCGAGGCGCCGGCTGGCCTCGAGGTTCTCCGGCCGCCACGTCAGGACGTCGCGGTACGTCTCCGCCGCCGCCTCGACGTCGCCGAGGTTCTCCTGCTGGATGGCCCCGAGGGCGACCCAGGTCTCGAGCCGGGCGTCGTCGCCCTCCATGACGTCGAGCTTGATCTTGTAGAGCGCGACCGCGTCGTCCCAGCGGCCCTCGCTCTCGTAGAGCAGCTCGAGCTGCGCGATGGCCTCGGCGTCGCCGAGCGACAGCTCGAGCACCGAGCGCCACGCCTCGATCGCGCCGTTCGCGTCGGCGAAGACCTCGGTGCGCAGGTTCGCCAGCTGCCGCCACAGGGCGAGCTGCTGGTCGACGCCGTAGTGCTCGCTCTGGAGCGAGGCCTCGATGATCTCACCGAGGGCCACGTCGTTTCCGGACTCCTTGTGGATGGCGCGGAGGGCGTCGAGGGCGTCCTTGTCCTGGGGATCCTCCTCGAGGGCGCGCTGCCACGACGTCTGCGCCTGGAACGGGTCGTCGAGGGTGCGCTGCCACAGGCGGCCGGCGAGCTTGTGCAGCTCGAGGCGGCGCGCCGGGTCCTCGACCCCCATCCGGAGCTCGCGCTCGTAGGCCTCGGCGAGCGGCGCCCACTTCTCGTGGCTCAGGAGCAGCCGCTGCAGCTCGTGGACGGCCTCGCGGTGGTCCGGCGCGATGACGAGCACGTCCTCCCACAGCTCGATCGCCTTGTCCGGCTGATCGAGCGCGGTCTCGGCGATGAGCGCCATGTCGGAGGCGTACTCGACGCGCTCGCGGTCGTCGCGGGCGATATCGTAGAGGCGCTGCAGGATCTCGAACAGCTCCGGCAGCTGATCGCCGTCGGTGTAGATGGCCTGGAGCGCCTTGAGCGCCGGCTCGTGGATGTCGTTGAGCTCGAGCACCGCGCGCCACGCCTCGACGCTCTTGGGGACGTCGCCCAGGCGGTCGCGGTAGAGCTCGGCCAGGCGCACCAGGAGCCGCGCGCGCTCGTCGTCGAACAGGTCGTCGGCGGCGCACTCGGTCACCAGCACCGGCTCGAGGTCGAGCCAGCGCTCGCTCCCGGTGTAGAGCGCGTCGAGGGCCTGCAGCGCCTTGAGGTTGCTCTCGTCGGTCGCCAGCACCGTGCGGTAGATGCGCTCGGCCTCGTCGGGCATCCCGAGCTGGTCTCGGGCGACCTCGGCCGCGGCGTGCCACAGGGCCAGCTTGCGGTCCTCGTCGGCGCACGCCTCGGCGCTCTCGAGGAGGATGATGAGCAGGTCGTCCCAGCGGCCGGTCTCCTCGGCCAGGCTCCGGAGCTGGATGTGCAGCCCCTCGTCCTCGGGGTCGAGGCGGAAGGCCTCGCCGTACCACGTCAGCGCCTCCTGGCGCTTGCCGAGGCGCTCGAGGTTCAAGACGGCGATGTCGCGCAGCAGCTGCATCCGGTCGACCGGATCGCTGATGACCTCGAGCTTGAGCTGGAGCAGCGTGTCGAGCTCGCTCCAGCGCTCCTGCTCGCGGTAGATCGGCTCGAGGCGCTCGCCGATGTCGAGGCGGTGCACCCCGGCGTCGAAGAGGCGCCGCAGCTCGCTCACCGCCAGCGGCGAGTTGCGCTGGAAGTCGAGCATCTCGAGCCACGCCTCGTAGGCGGCGTCGCTGTCCTGGAGCTGCTCCTCTGAGACGCGGGCGAGCTTCTCGATGAGGGCGAGCTTCGCGTCGATGTCGATGGCGGTGTCGGCCTGCTGGCGCAACACGCCGGCGAGCTCGGTCGCCATCCCCTGGCTCTCGTAGAGCCGGTGGAGCCGCGCGAGCGCCTCGGCGTTGTCCGGGAACTCCTTGTAGACGTGGGCGTAGCCGGCGATGGCGCGCTCGGGGTCGCCGACGCGGTCCATCAGGATGGCGCTGGCCTTGAGGCGCAGCTGCAGCCCGAGCAGATCGTCCTCGGTGTCCTCGGCGCCCTGGGTGTAGATGCCGACGAGCTCCTCCCAGAAGCCGTTGTCCTCGGCGAGCCGCTCGAGCTCGATGACCGTGATCTCGTTGCGCGGGTCCTGCGCGAAGGCGCGCGACTGCGCTCCCAGCGCCCGCTCCGGGTCCGCGAGCTGCAGCTCCGCGAGCTGGGCCATGTCGTGGAGGGTCTCGACCTGCCTGTGCGGGTCGTCCGCGAGGTGACCCGCGAGGACCTCGTACTGCACCCAGAGGTCCTCGTGCTCGCCGCGGTCGGCGAGCACCGGGCGCAGCACCGTGAAGGCGTGCTCGTAAGCGTCGCGCTCGGCCAGGATGGCCTTGAGCGCGTCGGTCGCGCCGGCGTGGGCCGGGTTCGTCGCGAGCAGCGCCCCGTGGGCGTCGATGGCCTGGGCCACGTCCGCGAGCTGGTCGTCGCTCTCGAACAGGCGCGCGATGCGGAACTGCGCGTCCTCCCAGCCCCGCTGATCGACGAGCCCCTGGGTCTTGCGCAGCACGTCGAGGAGGTTGAACCAGTCCCCCTGCTGGGTGTAGAGCCGGTCGAGCTGCCCGAGGGCCTCGAGCTCGGCGGGATCCCACTCGAGCACGCGGTGCCAGGTGAAGATGGCGTCGTCGGCGGACTCGAGCTTGTCCGCCTGGACGTGCCCCGTCAGCCCAGCGAAGAGCTTCTTGGTCTCCACGTCCTCGCTGCGCTCGATCTTCTCGCGGTAGATGCGGACCAGGTTGTCCCAGTCCTCGATGCGCTCGTAGAGGCCCTCGAGGGCGTCGAGCGCCCGCGACTGGTTGGGGTCGAGGCCGTGGAGCGTCTCGAAGATCTCGATGGCCTGCTCGGGGGCCTCGAGCACGGTGGCGCTGATCTGCCCGGCCTCGGCGTAGAGCTCCTGGCGCAGGCCGCTGTCGATGTCCATCGGCGCCTTGTGGAGCAGCATCTCGACGAGCTTGTCGTGCTGCTCGGTGGCGCGGTACAGCGCGATCAGGTCGTCGGTCGCCTGCAGATCACCGGGGTCGATGTCGAGGATGGCCCGGAGCTGCTTCTCCGCGCCGGTGACGTCGTGGGTCTTGTCCCGGGCGAGGGCGGCGATGGTCCGGTGCGTCTCGATGCGCCGGGCGTCGTCGGGGATCTCCTCGACGACGTGGGTCAAGAAGAGGATGAGCTCGCCGTGGTTGTCGAGCACGTCCGCGAGGCGCAGCAGCTCGTCGACGGTCCGCTCGTTGCCGGGGTCGAGGGCGGCGGCCGCCTCGTAGTACGTGAACGCGCTCTCGGGGAGGTCGCCGAGGAGCTCGTAGAGCTCGGCGATCTTGTAGTTCCAGTCGACCTTCTCGGTGACCTCGTCGGCGACCTGCTCGCGCACGACGTAGACGTCGATGAGGCGCTGCCAGTCGCCGCGGTGGTCGTAGTAGGGCTGGAGCACCGGGGCGATGGCGGGGGCGAGGGCGTCGTCCTCGAAGAGGCGCTCGAGGGCCTCGACGGTGGCGAGGTTGTCGGGGTCGAGCTCGAAGACCGCGGCGTAGATCGCGATGGCGCCCTGCGGATCGTCGAGGTGGGCCTCGTGGACGCCGGCGAGGCGGACCTTGAGCAGGACGACGCGCTCGGTGTCGTCGGCGACGAGCTCGATGGTCTCCTCGAGGGTCCGGCCGAGGTCCTCCCAGCGGCCCGACATGGTGTAGAGTTCGTCGAGGCGCTGGATCGCCGGCAGGTGGCCCGGGACCAGGTCGAGGGCCTCGCGGGCCGCCGCGATGGCGTCCTCGGGGCGCTCGAGGCGGTCGCGCAAGAGATCGCTGGTCCGGAACAGGTAGTCGAGCTTCTGCTCGGTGTCGTCGGAGAGCTCGATCTTGCGGCGGTAGACCCCGAGCAGGTCCTCGGCCCGGTCGAGGTCGACGTAGATGCCCTCGAGGGCGTCGAGGGCCTCCTGGTGCTCCGGCTCCTCGTCGAGGACCTTGTGGTAGAAGACGCGCGCGTCCTCGAGGGAGGCGAGGCGCTTGTGCCAGGTGCGGGCGACCTCGAGCTTGATGGCCAGGCGGGCGCCCTTGTCGAGCGGCGCGTCGCCGTGGCGGCTGTAGAGGTCGACGAGGGGGGCCCAGCGCTCGAGCCCGGCGGTGAAGCGCTGCAGCTCGCCGCGGACCTCGGCGTTCTCGGGCTCGATCTCGAACAGCCGCGCGTAGGAGCGCCAGGCGAGCTCGCGGTCGTCGATGGCGTCCTTGTAGAGCCGCGACAGCCGCTCGAGGAGCGGGACCTGGTCGGCCTCGCCGCCGTCGGCCACGGCGTGCTGGAGCTGGATCTCGAGCACCTGGGCGAGCTTCGACCAGGCCATCCCGTTCTCGTAGACGGGCTCGAGGATGTGGGTGATGCGCTGGCGCTCGGCGGCGTCGGCGAGCAGCTCCTCGAGCCGGGCGACGCTGGCCTCGTGGTGCGGGTCGCGCTCGAGGGCGGCCTGGTAGCGGTCCACCGCCGCGCCGACGCCGTCGTCGTCGTCGCGGGTGCCGTAGACGAGCATGCCGAGCTCGCACTCGATGTCGGCCAGCTGGCTCGCGGGGGCGCCGGCCATCTCGAGCACGTCGCGCTTCTTCTCGAGCACCTCGTGCAGCTGCGGGAAGCGCTCCTCCTCGAGGTAGATCGCGATGAGCTCGTCGTGGACGCGGCCGTCGTCGGCGAACTCCTCGAGCATCTCGCGCAGGATCGCCTCGGCCTCGTCGTTGGCGTTGGCGCGCTCGCGCCAGACCCGCGCGAGGCGGAACAGCAGCTCCTTCTTCTCCTCGGAGCCCTCGGCGACGTGGAGCTTCTTCTCGTAGACCAGGATGAGCTGGTCGTACGCGTCGGTGTCGGACCACGCGCGCTCGGCCGCGTCGAGGGCGGCGCGGTTGTACTCGTCGAGCGACAGGACGCGGTTGAAGAAGGTCAGCGCCGTGTCGGGGGCCTCGAGGAAGTCGCGATAGATCCGCCCGATCTCGAGCAGGACGTCGATCTTGTCGTCCTGGTCGGCGACCCGCTCGACGGCCTCCTGGAGGACGTAGACGTAGCTCTCCCAGTTCTGGGAGGCCTCGGCCAGGCGCCGCAGCTCGGGGTGGAGCTCGACCGCGCCCGGGGCCTCGCTCACCGCCTGCACGTAGGCGAAGAAGGCGGCGTCCGGCGCGCCCAGGTGGTGCTCCTGGACGTCGGCCTGGGCCAGCAGGATCTCGCGCCGCTCGCTCGCGTCGTCGCTCGCCTCGAGCACGATGTCGTAGATCGGCGGCAGCTGCCGCCAGCTCTCGAGCTCGCGGTACATCGGGATCAGCATCCGCGCGGCGTCCGCGTGATCGGGCGCCAGCTCGAGCACGCTCTCCAGGTTCTTGACCGAACGCCGCTGCCCGTCGTTGTCGGCGAGCTCGTCCTTCCAGACCGCCGCCGCCATGAACAGCAGCGTCGTCCGCTCGGACACCTCGTCGACGCTCTTCGCCTGGGTCTCGAGGGTCCGCACCCACTCGCTGACGCCGCCGCCGTAGCCCTGGCGGAAGAACCACTCGAGCCCGTCCCAGTCGTGCTCGGTGACGTACTTCTTCTTGAGCTCGGCCTGGGCCTTGCGGTGCTCGGGATCGCGCTCGAGGATCTGCTTCCAGACCTCGGCCGACCGGTCCTGGTCGTGGAGGCGGATCGAGGTGACCACGCCGAGCTTCTCGAGGAGCTCGACCTGGGTCGGCGCGTCCGGCGCGAGCGACACCCGCATCTCGAGGATGCTCGCGAGGCTCTTGAAGTTCTTCTCGCGCTCGTAGAGCTGCTCGAGCTGCTCGAGGGCCTCCGCGTGGGCGCTGTCGAAGTTGAGCACCCGCTCCCACAGCGCGATCGGCGTCGCCGGCTTGCGGATGCGCTCGCTCGCGAGGCGCGCCAGGGCGACGAACTCCTTGTTCTTGGCGTCGCCGTCGGGCAGCAGCCCGAGCTCACGCTCCGCCACCAGGATGTAGTTGTCCCAGTCGCGGCGCTGCTCGTAGATGTCCTTGAGGACCGAGATCGCCTTGGTGTTCTCGGGATCCAGCTCGAGGATCGCCTCGTAGCTCTTGATCGCTTCGCCGGTGTTGGAGAAGCGCTCGAGCATGATCGAGGCGACCTCCTCGTGCAGCGCGATGAGGCGCAGCGGGTCGTCCTCGTGCTCGACCTTCTGCTGGAGGACCTTCACCAGGTCCGGCCAGCGCTTCATCTCGGTGTACTCGGCGGCGAGCGCGTCGAGCGCGGTCGCGTTGGCCGGGTCGATGTCGAGCACCTGCTGCCAGGCCGAGACGACCTTCGAGGCAGCGTTCATCTTGTTCTTGTAGAGATCGATCATCTCGAGGAGCAGCGCGATCTTGGCGTCGCGGTCCTGCGAGCGGTCGAGCTTGTCCTTGAGGAGGTCGACCATGGCGTGCCACTTGCCGACCTGCTCGAACAGGGCGCGGAGGTGCCCCTCGGCCTCCACGTCGTCGGGCATGGACTGCAGCACGCCCTGCCAGAACGTGATGGCCTTGTCCGGCTGATCGTGCTCGATCGACAGCTGGCCCAGGAGCCGCTTGACCTCGATCGGATCCTCGAGCCCACCCTTGGCGGGATCGCTCAGGAACTGCTCGAGTCGGCGCCAGTTGTTCTGCGCGATGTAGTACTCGAGGTAGAACTTCCGCAGCAGGGTCGGGTCCTCGGGGGGCTCCTCGACCTTGCGGAAGGACATCTCGGCCTTCTGCGGCTCGTCGTACTCCTGCCACAGCATCAAGCCGTTCTGGTAGTGCAGGAAGGACGCGATCGACCCGTCGCTCGTGCGCGCGACCTGGTGCAACACGCGAATCAGCGCGTTCTGCGAGTCCCCGGGTGCCCACGACGGCACGCGGCCAAAGACCCGCTCGAGCTCGACCCGGTCGTCATCGGCGACCAGCTGCTTGATCAAGGCTTCAAACGCCTTGTAGTCCGACGGGTTCGACTCGAAAGCGGCGTAGAGCTCGGCCGTGCTCATGAGGCTCCTCGGATTGTCCGACCCGGACTGCTGCAAACTGCGCGCGCCGACAGCCCCCACCGAACGCCAGCGCCGCGGCGGATATAGCACAGCGATCGGCGCGTGGACAACCGCACCGGACGCGCCCGAGACCGACTACACCGCGTCGCGGACCGCGTCGTGGAACAGCGGACGGTAGGCGCGCATCGCAGGCGCCGCCGCCGGGCCGAGGGCGACGCGGTTGGTGAGCAGCACCGTGACGAGATCGGCGTCGCGATCGATCCAGACGCTGGTGCCGGTGAAGCCGAGGTGTCCGACCGCAGAGGCGCTGATCCGCGCGCCGCCGGTGCTCGCCCCCGGGCTCGGGGTGTCCCAGCCGAGGACCCAGGTCGCGCCGCCGTCTCGCCAGGCGGGATCCCAGAAGGCTCGGACGACGCCGCCGTCGATGGAGCCGCCGCGGTCTCGGGAGGCCCGCAGCAGATCCAGCGCCCAGCGGCCGATCTCGTCCACCGTCGCGAAGGCGCCGGCGTGGCCAGCCGCCCCGCCGAGCGCCCACGCGTTGGCGTCGTGGACCTCGCCGCGCAGCACCCGCGCGCGCCGTGGGCAGCGGGCGGTCGGGGCGTAGCGCGCGGGGTCGCCGGGGGGAGACAGCCCGAGAAAGCCCGGGGCGAGCCGGCGCAGCGGCGCGCCGGCGCGGCGCTCGAGCTCGCGGCCGAGCAGGATGTAGCCGAGGTCGCTGTAGACGGTGCCGCGCCCGGGGTCGGCGGCGGCCCGCTCGGCCGCCAACGCGTCGTCGATCGCCGCGCGGGCGACGGCGCCTCCGGGGACCCACCGCCCGGCGCGCGCCGGGCCGGCCCAGGCGTCGACCGCCCCCGGGAGGTCGGCCCAGGCGCGGAGCCCCGCGCGGTGAGCCAGGAGATCGGTCATCGCGAGGGGAGGGCCACCGGGCGCGGGGACGCGGGCGTCGAGACGCAACGCTCCGGCGGCGACGGCGCGCATCACCAGGGTCCCGATCACCAGCGGCTTGGTGAGCGAGGCGAGATCCCAGCGGGTCGCGAGATCGACCGGGCCGGCCGTCGCGCTGCCCCGATGAGCCCCGCCGGCGGCCACCCAGGCGGCCCCCGAGGGGAAGGCCCGCGCGCGGACCCCGTCGGCGAGGAGCTCGGCCAGGCGCCGCGACAGCTCGCTCACGAGCGCAGCCCGGCTCCGTCGGCCAGCCGGGGGAAGGACAGGCGCGCCCCGTCGGGTGCCGCCTCGAGGCGCGCTCGATAGCCGCCGCCGCGGCCGAAGGGGAGGGGCGCGTTCTGCGTGTCGTGCCCGATCGGCAGGCCCCACGCCGCGGGCACGCCGAGGCCGAGGGCGAGCTCGGTGGCGAGCTCGGCGATCCACGCGAGCTCGACGTCGCGCACCTTGGTGAAGGCCCCGAAGACCAAGCCCACCACGCCCTCGAAGGCCCCCGCGAGGCGCAGCTGCGTCAGCATCCGATCGACCTTGTAGGCCGGCTCGCCGGTGTCCTCGAGCACGACCACGTGGCCGCTGAGGCTCGCCGCCCACGGGGTCCCGACGAGGGTCGTCAGCACGCACAGGTTGCCGCCGGTCAGGGGGGCCTCGACGACGCCCGGCGCGAGGGTGACGAGGCCGTCGAAGGGGGCGACGTGGTCGGCGTGGACGGCGGCGCGCACGCGCGCGAGGCTGAGCTCGTCGAGGCGCGGCAGCTGCACGATCGGCGGTGCGTGCCAGGCGGGCCAGCCACGCGCAGTCCAGGCGGCCAGCAGCGCCGTCCCGTCGCTGAACCCCCACAGCGGCGCCGGCGGCGCCCCGTCGAGCCGCGCCCCGAGGGCCGCGAGGGTGCGGACCGAGCCCCAGCCGCCGCGGGTCATCCACAGGCCCCGCGGGCGGGCCTCGAGCGCGGCGAGGAGCGCGTCGGCGCGGGCCGCGTCGGGGCCCGCCAGGAAGCGCTCGCGGGCGAGGGCGGCGCCATCCCAGGTGGCCGCCACGTCCAGGGCGGTCAGGGCGGCCAGCCCCTCCTCGAGGGTCTTCGGTGGCACCGGCCCGGCCGGTGAGACCAGCCGGAAGGGGGTCATCGCCTGCCGCCGGCCACCAGCCGGAGGCGGGGCTTGCCCGCGCGGCGGTCCTCGTCGGAGGCCGCCGCGCGCTCGCGCCGGGCCTCCTCGGGGACGCGCAGGGTGTCGCCGATCGCGTTGACGTCGACGCCGATGCCGTAGGCCGCGAGGATCTTGGCGAGGGTGTGGTCGTGCTTGGCCAGCGACTGCTTCACGGACTGGAAGCCGTGCTCGGCGGCCGCGCCGCGCTCCCAGAACGCCACCGGGTTCATCGCGAAGAAGCGGGCGTCGGTCTCGGTCGGCTCGACCAGGATGACGTCGCCGCGGAAGGACTCGTCGATCCGCAGCTTCTCGATGCCGAGGCGCAGCCGGCTGTGGAGCAGCGTCCGGAAGGCCTGGTTGATGATGACCGGCATCCCGAGGTCCGACAGCGAGCTGCGGTCGCCGGACGCGAGGCGGTGGCGGTAGTTCACGATCGGGCGGAACGGGTTGTAGCAGATGACGAGCTCGGCCCCGTGGTGCACGGCGGTCGAGATGTTGGCGGTCTTGCGGACGGCGGCGTCGACGTAGTCCTGCTCGCGCCCCGGCGGCCCGACCCGGGCCGGCCGGAAGAAGCCCGGGATGGCGGTCGACGCCTGGACCGCCTCGCTGATCGTGACGGAGTTGTCCTCGTCGTGGCCGAAGACGACGCCCTGGGCGGTGTCGATGTTGGTCGCGCCGATGTAGAGGCTCTTGCCGCGCAGCAGCTTGAGCTGGCGAAACGAGTTCGGCAGCCCGTTGCGCTCGAGGTTGTGGCGGATGTAGGCCTCGATCTTGGAGTTGTCGAACAGGCCCGACGGCAGGTAGCCGTACCTCTTGGTGCTGCGGTGCTTGGCGACCTCGGTCAGGTACGGGACGACGACCGCCTCCGCCGTCTCGAAGCTCGGATCGGCCATGAAGTCGAGCGCGCGCTTGCGCATCGCCGGGAGCGTCCGCGGCACGGCGCGCGCCAGCCGCAGCCACATCGCCGGGGCGAACGCCACCGCGTCGCGCACGAGGTAAGCCGGACGCTGCAGGAACTCGCGCCAGTTGGGGTGGTAGAAGTCGAAGAGCTTGAAGCGGCTGATCTTGCCGGGCTCCCCCACGACCGCCTCGACGAGCTCCTCGGGCTCGATGCCGGCGGCGATCGGTGCGGCCAGGAACGCCCCGGCCGAGATGCCCATATAGATGTCGAAGTCGGTGACCTTCGTGTTGGTCAGGTAGCGGTTGAGCGCCGCGAGGCCGCCGAGCTTGAACGATCCACCGCTGATCGCGCCGCCCGCGAGCACCAGCGCGCGCCGCGCGTCGGGACGCGGCCGCGACAGATCCGACTTCTGGACGAAGGTGATTCCCAAGGTGTGCTCCCGTTGACGGTGCGATGCAGCGACGCCGTGCGGCGCAGCATACCAGCAGAGGGCGGTCCCCCGGTAATTACTCGCTGAGTCCTTTGAAACGCTCGCTCGCGGCGCCTCGGTGGAACGCCTCACCCATCCCGCGGTGGGCTTCGCAGGCTCAGCCCACCGCGGGAACCCTCAGGGTGAGACGTTCCAGGCGCCGCTCCCTCGCTTGCCCCCTGCGCGCCTTCGGCGCTCCCCCGCTGGTGCGGGGGAATGTGTCGGCTACGCCGACGGGCCGCTTCATGCCGCGCCGTGGTGGAACTCGGGCGTCAGTCGGGCGTCAGTCCGCCTTGGCGCCGCGGGCGTCGGGCGAGATGCCGAGCAGATCGGCCCCGACCCGGGCCATCACGTCGACGATGCAGGCGCGCGCCTGCTCCGCCGTCTTCACGCCGAAGGCGACGCAGTTGTCCTCGGGGCGGTTGGTGACGAAGCGCATCACGAGGTGGGTGAGCGTCACCACCATCTCGCGCGCCTTCTCCACGGCGACCCCGTAGTGGGACCCGATGAGGCGGCTCATGCCGTCGAGCACCGGCCCCATCCGGAGCTCGCGGACCCGGGTGTCGAGACCACCCGTCTCGATGATCGAGCGCAGGATGACCCGGATGCCGTCCCGCCGCTCCTCCGCCCACGCGTACACCGCGTCGACCACCTGCGCGAAGCTCTTGGTGCCGCCGAGGGTCGGTCCGAAGGCCACGAGGTCGCGGTAGACCGCGTCCACGACGGCGTCGTAGAGGCCCTGCTTGTCGCCGAAGTGGTAGGGCAGGGTGGCCGCGGTCACGCCGGCCCGCCCCGCGATCATGCCGAGGGTGGCGTTGGAGAAGCCCCGCTCGGCGAAGGTCGCCGTCGCCGCGACGAGCACCGCCTCGCGCGTCTCTTCCGGCTTGCGTCCTTTGATCCGTCCCATGGCGCCTCAACCTAGCTCAATCGTGGTGGCGCGACCAGCCGCCCACGGGGTCGGTCGTCGAGCCGGTCCGGGGCCGCCGCGGCGCGCGGCCCCGCATGTGCGATGCGCGGTAGGCGCTCGTCCACCAGCGCCCCCCCGAGGCGCTCGAGGATCTCCACCCGGGTGAACGCGTCGCGCCCGAGCGCCCCGAGGCCGCTGTCCGGCGCGCGCCCGACGAGCTCGCGCTGCTTTCCGGTCGGCCGCGCGCGCGACCTCCCGGAACAGCGCGACGAACCCCTCGCCGTCGGGCCGTGAGGTCACTGCCGGAGGATCTTGAACTCGATGCGCCGGTTCCGCTCGCGGTCCGCCTCGGTGTCGTTCGACGCGACCGGGCGGTCGGGGCCGAACCCCTGGGTCTCGAGGCGGTCGGCGGCGACCTCGTGCGCGACGAGGTACGCCTTGACCGAGGCGGCGCGGCGCGCGGACAGGTCGAGGTTGTGCTCGCGGGTGCCCTCCGACGAGGTGTGCCCCTCGATCAGCAGGCGCAGCTGCTTGTACTCGACCATGACCTTCACGGCCTCGTCGAGGACCGCGAAGGAGCTCTCACGGATGACGTCGCTGTCGAGGTCGAAGGTGATGCCCGCGATGGAGCCCGAGAAGCGCTTCACGACGTCCTCCGGCGGCGGCGGCGGGCAGCCCTGGTAGGCCGCCTCACCCGGGATCTTCGGGCAGCGGTCGTCGAGGTCGGCGATGGTGTCGCCGTCGGTGTCCGGGCACCCCTTGTGCTCGGGCGGGCCCGCGACGTCGGGGCAGCGGTCGTCCTTGTCGACGATGGTGTCGCCGTCCTTGTCGGGGCAGCCGTCGTACTTCGGGTCGCCGGCGTCGTCGGGGCACGCGTCCTTCGCGTCGGTGACGGTGTCGCCGTCCTTGTCGGGGCAGCCGTCGGCGGTCGCCACGCCGGGGACCGTCGGGCACGCGTCGACGGTGTCGAGGAACCCGTCTCCGTCGGTGTCGAGGAGGATCGGCTTGGCCTCGCCGGCGCCGCCGAAGTTGACGAGCAGTCCGAAGCTCGCGAGGAGATCGTGGCCCATCACCTCGGCGCGGCCGTCGGGCGCGTCGCTGGCGGTGGCGAAGCGCGCGAGGTAGCGGACGTCGACGCGGAAACCCACGTTGTCCCACGGGAACAGCTTGAGCCCGGCCACCACGTTCAGGCCGGGATCCGCGTCCGAGGCGAAGTCCCCGTCCTGCGGGATGAGGGTGGAGAAGCTCGGCCCGATCCCGAAGAACGGCACGAACCAGTCGTGGGTCAGCGGGTGCACGATGAAGTCGAGGTGCGCGCTGAAGATGCTCAGCCGGTTCACCTCCGCGGGCGCCAGCTGCAGGGCGAGCTCGACGCCGAACATGCGGGTGATGTTGTAGGTGCCGGAGAGCGTGTACGCGAAGGTGTCCGAGAGGTCCTCGGGGAACGCCGGGCCCGCCGAGTCGAAGGGGACGGCGGCGTGGTCGAGGAAGAAGAGCCCGCCGAGCTGGAGGGCGACCTCGACCGAGCCGGGCTTCTCGAACGGGCGCGCGCTGGCTGGGACGACCTGGTGGACGAGCGCGAGGGTCAGCAAGGTGACGCACAGGCGCAAGAGGCGTCGACGCATGGAGGGCTCCGGGTTGCGCTACGGGGCCGCGACGGGCCCGGACAGAGGCCGCGGCACCTGCCGCAGAACGGCCGTATAGGCGCTCTCCGGCGGTGTGTCAATCGGGCCTTGGCCTGGCGCGGAGCGCGCCAGAGCGCGTTCGGCGGTGACCAGCTCGCGGTCGCGGCTCCAGGACACCTCGATCAAGACTCGCTCGGGAGGTCGGGGTTCGCCGGTCCTCGCGCGGCGCCCGGTGGCTCAGTCGACGTCGATGACGTCCGGGTCGCGCCGGTGGCGCGGCGCGACGTCGGCCGCCGGGCCGAGGGCGCGGCGCCGGGCGTCCTCCAGGGTGAGCTTCACGAGCGCGCCGAGGTCGTCGACGATCGGCAACATCCGCTCGACCAGCGCCAGCTCGGCGCGGGCGACGCGCTCGAGGACGCGCGCGGTGTCGTCGAGGCGGTCCAGCACGCGCTCGGCTTGGTCCGCGAGGCGCAGCGCGCGCCCGCCGCCGCCGTCCGCGTCGCCGCGCTCCGCAAGGCGCGCCCGCACCCGCTCGAGCAGCTTGCGCGGCAGGGCGGCGGGCAACAGCGGTCGGCGGTCGGGCATCGGCGGTGACCTCGGTTCAGGCGGTGAGCGAGGTGATCTGGGCGAGCAGCGCCTGGGTCGTGAACGGCTTCGGCAGCACCGGCGTGCGGTCGCGCAGCAGCCACTCGCGCACCTGGGCGTGGGAGCGGTCGCCGGTGATGAGCACGACGCGTTGGGTGAGCTCGGGGTGCTGCGCGGCGGCCTCCGCCCAGAGCTCCGCGAAGGTCCCGTCCGACAGGAAGAAGTCCGCGATGACCGCGTCGAAGCGCTGGGTCCGAAGCGCCTCGCGGGCCGAGCGCAGGGTGCGGCACGACGTCACCGTGTGCCCCGAGACGCCGAGCAGCTCGTGGTAGAGCTCGCCCATCATCGCGTCGTCGTCGATCGCGAGGATGTCGAGGGGAACCGGCGTCCGGGTCTGGTCCACCTTGCGCGGGGGGGCGGCGCGCGGCAGGTCGAGGGTCACGCGGACCGTCTCCCCGTCGGTGCTCGCCGAGGTCTTGAGCACGCAGCTCTGCTCGCGCAGGGCGTCGCACGCGGCCTGGAACTCCACGTCGGAGAGCGTCATGAGGCCGGCCTGGGGCGGGCGCTCGACGCTGAAGCGCTCGCGCAGCGCGTCGTTGGGGACGTCCGAGCCCGACAGCTCGAGGGTCAGCCGCGGGGCGTGTCCGGGCGCCTCGGTGACGCGCACCAGCACCTCGCGCGCGCAGTACTCCTTGCGCAGCCCGAGCGTCCCGCGGTGGATGAAGCACACGATGGCGTCGCCGAGCAGCTTGGGATCGGTCTCGACCCACACCGGGGCCCCCGGCAGCGACATCTCGACCGAGATGCCGTGCCCCTCGAGCTGGAGCCGCGCGGTGCCCACCGTGAGGCTCGCCTGCTCTCCGAGGTCGGTCGCGGCCGGGTACGGGGTGAACGGGCGCACGCTCGCGTCAAGGGACTGCAGCAGGCGCCGACAGCGCTGGGCCTGGGTGGCGACCTGGTCGAGGTAGTAGCGGCGTCGGTGCGGCGTCGGCGCGAGCTGCGCCAGCGCGGCGAAGCCCATGATGCCGGTCAGGGGGTTCTGAACGTCGCGCACGACCTCGTCGACCAGCCGCTCGATGGTCCGGAGCCGGGGCGCCGCCGGCGCCGGGGTCGAGACCTCCTGGGCCGGCAGCAGGGTGATGTGGATGCGCTCGCCGTCGATGGCCCGCAGCGCCAGCCCGTTTGTGTTGCCGCGACCGTGGGCCTTGATGACCACGGCGGCCGCGGTGCCGTAGGGCGCGGTCATCGCCGGGCCGCGCAAGAACCGCGTGACCGGGCGCCCCACGACCTGTTCGACGGGCAGGCGCATCAGGGCCGCAGCGCCTGCGCCGGCGCCGACGATCTCGCCCCTCAGGTCGACTACCAACTCGTACATGCCGCAGCGCATCATCGCACCCCCGCCGTGCCCCCCACGGGTCGCCACGCGCAGCTCACAGCGCGGCCATCCCGTGGCGTCGCGGCGCTTCGGGAGGCGCGACGACCAGGCGAGGTTAGCGGCATCAGGCGCGGGAGACCAGCGCCGGTTGGCGAATTCCAATGACGGGCGACGCAGGGCCGACCTCGCTGCCGCCCGGCTCCGCGTTCGCGAGCTGGCCGGCGGCGGCGCGAGGGAGGGGGCGGGCGGGGCGGAATCCGGCGCCAGCGACGGCCGCCCGAGGGCCACCCGCAAGGCCCCCGGAGGGCCCGCAACGCCCGAAAGTCCTTGACGATGGTCGCACCCGAGCATTACCGTCCGCGCCTCTTGGAGAGGGCCTGGAGGCGCGCATTGAAGGTCAAGAAGAACTGCCTTGTCCGAGTCCAGTACCGCGTCACCGACGAGGAAGGCCACGAGATCGACGCCTCCGATCCCGACTTCCCGCTCGAGTTCGTCTGCGGCCGCGGCGACGTCATCGCCGGGCTCGAGCGCTCGCTCATCGGCCTCGAGCCAGGCGCCTCCAAGCAGTTCACGGTTCCGCCGGAGGACGCCTACGGTGTTCGCCAGGAGTCGCTCGTCAAGACCCTCCCGCGGGCCGGCTTTCCGGCGCACCTCGAGCTCGTCGAGGGGCAGCGCTTCAGCTACCGCGGCGAGAAGGGCGCCGAGCTCATGTACAAGGTGAAGGAGATCCGCCCGGACTGCATCCTGGCCGACTTCAACCACCCCCTCGCCGGGCAGTCCCTGCGCTACGAGGTGACCGTGCTCGAGGTCACCGACGACTACGTCGACGGCAAGGTCTGAGCGCCCCGACGCGCCCCGCGGCGTGTCCCGGTCGCAGCCCTGGCCCCGTCGCTGCGCCAAGCGGGCGGTCAGCGTCCGCCGTCGGGCGTCACGAGGGTGGGCGGGTGTCGCTCCGTGGGATCTGCTAGGATGGGCGAGCGGCGGGCGGCGAGCGCGCGTCGCCCCAACACAGGCCGGTGAGGTCGCGACCCCGTGAAGCTGTCCACCCGCGGTGAGTACGGACTCAGGGCGATGCTCTACCTCGCCATGAAGTCGAAGGGCGGTGACGAGCTGCTGCAGGCCTCGGAGATCTCCGAGGCGCAGGACATCCCGCCCCACTACCTCAAGCAGATCCTGTCGCGGCTCCGGGCGGCGGGGCTCGTGCGCAGCATCCGCGGCCCCGCCGGGGGCCACGGGCTGGCGCGCGATCCGCAACAGATCTCGGTCGGCGAGATCATCCAGTGCCTCGAGGGGCAGCTGACCAACATCAACGCCATCCTCGACCTGCCGTGCAGCATCGCCGTAGGGCCGCAGCACTGCGTCATCAAGGAGTTCCTGGTCGGCGTCAAGGCGGCCATCGAGGGCCTGCTCAACGCCAAGACCCTCGCGGACCTGGCGGCGCGCCAGGCCGCCCTCTCGGAGCAGCGGATCCTCGTGCAGCCGCGCATCATGCGCCGCGGCTTGGCGCGCCCCATCAGCGACCCGGGCGAGTGAACGAGGACCTCAGCCGCCCTCGATGACGGCCTGCTGCGCCCGCAGCCGCTCCTCGCGGTGGCGCAGCACGATCGCCGCCGTCTCCTCGATCGCCTTCTCGGACACGTCGATGACCGGCCACGTCGGGTGCGCCGCGAAGATGTCGCGGGCGTAGGACAGCTCGCGCATGATGTGGTCGCGGCGCGCGTAGTCGGTGTCGACCGGCATGTTGAGCGCCTTGAGCCGCGCGCGGCGGATGCGGATCAGCGCGCCGACGTTGATGGTGAGCCCGACGACGCGCGCCTGGTCGATCTGCTCGATCTCGCGCGGCAGGGGCAGCCCCAGCACCACCGGCACGTTGGCCACCTTCAGACCCTTCTGCGCCATATACGTCGAGAGCGGCGTCTTGCTCGTCCGCGACAGCCCCACGAGCACGATGTCCGCGAGGTGCAGCCCCTGCACCGCCTGCCCGTCGTCGTGCTTGACGGCGAACTCGACGGCCTCGATGCGGTCGAAGTACGCCTGGTTCAGCTTCGGCAGCCCCGGCGTCCCGGTCGGCATCGCGCCCAGGAAGTCCGACAGCCGCCCCATCAGCGAGCCGATGAGGTCCACCGTCTCGAGCTGGTAGGCGCGCGCCTGGGTCTCGAGCAGCGCGCGCTGCTCGGGGTGCACGAAGGTGTAGATGATGAGCGCGCTCACCTGCGCCGCCTCGCGCAGCACCCCCTCGATCTCGTCGCTGTGCAGCAGGCTGAAGATGCGCACCTCCGTCGCGACGTGCTGAAACTGCGCGAGCCCGGCGCGCAGCACCCGCTCGGCGGTCTCCGCCGTGGCGTCGCTCAGGACGTAGATGGCGTGCGGCGTGTTGGTCACGCGTTGATCCGGGAGCTCACCCAGTCGATGAGGTCGATCTGCGTCACGATGCCGGCGACCCGGCCGCCGTCCTCGACCACCACGATCTTGCTCTTGTGGAAGATGGTGCTCAGCAGGCTCACCCGGTTGTGCGCCTCGACCATCGCGAAGTCGTTGCTCACGAAGTCGGCGATCGGGGTCGTCGCCTGGGCGCGCCCCTCGAGCAGCGCCTTGAGGGTCGCGACCTCGCTGATGAGCCCCAGCATCCGACCGTCCTGCAGCACCGGCAGCTGCGAGATGCCGAACTCCTTCATGCGCCCGATGACGCTCCCGAAGGTGTCACTCGGCGCGGCGGCGACGAGCTCGCGCGGGGTCGCCGCCAGGATGTCGGCCACCGTGTCCTCGCCCAGCTCCGGCTCGAGGTAGCCCCCCTCACGCATCCAGGTGTCGTTGAATATCTTCGAGAGGTATCGCACTGCACTGTCTGGCAAGATGCAGAGAATGTTTTCCTTTTTCTTCGCACGCTCGGCATATCGCACCGCAGCGCACACGGTGCCCCCCCCCGACCCCCCGGTGTAGAGGCCCTCCTCCCGCACGACCCGTCGCGTCCACTGGAAGCAGTCCTTGTCCGAGACGCGGATCACCTCGTCGACCCACTGGAAGTCCATCGTGCCGGGGAGGAAGTCCTCGCCGAAGCCCTCGACCCGGTAGGAGTGGGCCTGGGTGATCTTGCCGGTGCGGAAGTAGTCGTAGTAGATGCTGCCGACCGGGTCGACGCCGATGATGCGCAGCGACGGCTTCCTCTCCTTGAGGTACTGCGCGACGCCGCTGATGGTCCCGCCGGTGCCCATGCTCGTCACGAGGACGTCGATCTCTCCCCCCGTCTGCTCCCAGATCTCGGGTCCGGTCGTCAGGTAGTGCGCCCGCGGGTTCGAGGCGTTGTGGTACTGGTTGGCCAACACCGCGCCCGGCGTCTCCTCGGCCAGGCGGCGGGCCACGACGTAGTAGCTGCGGGGGTCGTCGGGCTCGACGTCGGTCGGGCAGACGACGACGCGCGAGCCGAAGGCGCGCAGGGCCGCGATCTTCTCCTCGCTCATCTTGTCGGGCATCACGAAGACGGTCTTGTAGCCGCGCACCGCCGCGACCATCGCCAGCCCCATCCCAGTGTTGCCGCTGGTCGCCTCGACGATGGTGCCGCCCGGCCGCAGCCGCCCCTCGGCCTCGAAGTCGTCCACCATCTGGATGGCCGGGCGGTCTTTCACGCTGCCGCCGGGGTTGAGGTACTCGAGCTTGCAGTACAGGTCGGCGGCGACGTGGCTGGCGAGCTTGTTGAGGCGGACGATGGGCGTGCGCCCGACGGCCTCGACGACGTTCGCGAAGGCGCCTTTCATCATGGCTGGAGACCTTACGGACCGGGTAACGGTTGCGCGCGGGCGCCGGGCACCAGGAGGTTGGACGTGCCGGCTGCGCGCGGGGCGGAACCCTACCGTCCCGCCCGGCGCTATGCAACGACGTCTGTTTCCCGGCCGACTGGCCCGCCTCGCGTCGGCCACGTGCCCATCGTATCGGTCGAGGACCTGCCGTTGCTTGGCTCAGAGCCCGTGACATCGTGCCGAAGCTGGACCCAATCCCCATCGGTCGAGGACCTGCCGTTGCTTGGCTCAGCCCGCGCGAAGGCGGTCGCAGCCCTTCGCCACGGCGGCGGCGCCGACGATGCCCGCGTTGGCGCCGAGGGTCCCGACCCGGATCTCTACGCCAGCGCTCATGCTCTTGAAGGTCCGCGCGCGCAGCTCGGCTTGCATCGCCGGCACGAACAGCTCCGACGCCGCGGCGATCCCGCCGCAGAGCAGGATGACGGTGACGTCGAGGGTGTGGATCAGGCTCGCCGCGGCCAACCCGAGGTACGCCCCGAGCTCCGCGAACACCGCTCGCGCCTCGACGTCGTCGGCGCGCGCCAGCTCCGCGAGTCGCAGCGGGGCGTCCCGGTCCAGCGACAGCTCCGCGAGGTGCCCGCCGCGCTCGCGCATGGACCGCCGGATCCCGACCTGACCGGCGTACTGCTCGAGGCAGCCGTGGTTGCCGCAGCCGCACGGCCGACCGGTGGGCGCGACCGTCACGTGGCCGAGCTCTCCCGCCATCCCGCGCTGTCCGCGCCAGATCCGCCCGTCGAGCACCAGCCCGCCGCCGACGCCGGTCCCGAGGGTGTACCCGACCAGGCTCCGCGCGCCGCGCCCGGCCCCGGCGATGGCCTCGCCATAGACGACCGCGTTGGCGTCGTTCTCGAGCCACACGGCGCGCCCGGTCGCCGCCGCGACGCGCTCGGCCAGGGCGAAGTCGCGCCAGCTGGGGAAGTTCGGGCTCTCGCGGACGCAGCCGGCGTCGTGGTCGATGACCCCGGCGGCCGCGACCCCCACCGGCAGCGCGCCCTCGGGATCGAGGGCGCGGACGACCTGCGCGATGCGGGCGACGATCTCCGCCTCGGACCGCTCCGAGCCCACGTCGACGACCGTGCGCTCGCACACGGCCCCGTCGGCGTCGACCCTGCCGGCCTTGATCCGCGTGCCCCCGACGTCGACGCCGATGGCCGGCCCCGGGGTGACGCCGTCGGACCGGGTGACGCCGTCAGCGCCATCGCCGGTGTGGCTCACATGCGCCATTCCAACCCCACCGTGAAGAGGCCGCGGATCGCCGTGTAGCTCACGTCCGTCCCGAGCGCTCGGAGGCTCGTCGCGTTGGTGAGCACGTTGAGCTGAAGAGACAGGGCGACCCGCCGCGACAGGTAGACGAGGGCCCCGAAGTCGAGCCCGAGGGTGAAGCCGAGGCCGAACTCGTCGACCTCTTCGAAGCGCAGGGCGTCGCCGCCCGCGAGCTCGGCCGCCTGGGCGCGGAGCGCGTCGGAGTGACCGAACACCATGAGGCCGGGCGCCAGCCGCACGAACAGCGCACCCCAGCTCTCGTCGAGGTAGCGCCAGCGGAGGCTCGCCGCCACCCGGAACTGGCTGCCGAGGCGCTGATCGCGCGCGAGCCCGGCGAAGCGCCCGCTGCCGAGCCCCTCGAGGAGGAGCCCGAGGTCGAGGCGTGAGGTGCGGTAGTGTACGGCGACGCCGAAGACCGGCGCCGCCGCGGTGCCGTCGAGGGTCCGCGCGTCCGTGGCGCCGTCGTTCGCGAGCAGGACGGAGTCAACCGAGCCCACCCCGAGCCACGCCGAGACCCAGCCGCCGCTCGCGGGCGCGGCTTCACCGGCGACGACCCCCTCGAGCGCGTGCGCCGCTGGTCCCGCGCCGACGGCGAGCGCCGCTACGACCACCACCACGCCGAGCCGCGATCGCGTCATGGCGTCAGCCCGCTACCGGCTGCTCGCCCCCGCCCCGCTTGCGGCGTGAGCGCCGGCGGCGCCGTCCCTTCTTCTCGCCCTCGCCCCGTCGCTGGAGGTCGCTGCGCGGCCCGAGCTCGACGCCGACCCCGTGACCGTGGGTCAGGCTGCTGATGATGCCCTCGAGGTCGTCGGCGGCGGCCGGGAGGAGGGTCGCGTAGAGGCCGAGATCCGCGAGGCCGCCGAAGGGCCCGGTGGCGCCGAGGATGCGGCGGCCGTCGACGCCGGCGTCCTCGATGTCGAGGTCGCGCCCGAGGCGGCTCCCGCCGGCGACCAACGCGACCACCCCGACCGGCGTGCGCGGCGGCAGCGGGACGACCTGGCGGTGGACCACCCCCTCGGCGCCCTGGCGCGGGCAGATGGGCACGGCGCAGCCGTCGAGCTCGTCGAGGGCGGCCTGGATGAGGGCGAAGTCCCCGGCGGCCTCGATAGCGTCGAGGTTGACGTCCTCGAGGCGGCCGTCGACCAGCAGCGCCGCGCGATAGCCAGGGCCGGCGATGACGCAGGCGACGTGGACCTGAAGGGCGTGATCGGCGTTGAAGCGCTCGAGCTCAGCCTCGTCGGGGAGGTCTTCGGGGGTCTCACCGACCAGCACCACGGCGTCGAGGCCCTGGGCGGCGGCCGCACGTCCGACCTCGTCGAGTGAGCCAGCGTGCGCCGGGAAGTACAGGTCGATGAGGATGTTCGGCTTCATGACCCAGCGGACGTTACACGCCGCCCCGCAAAGGGACAAGCGCGCCCTGGCGCCGGATCTCCCCGCGGTTGCCTGGCGGCCGGCGGGGAAGAGGACGCACGCGGCGAAGTCGACCGCTGGGAAACGGCGCTACGCGGCCATCTCCCAGCGGTTGCCTAGATCTGCCGGATGGCGTCGTCCTCAACCCAGCCCTGGAGGCCGCTGTTGAGCTCGATCCGGGTCCAGCCGGTGTCCCGCTCGACGATCCGGACCTCCATCCCCTCGGGGATGTCCTTGCCCTGGGCGCGCACGTCTTTGCCGTCGCGCAGCTTGGCCGCGTCGACCACGATGACGCCGACGCGATAGGTCGAGTCGGTGTAGACCTGACCCCAGAACATGAGCCCGATGAGGACGGTGGCGAGGGCGACCGGCACAGCGGCGCGCCCGAACCCGCGGGAGGTGGGGCGCAGCCGGCGCAGCACCAGCAGCAGCAGCAGCACCGTCCAGAACCCCGCGAAGAGGACCGCCAGCGGCGTACGCCCGAGCACGTGGGTCGCCTTGTAGACCAGCCCCCCGGCCTCGGCGTACACGAACTGACTCTTGTCGCCCGCCACGTGGTAGCGCGTCTGCAGCGTGCGGCGCGCCGCGTCCAGGTTCGCCGTCAGGGCGTCTGCCACGTCGGCGGGCGGGTCGAGGCGCAGCCCGCGCTTGTAGTACAGGATCGCCGAGCCGTAGGCCTCGCTCCGGAAGCAGGCGTCGCCGAGGTTGTGGTAGAGGACCGGATCCTCGATCCGGAGCTCCTCGTGGAGCGCGGCGTAGACGCGCACGGCGTCGGCGTAACGCCCCTGGAGGTAGAGGCGATTGCCCGCCTCGAAGCGCTCCGCCGCGGTGCCCTGCGCCCCGCCGCCGCCCGCCGCCGCGCCGGGGGCGGTGTCGCTGGCTCGCCCCTCGCCCTCCGCCGCCGCCGCGCCGCCGACCCACGCCGCGAGCGTGGCGACGGTCAGGAGCGCCGTGAACAGCGCGCGTCGTGATCTCCTGGGGGACCGCGTCATGGCCGCCTCCGCGGGGACACGCGGTCGAGCTCGCCGAGCAGCGCCGAGGTCCGGTCGAGGGTCTCGCGCATCCGCTCCGAGGCCGACCCGTGGGGGGCGAAGCGCGCGAAGTCGCAGTTCTCCATCTCGACGATGACCCGGTCGGCGAGCTCGCCCGGGTAGCCGGCGTCCCGCGCCGCCGCCCGCACCTCGTCGTGGGTCATCCCGGTCGCGGGGATGTTCGCGCGCTCCTCGAGATAACCGATCAACGTCCGGGCGATCTGCCCGTAGAAGTCCTTCACGAGGTGGTCGCGCATGGCCTGCTCGGCGGCGCGCAGGCGCTTCTTCGAGTTGGCGTGCGCCGACCGCGAGGCCCGCTGCCCGGGGTGCCGCCGATCGCGCTCGCGCAGCCGCCAGCGCGCCTCGACCAGCACGAACCCCAGCAGCGGCAGCCCCAAGAGCCCCCAGTACAGGGGCAGCGACGACAGCGGCTCGCGGCCCCCGGCGTCGAGGCGCGCTCGGTCGACGCCGAAGATCGGCCGCACGTCCTCGCCGGACAGCGCCGCGGCGCTCTTCTCCCCGGTCACGCGCTCGCCGGTCACCTCGAGGGGCCCGCCGAGGGCCTCCTTGGTCACGTACTCGCCGCTCGCGGGGTCGAAGAACGCGAACGTCACCTGCGGCGCCACCTGCGCCCCGGGGCTGAGCGGCGTGACGATGTACTGGAAGGTCCGCTTGCCGCGGATCCCACGCTCGTCCTTGACGATCTCGTCCTCGACGCCCCCCGGCAGCGACTGCACGTCGAAGGCGTCGCTCGCCCGCACCCGGGGCGGCTTGACCGTGATGAGGTTGCCGGTGCCGCTCACCTCGACGCGCATCACCATGCGCTGCCCGGTCGGCACCGAGGTCGGCGTGCGCCCGTGGTCGTCGGTCAGCGACGCCGTCAGGTCGAAGCGCCCGAGGTTGCCCTCGTCGAAGGTCGCCGGCCGCCCCGCTGGCGGCACCTCGCGCACCTCGATGTAATACGGCTCGGTCGACCGCGTGTAGCGGCGCGAGGCGCCGAGGAGCCCGGTCGACAGGCCCAGGCGCAGGGTCGCCGAGTCGATCAGCACGCGCCCCGCGCGCAGGGGCGTCGCGAGCTGCTGCACCAGGGGGTAGTGGTTCAGGGTGGTGGACCCGACGCGCGTCCGCTGCACCTGCGGATCGCGGCTCGGGCTCCTGAGGTCCTCGACGAGCAGCCCGTCGAGCTTGGGGGAGGTCACCAGATCCGCCCCGGTCACCTGCCACCCCACCTGGTAGTACACCTCGAGGCTCAGCGGGAACGGCTCGCCGACGTAGTACACCGACCGGGGCGTCGCCATCTGCAGGAACAGCCCGTCGTTCGCGTGCCGCGTCAGATCCGCCGCCTCGGCCGCCGTCACCGGCGCGAGCGCCTCGGGCTCGGCGACCGTGATGGTCAGCGGGTCGGACTGCGCCACCACGCGTCCCCCGCGGGTGAGGCGGGCGGGGCCGATCTGGAGCGTCCCGGCGCGCTTGGGGCGCAGCGTGTAGTTGCGCGTCACGGAGCTCCGGCGCCCGGTGAGCACCTGCGTCATCCCCTCCTGGACCACCTGGAAGTCATCCATCTTGGGGACCTGATACTCGTCGTAGCTGCCCTCGAGGCTGACCGACAGCTGCAGCTCCTCGTACAGCGCGATGCGCCCCTGGTCCACGGTCGCCGTCACCCGGGGCGGCGCCTGGGCCGCGGCAGGGGTGGCCCATGCCGCAATGCACAAGACCAAGCCGACACTGATGAACAGCGCCAGAGGTCTCCCGCGATCGGGGCCGTTCAGTGCGCCGCACATGCGCGCATTCCCTCGTCGGCCCGTCATCACCAGTCCTTCCCCGGGCGGCGGTTGGCCAAGGGCGATTGCTTAGCGCTCTCCACGGCCTCGAGATTCTCCGGGTTACGGTCGAGCTTGTCGAGAGCATCCTGCAGGGGCTCGTTCTTGGCCTGCTCGTCCTGCTTGTCCTGCTCGTCCTTGCCCGGGTCCTTCGGGTCTTGCTGCTTGTCGTCCTTGTCCTTGTCGCCCTTGTCCTCGTCGTCGCTCTTGTCCTTGTCGTCGCTCTGGTCCTGGCTGTCCCCGCCGGAGCTCGGCGACGGCTGCTGGACCTCGAGCAGGTAGAAGTTCTCGGCGTCCGGCGGGGCGCTGAGCTTGATCTTGAAGGTCCGCGGCGGCGGCCCGGCGTCCTCCCCGCCCGCGCCTGGCGCCGGGGTCGGCGTCGCTCCACCCGCCGTAGCGGGGTCGTCCTCCGGGCGCGGCGGCAGCGCGACCGCTTCGCCGTTCTGCTCCGGGGTCGACGCGTCGGCCCGGGTGATGAGCGTCTGCCCGGCCTCGTCGTAGAGCTCGAGCGCCAGATCGCCCTTGGCGTGCTCGAAGACCGCGGTCACCACCGACGGCTTGTCCCCCTGCTCGGTGTAGGAGAACCAGTCGACGTCCCCCGGGCACACCCGCGCGAACAGGGTCGGCGGCCCCCCACCCCCCGCGGGCTGCTGCGGCGCGGGAGCCCCTCCGGGTCCGGCCGCGGCGGCCTGCTGGTCGGCCTGCGCGGCCTCGGTGATGTCCACCGCGTCGGGCGCGACGTCATTGTCCTCGAAGCGGTCGTCGCCCTCGGGGCAGGGCGGCACGACCTGCACGTTCAGGTTGTAGCGGCCCTCGTAGCCGTCGTCACCGAGCACGCGCATCAGGTAGCGCCCCGGCCCCGGCGTCAGGAGCGTGGTCACGCGCCCCTTGCCGGTCGGCGCCCCCTTCGCCAGGAGCGCTCCGTCGGCGCCATGGATCTCGGTGACGAAGGGCGGGACCTGGGGCTCGCCCGGCGCGGGCGCGTTGGCCTCATCCTCGTCCTCGGCGCCCTGGGCCTCCTGAGCGTACAAGAACAGGCTCTCGCCCTCGGCGAGGTCCACCGCGTACCAGTCGGGGTCCCGCGGACAGAGCTTCAGGCCGTCGAGCGGCCCCGGCGTCAGCAGCACCGCCGCGTCCGCCGAGTCGTTGTCCTCGAAGCGGTCCTCGACCGCCGAGCACGCCGGCCGGACCTTCACCTCGAGCCCATAGGAGGTCTCGTCGAGCGCGACGTTGTCGACCCGCAGCCAGTACGTCCCCGCCCGGGCCGGGGTGCCGCTCAGATCGAAGCTCGTCGACGCCGCGCCGTCCGCGCCGCGCCCCGGGTGTAAGACCTGCCCGTCGGGGCCCACGACCTCGAGCGCCAGCGTCGCGCCGGGCTTCTCGGGCACCGTCAGCGCGCCGGACAGGCGGTCGCCCTCCTGCAGCTCGATCTTGTACCAGTCCGCGTCGTCGGGGCAGGAGTGGAGCTGCTCGGTCCACTTCAGCACGTCCTTGGCCATCTCCGGCGCCCGCGGGGTGCCGCCCGACTGCGCCTGCGCCGGATCCTCCTCGGCCTTGGGCTCGATGGCCGCCGCGCTCGCCTGGGTGTCGTTGTCCTCGTGGGAGTCGTCGCGGCTCGAGCACGGCGGGTCGACGCGCAGCAGCGCCACCTCGAGGTTGTGGAGCGACGCGGCGTCGCTCGGGTCCATCCGCAGCGCCTCCTCGAGGTGCTGCACCGCGAGCTTCCACTTGTCGAGGGCCTGCGCCTGGGGCGACTTCTCGTCGCTCTCCGCGAGCGCGAGCTGCCCGTCGTCTCCCTGCTTCAGCGCCGGCGTCGTGCGCTCGAGGGTCACCCCCCAGCGTGAGTACGCCACGCCGAGCGCCGCTCGCACCTTCTGCAGCAGCGGCGCCTGGCGCGTGTCGAGCGCCTTCAGCAGCAGCTGCGTCGCCTCCTCGTGGTGCGCGGCCAGGCTCTCGGCGAGCCCGCGGTCATAGTTGAGCTCCGGCGACTCGGGGATGGCCGCCACCGCCTCCGCGTAGCTCTGGAGCGCCTCCTCGACCTTGCCGGCGAGGACCGCCTCGTTGCCGTCATCGACGGAGCCCTCGCTGGTCTCGAAGACGTCGCCGTCGCAGCCCCCGAGGGTCCCGACCGCGACCAGCGCGGCCGCCCACATCACATATCGGCGCGTCACCCTCATGCTCGCACCCTCCGTCGCCGCCGGCCGCTCAGCCACGCCTCGAGCCCGAGCAGCAGCAGCGCCGGCACGACCGGCCAGTGGTAGCGCTGCTCCCCGAGGTCCTCGAAGGTCGACTGGTACTCGGCCTTCTCGAGCTTGCCGAGGGCCTCGATCAGCCCGCGGCCGAGGCCGCTCGCCCCGAGGTGGAAGTAGTCGCCGTCGGTCGCCTTCGCGATGTCCTTGAGGAGCTGGGTGTTGAGCGCCGAGAACAGCGGCGTCTTGCCGTCCGGCCCCTTGATCGTCCCGACCGCGAGCCCCTCGTCGTTGATGTCGAGCACCGGCCGCCCCTGGGGGGTGCCGACCCCGACGGTGAAGATGTGTATCCCGCGCCGCGCCGCCTCCGCGGCCGCCTCGAGCGGCTCGCCCTCGTGGTCCTCGCCGTCGGTGAACAGCACGATGGCCTTGTGCTTGGCCCCCTCGAAGGGCTTGATCGCCTCCTCGAAGGCGTCCTCCTCGCCGTGGCGCGGGACCTCGTCGGAGGGCGCGAGCGCGTCGAGCGCGGTCTTGATGGCGCGCCCGATGGCGGTGCCGCCCCGCGGCATGTCCTCGACGTGGAGGTCGTCGAGGTAGCTCTTGACGACCTCGGTGTCGGTCGTCAGCGGGGTCTGCACGAACGCCAGCCCCGCGAAGGGCACCAGCGCCGCGCGGCCGCCCTTGAGCGCGTCGAGGACGTGGTGGATCTCGAGGCGCGCGGCGTCGAGGCGGGTCGGGACGACGTCGCCGACCATCATCGACTTCGAGGCGTCCACCACGAACACGACGTCGACGCCGAGGCTCTTCACCTCGGTCGTCTCGCTGCCGCAGCGCGGCTGCGCGAGCCCCATGACGAGCAGCACCGAGGCCGGGACGACGAGCCCGGCGCGCACCCAGAGCGCCCCGAGCCCGCGGTGGTCGAAGAGCTTCGGCAGCGGCCCGCGCCGCGCCAGCGCCTCGATCCGCGCCGCGCGCCACTGCGCGAGCCAGATGAAGCCGAAGATCAGCCCCAGCGCCAGCAGCGCCCAGAGCCAGGCGGACTCGTCACCCCACTTGAGGTCGTCGATCCCGGTCATACGACGCTCCTGAACACCGTGAACCGCAGCAGCCACTCCCCCGCCAGCAGCAGCAGCCCGATGAGCAGCGGGAAGACGAAGCGATCGTGGCGCGGCCGCTCGACCTGGGTCTCGAACACCGTCCGCTCGAGGTCCGCGACGTCGTCTCTGAACTTCTCCTCGTTGTAGCTCTCGTAGAACTTCCCGCCGGTGAGCGAGGCGACCTCGCGCAGCAGCTCCGGATCGGTCTCGAAGGGCTGCCGCGGCCGGTTGTAGAGCGGGATGTTGCCGGCGTTGAGCAGCGGGCGGCCGTAGCGGTCCGTCTCCGGCAGCCACACCTGATCCTGCCCCCCGACGAGGAAGGTGTAGACGCGCACGCGCTCGTCGGGGGCGAGGTCGTGGATGTGCTTGGCGATGGCGCGGGCGTCGAGGGTCCCGCCGAGCTGCTTGCCGTCGGTGATGAGGATGATGACGCGCGACTCGGCGCTCGAGCGCCGCAGCTGGTTGTAGGCGCGGCCGAGGGCGTCGCCGATGGCGGTCCCGCCGCCCCCGATGGTGCAGCCGTTCGGGCAGCGGCCGTCACGGCCGGGGATCCCGACGTCGAGGATCAGATCGTTGAGCGACTGCACCAGGCGCGCGTGGTCGTGGGTCAGCGGGTACTTGAGCCACGCCTTCTCACCGAAGATCACGAGGCCGATGCGGTCGTGACTCGCCTTGTTGCGATGCACGATGAACCGCTTCAGCGTCGTCCGCGCCGCGTCGAAGCGGTTGTTCGGCGTCTCCTCGCGCGACAGCAGCTCGCGCAGCGCCGACTCGGAGATGTCGATGGCGTTCATCGACGCCGACATGTCCAGGGTGAGCATGATGTCGACGCCGTTGCCGACGATCGTCTCCTCCCCCTCGACCTGGGGTCGCGCCAGGGCGGTCACGACGGCGACCAGCGCCAGCACCCGGAGGGCGTCCGGGACCCACCACAGCGCCCCCCGCAGGCTCGGCAGGGCGACGACGGCGGCCCGCCCGGGGATCGGCACCCGCGCGCGCCCGCTCAGGCTGACGATCCGCCACACCAGAAACGGCAGCGCCAGCAGCGCCAAGAACCACAGCGGCTCCTGCCAGTTCACGCCGAAGGTCGTCATCGCGCACCTCCCTGGACGACCTCGGTGTTCGCCATCAGATCCCCGAGGCGCAGGCGCAGCGGGTGGCGGCGCAACACCAGCACCTCGAGGGTCAGCGTGAGCGGCCAGACCAGCAGCAGCAGATCGCGGAGCACGAGCTGGCGCACCCCCGCCCGGGGCTGCCGGTCGGCCCGGGTGACGATGGCGAGGCCGAGCAGGCGCTTGCCGGCCGAGCGCCCGAGGGCGTCGCGGAAGGCCAGCAGCACCCCGATGAGCAGCAACGCCGCCCAGCCTTGGGCGGGCTCGCCGGCGATGACGAGCGCCGTGAAGAGGAGCACCCCGGCCGCGCCGGCGATGAGCCCGTCGATGGCGCTGGCGTAGAGGCGCTGCTTGAGCGTCGCCGGCTCGAGGCGCGGGATCTCCTCGGCTTCGTCCTCCTCCGCCGCCGGGGCCTCCCAGGTGGCGTCGACGATGCTGCCGACGATGGGCCCCTTCTCACGGGCGACGGCGTCGGGCGGCGTGATGCGCGCGAACTTCACGAGATCCGCGTAGTCGAGCAGCCCCTCGATCTCGGCCTGGGCGACGGTCTTGAGGTCGCACTCGGCGAGCGCCGCGAGCAGCTCGCGGCTGGTCATCTCGAGCGCGTCGAAGCGGTAGCGCGCGCCGAGGTAGTCGCGCAGGACGTCGATCGTCCGGGCGAGGCGCTCGCCGCCGTCGAGCTCGTCGGACGACAGCGCCGCCAGCCCCGCGAGCCGCTCGTGCGCGACCTCGTTGGCCGGGCGCGGCGGCGCCGGCGGGTCGAGGACCCGGAAGCGCTGCTCGAGGGCCCGCAGGACCAGCCAGGTGATGAGCGCCGCGAGGACCAGCGCCGCGCCGACCGACAGCGTCCACACGAGCACCCAGTTGGTGGTGATGACGGCGACCGGGGCCGGCGCCGCCGCGACCTCGGGATCCTGCTCGTTCTCGAGGCGCCCGCGCACCCGCACCGGCAGCGCCGGGGTCGAGGTGCTGCCTCCTTCGCCGCTCTGGGCCGCCGCCGGCCGCCACGGGACCTCGATCGGCGGGATCTTCTCGACCCCGAGGCGCATCGGCATCAGCGCGTAGCGGTAGGTCTCGGTCCGCAGCTCCCCGGCGACCTGCCGCGTCCCGGGCGGGGTGTCGATCAGCCGGAAGGTCCCGGTCGCCGGCCGCACCGGGGCGAACAGCTCCACCTCGCGCGGGGCGGTCGCGGTGATGATCAGCGTGATCGGGGCGCCGAGCTTGGCGGCGTCGCCAGCGTCCACCGCGGGGGTCGCCGGGTCGTAGTCGATCGCCGCGCGCACGCTGATCCGCGCGGCGAGCGCGGCGAGGTCGGCCGGCGGGGTG
>PHBI01000026.1 GCA_002841945.1 Deltaproteobacteria bacterium HGW-Deltaproteobacteria-14
CCGGCCCCGCCGCCGGCGAGGCCCACGACCGCCTCCGTCGCCTCGGGCCCCCGCGCCGGCGCGGACCAGCCGGGCGCGGCGGCGATGGTCGTCGGGCGACCGGCCGCGTCGACGAAGCTGAGCCCGAGCTCGTCGAGGGTCCTGCCCGTCAGCGCGCTGAGCTCGACACCCAAGAGCGCCGCCGCCGCGGGGTTCGCGTTGGTCACCCGGCCCTCGAGGTCCTGGGTCAGCATCCCTTGGGTCACCGTCTCGAAGAGGGTGCGGTAGCGCTCTTCGGAGGTGATCTGCGCGCGCCGGGCGCGCTGACGCTCGTGGGCGTAGCGTATCGCCCGCCTGAGGGTGCGCCCGTCGAGGGTCGCCTTGGACAGGAAGTCCTCGGCGCCCCGGCGGACCGCGTCGTCGCCGGTCGCGTCGTCGTCCGACCCCGTCAGCACGATCACCGGGACGTCCCCCGCCGCCGCGATCGCCGCGTCGAGGGTGTCGAGCCCCTGGCTGTCGGGCAGGCCGAGGTCGAGCAGCACCGCGCTGAACTCCTCGGCCCCCAGGCGCTCGACCGCCGCGCCTAGCCGCCCGACCTGGACGACCTCGGCGGTGAACCCCTCGAGGTACGCCTCGAACAGGCGCGCATCACCCGGGTTGTCCTCGACCAAGAGGAGCCTGGTGGGGGGCGGCTCCTCGGTCGGTCGGTCGGCGCCTGGTAAGTCGGAAATCATCGGCGACCCTACTTTGGCAGCCTGACGATCGAGAACCAGAAGTCCTCGATCGAGCTCACGACCTTGATGAACTGGTTCATGTCGATGGGCTTGGTGATGAAGCAGTTGGCCTGGAGGTCGTAGCTCAGGCGGATGTCGTGCTCGTCGTCGGAGCAGGTCAGGATGACCACCGGGATCCGCCGGAGATCGGCGTCTCGCTTGAGCTCGGCGAGCACCTCGCGCCCGTCCATGCGCGGCATGTTGAGATCGAGCAGGATGAGATCGGGGCGCGTCGCCTCCTCGTAGCCTGGCTCGCGCCGGAGAAAGGCCAGCGCCTGTGCGCCGTCGGTCAGGTGGTACATGGCGTTGTCGACCTTGCTCTCGCGCAGCGCCTCGCGCGCGAGGCGCGCGTCGCCGAGGCTGTCGTCGACGAGCAGGATGGAGACGACCTCGGGGATGGGGAGCGGAGCCATGGTCACTTGTCCTCGCCGTCGGCCGCCGAGACCGTGTCGGGCAGCGTGAAGTAGAAGGTCGTGCCCGCGCCGGGCTCGCTCTCGAGCCAGATGCGTCCGCCGTGTCGGTTCACGATGCGCTTGCACAGCGGCAACCCGATCCCGGTGCCGGGGTACTCGTGCTGCGCGTGGAGGCGCTGGAAGATCGTGAAGACGCGCTCGAAGTAGCGCGCCTCGATGCCGATCCCGTTGTCGCGGACGGCGATCACCCACTCGCCGTTGGCGTGCGTGGTGGAGACCGCGATCCGCGGCGGCTCGTCCGCGCGCCGGAACTTGATGGCGTTGCCGATGAGGTTCTGAAAGAGCTGCATGAGCTGGCCGCGGTCGCCTCGGACGACGGGGAGGTCGCGCTGGACGATCATCGCCCCGGTCTCGCGGATGACCGTCTGCAGGGCGACCAGGGCGTCCGCGAGGGGCCCGCTCAGGGAGATCGGGGTGAGCTCGCGCCCGCGGCTGCCGACGCGGGCGTAGCTCAGCAGATCCTGGATGAGGCGCTGCATCCGGTTGGCCCCGTCCACGGCGAAGCGGATGTAGTCGCGGGCGTCCTCGTCGAGCGCGTCGCCGTACCGCTTGGCGAGCAGCTGGGTGAAGCTCGCGACCATGCGCAGGGGCTCCTGCAGGTCGTGCGAGGCGACGTAGGCGAACTGCTCGAGCTCGCGGTTGGACTCGACGAGCGCCTCGCGCTGCGCGCGCAGCTCGCTGATGTCCTGCGCGTGGGTGAGGAAGTAGAGCGGCGCACCGTCGGCGTCGCGCTCGATCGCCGTGGTCACCCGGGCCCAGACGTAGCGGCCGTCGGCGTGGCGATAGCGCTTCTCCATGACCCAGTGATCGGCGCGGCCCGCGAGGAGGTCGGTGACGCAGGTGAGGCTCTGCTCGAGGTCCTCGGGGTGGGTGATGTCGGCGTAGGAGATGCGCTCCATCTCCTCGCGGCTGCGGCCGAGCATGGCGCCGAAGGCGTCGTTGACCCGCAGCAGCCGGCCGTCCGGGCCGGTCATCGACTTCCCGATCGGGGCGTCGTCGAAGAAGCTCCGGAAGCGCTCCTCCACGCGGTGGGCGTTTCGGTCCGCGACCAGCTCGCGCTCGCGGCTGACCGCGGTGACGAGCGCCCCGAGGAGCGCGTCCCCCTCGCGCCACGCCACCACGCGACAACGGACGCCGTGCGGCTCGCCCCCCTGGCGAGCGCGCACCTCCGCGTCCACGGGCGCGGCGTCGGGCGCGCCGCCCAGGGCGGCGGCGACGGCGTCGAGCAGCGGGTCCGGTGGGTCCGCCGCGCGGGCAAAGACCTCGGCGAGCGGCGCCCCCAACGCCTCATCGGCGGCCCAGCCGGTCAACCGCGCGCCGGCGCGGTTGAGCGCGACCACCCGCCCGCCGCGGTCGACGGCGACGACCGCCTCGTCGATCGCGTCCAGCATCGCGCTCCAGGGCCGGCACGCGCCGTCGGCGTTCACCAGCGCCGCGCTCTGCCGCGGCGATCTCGTCTCCACATCGACCACGCCTCGCAATCCACGCGCTTGGAGGTACGCTCCTCCGCCAGGAGCTGAGGGCATACTACGCTGAGCCTCCGGTATTACAAAGGCACAATCATGCGAATTCCGTAAGCCCTCTCAGCCCAGCGCGCCGACGGTGCGCAGGGCGCTCTCGAGCTGGCGCCAGCGGTCCTCGACGGCGCCGGTGTAGCCGACCGAGATGCGCACCAGCCCCGGGGAGACGCCGGCGGCGCGCAGGGCGTCGTCGCCGAGCTCGCTCGAGGTCGAGCTGGCCGAGCACGACATCAGCGACTCCGAGTAGCCGAGGCTCACCGCCATGAAGCCGAAGCGGTGCTCGTTCTGCAGGATGTCCATGAAGCGGTAGGCGCGCTCGCGATCCTCGAGGTCGAGGCTGAGCATCCCGCCGAAGCCGTAGCCGGGGTTCAGCATCCGCTTCATCAGCGCGTGCTGCGGGTGGCTCGGCAGCCCCGGGTAGCGGATCGGCGCCCCGAGCTCGGCCAGCCGTTCGGCGAAGATCTGCGCCCGGCGCGAGTGCTCGCGCATTCTCAGCGGCAGATGCGGCACACGCATCGACACTTCGAAGGCCGCCTTGGGGTCCATCGTCGGGCCAAAGAGCATCAGCGCGCCGGTGTGCAGATCCATCAGCTGCGCGATGAAGTCGTTGCTCCCGACGACGGCGCCGGCGACGAGGTCCGAGGCGCCGTTGATGAACTTCGTGAGGCTGTGGACCACCACGTCCGCCCCATGCAGGAGGGGGCTTATCAGCACCGGCGTGAAGGTGTTGTCGACGACCAGCGAGGCGCCGTGGCGGTGAGCGATGTCCGCGAGGGCCTCGAGGTCGGCCACGACCAGGGTCGGGTTGGACAGCGCCTCGGTGTAGAGGACCTTGGTGCGCGGCGTGAACGCCGCCTCGACGGCGGCGAGGTCGTCGATGGACACGAACGTCGTGGTGACGCCGGTCTTCTTCGGCCACATGTCGTGGAGCAGCGCGTGGGTGCCGCCGTAGATGGCCCCTGAGGCGACGATGTGGTCGCCGCTGTCGACGAGCTGGAGCAGCGCGGACGACACCGCCGCCATGCCGCTCGCGCAGCAATAGCCGGCCTCGGCGCCCTCGAGGGCCGCGAGCTCGCGGCCCAGGGTGTACACCGTCGGGTTGAAGTGGCGGGCGTAGAGGAAGCACCCACCGTCGTCGGGGCTCCGCCGGCCGGCGAAGATCTCCGGCATCGTCGCGGCGGTCAGCACGGTGAACGTCGTCGACGCCTCGATGCTCATGTTGACGCCGCCGTGCTCACCAAACGTGTGCTTGGTGGCGGCCAGCGAGGCGACCGGGTCGAACGGGGCGGCGGCGGGGTCGTCGTGGGTGGACTGTGTCATGGCTCGGCTCCGTTCGGGTGTGGTGTTGGGGCTACAGCAGCCCGGGTTTGCCGGCGACCAGGCGCGCGAGCTCCGTCGTCAGCAAGTCGACGTGCTCCTGCTCCTCGGCGGCGAGCTCCTGGTAGAGGACGCGCTCGGGGGAACCCGGTGCGAAGCGCTCGCCTTCGCCGTTGAAGAAGGCGCGCGCGCGCTTCTCGAGGGCGACCGCGAGCTTCACCAGCGCCACGCCGTCATCGGCGGGGGCGTCGACCCCGGCGTAGACCGCGATCTGGCTGGGGCTGATCCCGTCGGCGACGCCGGCGTCGCTCGCGACGTCGAGGTGGTAGCGGCGCGACAGCGTCACGAGGTGCCCGGCCTCCATCTCGCGCAGGCTCGCGAACAGGTGGCGCACGCGGTCGTCGCTGGCGCGGGTGGCGCCGCGCCCGTAGAAGGCCATGCCGCCGAGCTCGATCTCCATGGCGTGGCGCACGGCCGCCTGGGCGTCGGCGCCCTCCGCGGTCGGGGTGTGCTCGGCGGTGAGCGTCCCGCCGCAGGCCGGGCACAGGCCGTAGGGGTAGGCGAAGCCCTCGTAGACCTTGCGGCAGTCGGTGCAACTCCAGGTGAGCAGGGCGTCGGCGCAGCAGATGTAGGCGCCCGCCTCGTCGTCGACGGGGCGCTTGCACTTGGGGCAGCTGTGCCCGGCGAGCACCTCGGCGGCGACCGGCGGCGCGGGGGGCTCCTCGGAGAGCGGCCAGTGGCGCGTCGTGAGCCAGCGCTCGATGCCCGCGGCGGCGCGTCGGCCGGCGCCCATCGCCAAGATGACCGTGGCCCCGCCGGTGACGATGTCGCCGCCCGCGAAGACGCCGGGGATGCTCGTGGCTTGCCAGGTGTCGTCGGCGACGATGTTGCCCCAGCGGTTGGTCGCGAGCCCCGGGGTCGAGGCGGCGATGATGGGGTTGGCCTGGGTCCCGAGGGCGTAGATGACGGCGTCGGCCTCGAAGACCTCGAACTCGCCGTCGACCGCTATGGGCTTGCGCCGGCCGGACGCGTCGGGCTCGCCGAGGCGCATGACCTGCGTCTTCAGGTGCGTGACGTTCGCGCCGGCGTCGACGACGATCTCGGTCGGGCTCCGCAGCCAGTGGAAGGTGATGCCCTCTTCCTTGGCGTGGCGCAGCTCCTCGATGCGCGCCGGGGCCTCGGCCTCGGTGCGGCGGTAGATGCAGCGCACCTCTTCGGCGCCCATGCGGCGGGCGACGCGCAGACAATCCATCGCGGTGTTGCCGGCGCCGATGACGCAGACCCGGTGGCCGAGGTGGATCGGCGTGTCCTCGAAGGGGAAGCGGTCGCCGCCCATGAGGTTCACCCGGGTGAGGAACTCGTTGGCGCTGTAGACCTGGGCGGCGTACTCGCCCGGGATGCCGGGGAAGCTCGGGTAGCCGGCGCCGGTGCCGACGAACACGGCGTCGTAGCCCATGTCGCCCATGAGCTGGGCGATGGTGAAGGTCTTGCCGATGACCTTGTTGGTCAGGATCTCGACGCCGAGGTCGCGCAGCTTCTGGATCTCGCGCGCGATGGTCTCGCGCGGCAGGCGGAAGGACGGGATGCCGTACTGCAGCACGCCGCCGACGACGTGGAGGGCCTCGAAGATGGTGACCTTGGCGCCGGCCTTGGCGAGGTCGGCGGCGCAGGCGAGGCCGGCCGGCCCGGAGCCGACGACCGCGACCTGGCCGAGCGGCGGGTCGATGGCGGGCGGCGTGACCGTCGGGCGCGCGGCGTGGTCGCCGACGAAGCGCTCAAGGCGGCCGATGGCGACCGGGGCGACCTTCTTGGCGATGATGCACTGCGCCTCGCACTGGCTCTCCTGGGGGCAGACGCGGCCGCAGACCGACGGGAAGGTGTTCGACTCGTTGATGACCTCGAGCGCGCCTGTGAGGTCACGCACGAGGAGGTGGCGGATGAAGCGCGGGATGTCGATGGAGACCGGGCAGCCGCTGACGCAGGTGGGCTTTCGGCACTGGATGCAGCGCTCGGCCTCGTTGAGCGCCTCCTGGAGGGAGTAGCCGAGGTTGACCTCGTCGAAGGTGCGCGAGCGGATGGTGGCGTCGCGCTCGGGCATGGGGGTCTGGTGCGGCTGCAGCTCCTTGATCTTCTTGTAGTTGCGCTGCTCGTTCTCGAACAGCTGCAGCTTCACCTCGCAGACGTGGCGGTAGTCGCCCATCGCGACGCCTTCCTGGCCTTGGAAGCGGCGCTGGCGCGACATCAGCTCGGCGAAGTCGACCTTGTGCGCGTCGAACTCGGGGCCGTCGACGCAGGCGAAGCGGATGGCGTCGTCGACGGTGACGCGACACGAGCCGCACATGCCGGTGCCGTCGACCATGATGGCGTTGAGGCTGACGACGGTGGGGACGGCGAAGGGGCGCGAGACCTCGGCGCAGGCGCGCATCATGGGCAGGGGGCCGATGGCGATCACGAGGTCGGGGGGCGGGGACTGGCGCAGCACCTCGTCGAGGGCGGCGGTGACGAAGCCCTGGCGGCCGTAGCTGCCGTCGTCGGTGCAGACGATGAGCTCGTCGGAGTAGTCGGCGAAGCGGTCTTCCCAGAAGACGAGGTCTTGGTTGCGGAAGCCGATGATGCTGGTGGTGCGGTTGCCGAGCTCTTTGAGGGCGCGGAGCTGGGGGAAGATCGGGGCGACGCCGAGGCCGCCGCCGACGAGGACGACGTGGCCGACCTTGTCGAGGTGGCTCTCCTGGCCGAGGGGGCCGACGAAGTCCTGAAACGCATCGCCGGGGCCGTAGCCGTCCATCATCTCCTGGGTCGTCTTGCCGACGGCCTGGACGACCAGCGTGACGGTGCCGCGCTCGCGGTCGAAGTCGGCGACGGTCAGCGGGATGCGCTCGGCGCCGTCGTGCAGGCGCAGCATGATGAAGTGGCCAGGCAGGGCGGCCCGGGCGACGTCGGGGGCCTCGACCTCCCACAGGAAGGTCTGGCTCGAGAAGCGCTCGGTGCGGGTGATCGTGTACATAGGCCGGCCTCCAGGGGGCGAGCGGCCCAGCGTCCCGACGGCCCGCTCGACGCCCCTGGCATAGCACAGCCGGGACCGCCGCGGGCAGCAAAGATGAACCGCGCTCACCCAGGTCTGCGCTGGGCGTTCGGCCTTCGCGTCGCCTCGGTGGCGCCCGCTCGGCGCCGCCGTGGCGCGCTCGCGGTCGGCGCCTTTTTCTCTATGGGGTGAGGGGCCAAACGCGTTACGGGGCGCGCACCGCAGCGGCCCGGGCAGCCGGACGCGCGCGCACTGACGCCCATGGCCCGGAGGTCGACGTGACCGAGGTCGCCGAGTTCCTCACGCACAACGAGCTCTTTCTCCTCTTCGCCGTCGTCCTGCTCGGGGTCGGCCTCGGCCGCCTGCCGATCTTCGGCGTGCGCCTCGGCGCCGCCGGCGTGCTGTTCGCCGGCCTCGCCCTCAGCGCCGTCTTCGCGCCCGGCGGCCACACCCTCAACCTCACGCCCATCCTGCGCGACTTCGGCCTGCTCCTCTTCGTGTACTGCGTCGGCCTCGCCGGCGGCCCCGGCTTCTTCCGCGCCTGGCGCGAGCGCGGCGTGCGCTTCAACGTCAGCGTCGTGCTGGCCTTCGTCCTGGCGTCCGGCGTCACGCTCCTCGGCGCCCGCCTGCTCGAGATAGACCGCGCCTACGCGACCGGCATCTTCTGTGGCGCGCTGACCAGCACGCCCGCCCTCGCCGCCGCCGCCGAGCGCGTCCAGGGCACCCTCCTCGCCCAGGCCCCGGCTATCGGCTACTCGGTCGCCTACCCCTTTGGCGTCCTCGGGGGCATCCTGATGCTGCGCCTGCACGCCGCCTGGCGCCGCCGCCAGCTCGCCGCCGAGCGCGCGGCGGCGCCGTCGTCCGCCACCGTCGCCCTGGTCAACGGCGACTTCCGCGTCACGCGCCCCGAGCTCCTCGACAAGGCGATCGGCGAGCTGCGCGTCCGCGAGACGGCGGGGGTCGTGATCTCGCGCCTGCGTCGCGCCGGCGCCGAGGTCATCCCGACCAAGTACACCGTCCTGCATCGCGGTGACACCGTCGTCGCCGTCGGCGCCCCCGACGCCATCGCCCAGGCCGAGGCCTACTTCGGCGAGCGCTCCGACGAGCGCCTCGAGGCCCAACGCAGCCGCATCGACATCCGACGCATCCTGGTCTCGAAGAAGGAGCACGCCGGCCGCCGCATCGCCGACCTCGAGCTCGACCGCCGCTTCGGCGCCCAGGTCACCCGGCTGCGCCGCGCCGACTTCGACATGCTCCCCTCGCCCGAGCTCCGCCTCGAGCTGGGCGACCGCATCCGCGTCGTCGCGCCGGTCGAGCGCCTGGGCGAGATCAGCACCTTCTTCGGCGACTCCGAGCGCGACCTCGCCCACCTCGACCTGCCGGCCCTCGCGCTCGGCCTGTGCCTCGGCCTCCTGCTCGCGCGCGTCCCCTTCCCCGGCCCCGGGGGCGTCGTCACCCTCGGGGTCGCGGGGGGCCCGCTGATCGTCGCGCTGATCCTCGGTCGCCTCGGTCGCACCGGCAGCTTCGTCTGGCAGATCCCCTACGAAGCCAGCAGCACCCTGCGGGAGATCGGCCTGACGCTGTTCCTCGCCGGCGTCGGCGTCAGCGCGGGGAGCAAGCTCGTCGGCGTCCCGACCGACAGCCTCTTCAACATGCTCGCCCTCGGCGCCACGCTGACGGTCACCACCAGCGCTGTCGCGCTCGCGGCGCTGCACTACTGGGCCAAGGCCAGCGCCATCGGCGCCCTCGGCGCCCTCTCGGGGATGCAGACCCAGTCGGCCACCCTCGCGGTCGCCCACGACCTCTCGGGCCGCTCCGAGGACACCTGGGTCGCCTACGCCCTGGTCTACCCGGTCGCGATGATCGGCAAGATCATCGCCGCTCAGCTCCTCATCATGCTCTGAGGGCGACCTCCGGGGCCGGCGCCCCGGAGGGTCACGGTGCGGCCCGCGCCGCGCCGCCGCGCGAGCGTCAGGGCGCGGTCACGCTGACGGTGTAGGCGCCGAAGGAGGCCGAGCCGTAGTTGGGTTGGACGCGCAGGGTGTGCGTCCCCGAGGCGGTGGCGGTCCAGGTGGTCGCGGCGGCGTTGGTGTAGCTGCTCGACCAGGACTTCAGCGCGCTCGTCCCGCCGGGGCCGTAGAGGGTCGCGCTGCAGCCGACGCTGGCGACCGGGGCGCAGCGCAGGGTGTAGGTCGTCGCGGCGGTGAGCGAGAACGAGAACCAGTCGCTGTCGTCGCCGACCTCGAACACGCCCGCGGTCGCCGTGGCGCCGACGGTCAGCGGGGTGGCGGTGGCGGCGTCGCCGCCGTGGTCGTCGAGGCCGAGGTCGGTGACGCGGACGGTGTAGGCCCCGGTGCTGGTCGAGCCGGAGTAGGGGGAGGTCTGCAGGTAGTAGGTGCCCGCGGCGAGGGACCCGCGGTCGATGAACGCGGTGTTGGTGTAGCTGGAAGACGAGGTCTCGAGGAGGGTCACGCCGTCCCGGTCGTACAGGCGCAGGGTGCAGCCGGTGCTGGCGATGGGGGTGCAGCGCAGCTGGACCATGTGCCCGGGGGCGACGTCGAAGGCGAACCAGTCGCTGTTGCCGCCGACCTCGAAGAGCCCGCCGAGGGGGGTGTCGTTGGCGGCGAGCGGGGTCGCGTCGTCCGGTCCGTTGCCGTGGTCGTCGAGGCCCAGGTCCACGAGCCAGATCTCGTAGTCCCCGACCGACGCCGAGCCGTAGTTGGGGCTCGCGCGCAGGTAATAGGTCCCGGCGCTGAGCGTCCCGCGATCGATGAAGGCGCTGGTGTTGTAGCTGGCCTCGCTGGTCTCGAGGAGCGTCTGCCCGTCCTGACCGTAGAGGCGCAGGGCGGCGCCGGTGCTGCCGAGGGGCTTGCACCACAGCTGGACCATGTGCCCGGCGGCCACGGTGAACGAGAACCAGTCGGTGTTGCCGCCGACGTCGAAGCGCCCGGCGGTCTTGACGCCGCTCGCGCCGAGCGGGGTCGCGGTGGCCGGGGTGTCGCCGTGGTCGTCGAGGCCGAGGTCGACGACACGGATGTGGTAGTCCCCGATGGAGGCGCTGCCGTAGTTGGGGCTCGCGCGCAGGTAGTAGCGACCGGCGGCGAGGCCCGCGCGGTCGATGAAGGCGCTGGTGTTGTAGCTGGCCTCGCTGGTCTCGAGGAGCGTCTGCCCGTCCTGGTCGTAGAGGCGCAGGGCGACGCCGGTGCTGTCGATGGACCCGCACCACGCCTGGTACATGTGGCCGGCGGTGACGTCGAAGGCGAACCAGTCGACGTTGCCGCCGACCTCGAAGACGCCGCTCACGTCGACGCCGTCGGCCGCCACCAGGGTCGCCGCGGCGGCGCTGTCGCCGTGGTCGTCGAGGCCGAGGTCGATCACGCGGACGGTGTAGGTCCCGACGCTGGTGCTGCCGTAGTTGGCGCCGAGGCGGACGAAGTAGGTGCCGGCGGCCATGTCGCCGCGGTCGATCATCACGGCGGTCGAGTACGAGGACTCGCGGGTCTCGAGGAGCGTGGTGGCGTCTTGGTCGTAGAGGCGCATCGCGACGCCGGTGCCGTCGTTGGGTTTGGCCCAGATCTGGTAGGCGTGGCCCGGGGCGACGTCGAAGGAGAACCAGTCGACGTTGCCGCCGATCTCGAAGGCGCCCGCGACGTCGACGCCGTCGCTCGCCAGCGGGGTGGCGTCGTCGGGGGTGTCGCCGTGGTCGTCTTGGCCGAGGTTGTGGAAGGTGACGGCGTAGTCACCGGTGGTGGTGGTGTAGGTGCCCTCGAGGCGGACGAACCAGTCGCCGCCGGCCGGGAGCTTGCGGTCGATGAGGAGCGAGCTGCTCGAGGTGGTGGCGGTGGACTCGACCTCGGCGACCCCGTCGCGGTCGACCAGGGTCATCCGCATCGCGGCGCCGCCGGAGGCCTTGACGAGGCGCACCATGTCGCCGGCGGCGGCGGAGAACACCAGCCAGTCGACGTCGCCGGCGGGGGCGATGGTGTGGCCCTGGGTCTCGCCGGACGCGATGGGGGTGGCGATGAAGAAGCACTCGTCCTCTTCGAAGGCGTCGCCGTCGCCGTGGGCGGGGGGGCAGGCGCAGCCGGTGGAGATGGCGTCCGAGGTGTCGTCGCAGTCGGGGCCGAGGCAGCCCACGCCGACGCCGTAGCCGTCGCCGTCGTGGTCGAGGCACGGGACGCAGGCGTGGCTCGTCGTGCCCGGCGTGCCTTGGCAGACCTGGTCCGCGGCGCACGGGTCGGGCAGGCACGGGTCGTCGGTGCAGCCGCCCTGGCCGTCGTCGTGGTAGCCGGGGTCGCAGGAGCACACGGAGATCCCGGCGACGGCGAGGCAGCTCGTCCGGTGCGGCTCCTCGCACGGGGAGGCGACGCAGGCGTCCACGCACCCGACGACGCCGGGGTAGTAGTCGGGGTCGCAGCTGCAGCCATAGCCGTTCGCGGCGGCGGGGTCGGGGGTGCAGACGGCGGCGTGTGGGGCGTCGCACGGGTTGGGCAGGCAGGGGTCCTGGGTGCAGCCGCCCTGGCCGTCGTCGTGGGCGCCGGGGTCGCAGGCGCAGGCGGCGACGCCGTCCTGGTCGCTGCAGGTGGTCTGCAGGGGGAGGTCGCAGGGGTTGGGGTCGCACGGGTTGTCGGCGGCCGGCTCGCACCCGCCGGCGCCGTCGGGGGTGTAGTCGGGGTCGCAGGTGCAGGCCACGCCGTCGCCGGCGGGGGCGCACTGGGTCTGGTGGGGGGCGGTGCAGGGGCTCGGCAGGCACGGGTCGTTCGTGCAGCCGCCGGCGCCGTCGGGGTGGTAGCCGTCGTCGCAGGCGCAGACGGCGGCGTCACCGCTGGGGGAGCAGGTCGTCTTGTGGGCGCCCGTGCACGGGTTCGGGTCGCAGGGGTCGCCTTGGACGACGGCGCAGCCGCCCTGGCCGTCGTCGGTGAAGCCCGGGTCGCAGGAGCAGGTGGCGCCGGCGTCGCTTGGGGTGCACACGGTCTTGTGCGCGCTGGTGCAGGGGCTATCGGCGCACGGGTCGGTGTCGGGGGCGCAGTGGCCTTGGCCGTCGTCGCTGAAGCCGGGGTCGCAGGCGCAGCTGGCGCCGGTGCCGGTCGCGGTACACGTGCCCCGATGCGGGGTGTCGCAGGGGTTGGGGTCGCAGGGGTCGGTCACGGCGGGGACGCAGGCGCCGGCGCCGTCGGCGACGTAGCCGGGGTCGCAGGCGCAGGTCGCGCCGCCGGAGGCGACCTGGCAGGTCGTCTTGTGTGAGGCGGTGCAGGGGTTGGGGTCGCAGGGATCGTCGGGGAGGCAGGCGCCGGCGCCGTCGTCGTGGTAGGCGGCGTCGCAGGCGCACTCGGGGAAGCCGTCGGCGTCGCTGCAGGCCGTGCGGTGGGGGGCGGTGCAAGGGTTGGGGTCGCAGGGGTCGATGGAGGTCGGTTCGCAGCCGCCGAAGCCGTCGTCGGCGTAGCCGGGGTCGCAGGTGCAGACGGGGAAGCCGCCGCCGTCGGCGCACTGGGTCTGGAACGGGATGAAGGCGCAGGGGTTGGGGGTGCAGGGGTTGGTCGGGTCGGCGACGCAGCCGCCGGCGCCGTCGGGGAGGTAGCCGGTGTCGCAGCCGCAGGTGAACGCGCCGGCGCCGTCAGGGGCGCACGCGGTCTGGTGGGGGATGACGCAGGGGTTGGGGTCGCAGGGGTCGACGGTGGCCGGGGCGCAGGCGCCGGCGGAGGTCGGGGCGTAGCCGCTGTCGCACAGGCACGCGGCCGTCTGACCGTCGGCCGCGCAGTGGGCGTTGGCGCCGCAGGTCAGGGCGTCGCAGGGGTCGAGCTGGGAGCTCGAGGTGCTGTCCGAGCAGGCGGCGAGGGCGAGCACGGCGGCGACGAGGGTGAGGGTGTACCAGCGGGGGGATGACGAACGCATGGGTGACTCCGGGCCTGCGCCAACGGCCGCGGATGCTACCAGAGGGGGCTGGCCGACTCGACGTAAAAGCCACCGTGTTCGCGCCGCCGCCCGCGGACGGTGAGGAACGCGTCGCGTCCGACGCTCCACCGGATGTCGTCGGCGGGTGGCTCCGCGCTGAGGCGGCAGGAGTGCAAGAGCGTCAGGTGGCAGGTGACGCAGAGCCCGACGACGTTATCGTCGCCGTCCGCGCCGCCGTGGCTACGAAACAGCAGGTGGTGCGGGGTCAGGTCGCGGTTGTCGCACACGGGCGACGCGCAGCGGTGGCGCTCGCGCTCGTAGATGTGTTGGTAGGCGATGGGCCGCTCATTCGGGTCCGGCGCGAGCCAGGTGTGCCAGAACGACCGGACCAGGAACGCCGCGAAGGGCCCCACTTCGGCCGACCGCTGAAACAGCGTCTCGACGACGTGCCACAGCTGCGCAAGGTCCTCGCGCAGGGAGAAGCGCAGGCTCACTCGCCCCGCTCCCGGCCGCAGCTTCCCGGACATCTGGCCTGGAGGAGTCCCGAACCCTGGCGTGGATCCGGGATCGTCGTCGACCGAGCCATCTCCTGGGTCCCCGGACATCTGGCCGCCGCCGACCACCAGGTCGGCGACGCGGCCGTCGACCATGGCGCGCTCGAGGTCGATGTATTCGGCCATGGTGTCGGGGTCTGGTGGGGCAGGGGCCCAGGCGCCGTCGGCGCGGGCGATGGACTCGGCGGCCTCGACCTCTTCGCGGAGGTGCTTGGTGGTGCGCTCGGCGGCCCGGGCGAGCCACGCCGCGACGGTCGCGGGCTGGGCGACCCGGGCGACGAGCTGTGCCGACGCGAGCCCGATGGCGCCTGCGTCGAGGGTGGCGGCGACGGCGGGCATCCGCGCGCAGCGGCGGGCCAGGGTCATGCGGGCCTTCAGCGTCGAGAACGAGACGCCCAGGCGCTCGCGGACGTATTGCCCGGCGCTGGCGTAGCCGAGTCGGCGCCAGCCGTCGGCCTCCCAGAAGTCCAGCGCGAGCGAGACGCCGCCGTTCGCGACGGCGTCTCGGGTCAGGGGCAGCGCTGCGAGCTTGGTCGCGACCCGCGCGGTGTCTTCGGCCCAGCGCTTTCCCCGCCCGAGGCGCTCGAGTGTGTAGGCGCCGAGCGAGGAGAACCCGAGCTCCGTGAAGCGTCCACCGTTCTGCATCGTAGCGAGCCCATCGCCCAGGGCGAGCCTCAGCGCGCCGACGCCGCGGGACAGCGCGACGAGCTCGCGGTCGGCCCGTTCGAGCCACGGCCGGGCCTTTCGGTCGCGCCGACCCCGCGGCCCCGCTGCTCCCCGGCGAGCGCCGTGCACAGGATCTCGCGGTGCTCCGCCTCCGCCGAGCGGTTGTGACGCGCCGCCCGCCGCTTCAGCGCCGCGATGACGGCGTCGTCCAGATTCCGAACGATGCGCGATCCCATCACGACCACCGCTATCAACGATCGCGGTGGTCCCCTGAAAGTCGAAACTACTCCGCGATGAGGCCGCGCCACCGCCGCAGGTAGCCGATGAACTTCGGGCTCACCGCCGCCGCGAGGAGCTGCGCCTCGGTGAACGGCGGCTTGCTCGGCTCGAGGACGCCGGCCGCGAGCTGCGCCGCCCAGTCCGGGTGGCCGATGGCGACCCGGGCGACCGCGATGGCGTCGGCGCCGTGGGCGAGCAGCGCGTCCGCCTCCGCGCGGGTCCAGATGCCGCCCGCCGCGAAGATCGGGACGTCGCTCGGCAGCGCCGCCCGGAAGATGGCGCACGGGTGCGCATCGGGGCGCTTGGTGCTGGGAAGGAGCGCGCGCCACAGGGACAGGTGGATGAAGTCCGCGCCGTCCTCGCAGAGCCACCGCGCGACCTGCACGCTCTCGTCGAGGTCCACGCCGCTCGCGTTGCCCCAGTCCTCGGGCGAGAGCCGGATCCCGACCAAGAAGCCGGCAGGCACGGCGCCCCGAACCGCGCGCATCACCTCGCGCACGAGCCGGGCGCGCCCGGCGAGGTCGCCGCCCCAGCCGTCGCTGCGGTCGTTGTGGCGCGACAGGAACTGCGTCAGCAGGTAGCCGTGGGCGCCGTGCAGCTCGACCCCGTCGAAGCCGGCGGCGTGGACCCGGCGCGCGGCCGCGGCGAACGCCGCGATGACTCGCTCGATGTCGGCGAGCGTCCCCTCCCGGGTGGCCTCGGTCACGCCAGGCACCTCGGGACCCACCCGCGCCGTCCAGGCCGGCAGGCCGCTGGCCTCGACGTCCGCGCGGAGGCCGCCGTGGTAGAGCTGAACCAGGCTCAGCGCGCCGGACGCGCGGATCATGGTGGCGACGCGGGTGAGCCCCGGTAGGTAGGCGTCGCTGTAGCAGGCGAGCTCCCCCGGCCACCCCTGACCGTCCGCCGTCACGTGGGAGGCGCAGGTCGTGACGATCCCGAAGCCCCCCGCCGCGCGCGCGGCGAGCCAGCGGAATTCGTCCTCGCCGAGGGTGCCGTCGACGTGGCTCTGCTGGTTGGTCATCGCCGCGAGGACGCAGCGGTTTGCGGCGCGGGCGCCGTTTCGGAAGACCAGCGGCGAGAAGAGATCGGTCACAGGACTTTCCTCCGAGGGGGACCGGGGAGCGGAGCCAGCCTCCGCCCCCCGCCTACCACATCAGACCTTCTTCAGCACCGTGACGACGCTGGCGCAGATCGGGCCGCCGATGTTGAACGTCGCGGCGTGGTCGAGGTCCTTCACCTGCAGCGCCGCCGGGACGTCGCCGACGAGCTGCTGGTAGCACCAGCCGGGCATCGCCACGCCGGTCGCGCCGATCGGGTGGCCCTTCGCCATCAGCCCGCCCGAGGTGTTGATCGGCGTCGCGCCGCCGTCGACCCTGGCCTTGCCGTCCGCGTAGTAGCGCGCGCCCTCGCCGTAGCCGGCCTTGCCGATGATCTCCACCCCCATCGCGCCCATCACGCTGAAGCAGTCGTGCACCTCGGCCACGCTCACGCGGTCCGCCGTGATGCCCGCCATCTCGTACGCCGCCGCCACCGCGCCGTACGCCCCGCGCGGCGCCAGGATGTCGTCGCGCTGCGCCGTCCGCAGGGGGTCGGTCCGCTGCGCGAACCCCGCCAGCTCCACCACCCGCTCCCGCGGCACCCCGAGCTTCTCGAGCCCGCGGCTGTTCACCACCACCAGCGCCGCGTAGCCGTCGCTGATCTGCGAGGCGTCATACGTCTTCAGCGGCAGCCCCGGCACCACGTAGCGGTTCACACCCTCGATCCGCATCACGTCCTCGGGCGTCACCTTGATCTTGCGCATCTGCGCCAGCGGGTTCTCGTTCGCATGCCCGTAGTGCGTCGCCGCCACGTGCGCCAGCAGCTCCTCCGACGCGTCCTTGTGCGTCGCAATGTAGCGCTGCATGATCTCGGCGAAGATGTGCGGGAACACGAAGGTCTTGCCCTCGCGCTCATCCGGGTGCGATGCGGTGCCGAGGGCCTTGCCGACCTGCAGCCCGTCCATCTTGCCGAGGTCGTTGCGCATCTTCTCGGCGCCGACCACCAGCCCGACGTCCGCGGCCCCCGCGAGCAGCCGGTACGCCACGTTCAGCAGCGCCTGACCGCCCGACGCGCACGCGTTCTCCGCCGTGTCGATGGGCTTGTTCGCGAACCCCGGCGCGTCCGCCAGGAGCCCCGACAAGAGCATCTGGTCGTTGAGCAGCGGCGCACAGCACGCCGCCATGCTGATCGTGTCGACCACCTCCGGCGTCGCCCCGACCGTCGCCAGCGCCCCGTTCGCCGCGTTCGCGAACGCCTGCTCGAGGGTCACGTCCATCAGCTTGCCGAACGCGCTCTGGTGATACCCGACGATGAAGATCTTGTTCATGGCTCTCTCTCTGTCTCCTGGTTTGCGCAGGCGAGACGCCCGCGCGCCGATCGCGCGGACGAGACGCCCGCGCGCTGAATCACGCCCTGCTCAAGAGGCCCCCGACCTCACTGCGCCTCGCCCCCCTCCCGGTCGTCGCCCCCTCCCCCGGCGCCCCCGCCGTCCGCCGCCGGCTTCGCGCTCGACAGCAGCCCGTAGAAGAAGAAGTCCACGACCTCGTGCATCAGCTCGACGTAGCCGCCGGCGTAGTGCGCCCGCAGCGCGTCGTCCCCCGCCAGCTCGTTGAGCTTGCCGAGCAGCGCCAGCACGAACTCCGGCTTCACCTCCGGCCGCATGTCCCCGCGCCGCTGCGCCGCCGTCACGACCTCCAGAAACCGCCGCTGGTTGGTCGCCGTCAGCTCCTCGATGAACTCCGCTAGCTCCTCCCCCGCGTGGTAGAAGTCCTCGATGAACGCCGAGCTCGTCTTGCGCGTCGCGTCGAGCCGCTCGTCGAGCAGCAGCCGCGCCTTCTCCGCGAACGACAGGTCCATCGCCTCGATCGCCGCGACCCGCCGGTGCGACGCCTCGGACATCTCCACGAGGATGTACTTCAACACCTCGATCTTGTTTGGGAAGTACTTGTAGAACGTCCCCTTGCTGGCCTTCGCCGACGCGCATATCTCCTCGACCGAGACCCGCCGCATCCCGTGGCGATAGAAGAGCCGCGCCGCCGCCCGCGTGATGTCGCGCTTCTTGCGCGGCACATCCGCCGGCAGCGCCCAGCGCACCGCTTCCATCGCCGCGTCGGTCGTCACGCCGTCTCCACCCGCGCCGCCGCCAGCATCGCGTCCACCGGGTTCGGCGTCATCGCCCCTGGCTTGCCCTTCTGCCACCCCCGCGGCGAGAGCACATACGAGATGTGCCCCATCCCGGCGTGCACCACGTGCTGATAGCGGTCGCCCAGGATCTGCATCATCACGTGCCCCGTCCGGTCCGGGATGACCGGGTCCTCGGACCCAAAGAACCCGATCGAGCGGATCGACGTCTGCTTCGCCACGTCCCCGAGGCTCAGCGGCCGCCCCTCGAAGGTCCACGGCATGGTGCCGTCCGGCGTCACGCCCTCGCTGAACATCCGCGCCGTGTAGCGCGACACGTCCACCGGCACCGGGAAGCGCCGCGCGCTGTCGGGCGAGATCCAGTAGGCCCCCGCCAGGTCCCGCCGCTGCGCCGGCGTCAGGTCCGCCGCCGTCTTCACCCGCGCGAAGTCGTCGCGCAGCCACCCCGCCGTGAAGTAGCCGAAGGCCGACTTCATCATGACCGCGCCCAGCGTCAGGTCGAGCCCGATGCGCTGCGTGTCCGCCGGCACCGTCATGCCGAGGGCCTGCCACAGCCCGAGCTGCGCGTCGGCCATCCCCATCGGGGTGCGCTGCACCTGCTCGGCGAGCTTGCCGCACTTCTTGCCGTCGATCGGCGTCACGAAGGTCGCGAACACGCTGAACTTCTTGTCGACGTCCGCCGGCAGCGCCGCCAGATACGCCAGCGCCTGCGTCCCCGAGCCGCAGTAGCCCTCGAGGATCATCTTGCGCCGCTGGTTGTGCTCGAAGGCGATGGTCGACAGCCGCTCGGTCGCCCGCACGATGGCGTCCATCGTGATGCCGGCGTACTTCACCGCGTGTACGTCGCCGGCGATCTCCATGACGTAGACCGGCATCCCGCGCTCGAGGAAGCGGTCGTAGAGGTTGTACTCGTCGGTCAGCCGGAAGATGCCCTCGCCGTAGGGGATCACCCCGCCGGCGTGGAACACCGCGACCTCCTGCGCCTCCACCCCGGCCTTCGGCGGCAGGTAGCTCAGCTTGAAGCCGCCGTCGCGCGCGAGCTCGACCTCGCCCTCGAAGCGCGCCGAGCCATACGCGTCCTTGCCGAGCGTGTTCATCAGCCGCTGAAAGCGCACGCCGGCGCGCAGGCGCTCGCCGCTCTCCTTGGCCAGGTCCTTCCAGCCGCGCTTGCCCGCGATGACGTCGAGCACCGACCCGCGGAAGCTCCGCTGCAGCTTCAGCCCCGCCTCCCACGACGGCAGGAGGTTGCCGTCGAGCCACTGGTTGGCCGTCCAGCTGGCGTAGCGGAGGTGCGTCAGCCCCTCGTCCACCACCCTGTCGACCATGTTCGCGCCCGTCTCGAGCGCGCCAGCGATGCCGTGATGTTCAGTCGTCTTGATCATGGAGGGAAGCTCCGTTCTACCTGGGTGATGAGCCCGCGCCGCGGGAGCGGCGGGTGGAGGCCGCGAGGCGGCCGGATCGTCCTAGAACCAGCCCAGCCGGCGCACCTCGCGCGCCACCGGGAAGTCCTTGCCGGGGTCGCTCGCCGAGTCGTAGACCAGCGGCGACGTGGCCCGCGCCACCTCGCCGAAGCACTCGAAGACAAAGGAATACTGGTGCTGCACGTAGCCCTCGCGGTTGCCCGCCTTGGGCTTGACCGTGACCTTGGTGTAGAGGCGCAGCGCCTGGGTGAAGGTGAAGTCCGGCAGCCGCAGCTCGCCGGCCGCGTCCACCGTCGACTCGTAGAGGTCGTCCTGCGACCACGGCGACAGCCCCTGGAGCGTGCCGTTGCGGACGATCCCCGTCTGGGTCCACGACTGCCCGAGCGTCAGCGGGAACGGCAGAAACACCACCGGCTCCTGGTAGACGAGGAGCGTGCGCCCCTCGGGGGGATCGGCCAGCGCCGAGGCGACCCCGTAGAGCTTCAGCGCGGCCTCGTCGTGGGAGTAGACGCCCTCGAGGTGTCCGGCCGCGTCCGCCGGCAGCACGAACTCGCCGCCCGGGAAGGACGCCGCGTACCAGCGGCCTGCCAGGGGCTCCGCTTCGAGATCCGCGTTGCGGTCCGACGGGTCCGCCGCCGACCAGTCCCAGATGCGCCGGCCGCTGTCGTCCACCGTGCCCGCGAGGTCCACCGGGCGCCCCTCCTGGGACTCGGTCGGCAGCGGGGGCGAGACGCGGTAGGTCGCCAGCTGGTTGAGCGTCGGCGCCATCTCGTAGGCCTCGATCGCGCCGTCGAGGTTCGGGATGCACGCCAGCGGCGCCGGGGCCGCGGCCTCGTAGGTCGCCGCCACCGGCCAGGTCAGGTTCTGGTCGTCGCAGCCCGCCGCGAGGGCGAGAGGCGCGAGCAAGGCAAGCCATGGGAGGCGTCTCGTCATCAGCGTCACCATCCGAAGGCCAGGTGAAGGCGCAGCAGCTGCGCGGGCTTGGCGATGAGCCCGGCGGCGGGGTTGTCGAGGCCCGCCCAGGGGAAGAGCACGGCGTACTCGAGCTGGACCGCGAAGCCGTTGTCGGCGTGGTAGGCCAGGGTCGGGTCGATCTCGAGGCCGAGCGGGCGGTGGCCACCCGGGGTCGACGACGCGTAGTTGGCCCAGGACATGACGCCGGTCACGCCGAGGTCGAGGCGCGCGGAGTGGAAGGTAGCCAACCGCAGCCGCGCGTGGGGGCGCAGGTAGAAGGCGTCGGTCACCGTCCCGATGATCTCGCGAAACAGGATGCGGTCGACGCGGTAGTCCGGGTGGAAACGGAAATTGTCAACCGTGTTGTCATATGGCGGGACCGCCTGGGGGCCGTCGAGGTCGCCGTTGACCGGGGCGGTCAGGTCCTGGAGCGCCGGGCGGGCGCCGAAGCCGGGGGCGCTGTCGCCGGACGCGAAGCCCATGTCCACGCCGAGGTCGAAGGCGCCGTCGAGCTCGCCGAAGGTGCTCTCGAGGGCGAGGCCGAACTGGTTGGACGTCACCTGCTCGGGCAGCTCGAAGCCGGGCAGCGACGAGGCCTGGTCCACCTTGGAGTGGAGGTAGGCCGCCTCGAGCTCGACGTGGGCGTGGCGGGTCTCGAGGCGCAGCCACAGGTCCGCGACGTCCGCGGTGAGCCCGCGCCGGACGAGCTGGGCCGGGCCGATGGCGACCGGGACGCTGAGCGGCAGGTAGGAGGCCGGGACGTCGGCGTCCTGCCAGCGGTGCGACCACGCGAGGCCGTACTCGAAGGTCGCCTTGCCGGCGGCGGTGCGGCGCGCGCGGGAGGTGTCGTTGCGCCAGTTCAGGATGGCGAAGGAGAACGTTCGGACCGCGGCCGAGGGCTCGACGTCGACGGTGCGGACCTCGTCAGCGCGGGCGACGTCGTGGCCGACCGCCGAGAAGTCGTAGGCGACGGCGAAGATGTGGCCGAGGGCGGCGGTGGCGAAGGTGAGGCGGTCGGCGGCGTCACCGCTGTCGCAGTCGGCGCAGTCGCCGCCGTTGGACAGCATCCCGAGGCCCCAGTGGGCGCCCATGCGGCCGGCGGCGAAGTAGCCGAGGGGGGTGACGGCCTCGCCCCAGGCGCGCTTGACGATGAACGCCGAGCCAGGCGGGCGCTGGGTGAGCGAGCCGCCGGGGATGCCGTCGGCGCTGTCGCCGAAGCTGACGTTGTCGAGGACGTCGACCCGGGCCTTGACGGCGACCATGCCGCCGGGGGCGTAGAAGGCGAGGTCGGTGCGCAGGCGGGTGTCGGCGTGATAGAGGGTCTGGCGGTCGGGCTCGCTCAGCGACACCGGGAAGAGGAGCTCGCCGGACGGGGTCGGGCCGCGGTCGAGGTCGAGGTTGCGGAGCAGCTCGCTGCGCAGGCGCAGGACGCCGTGGAGGTCGACGCGGGCCTTGGTCGAGGCGAGGACGTCGTAGCCGAGCTCGGTGAAGCCGGTGGCGGCGGCCGGGGGGGCGCCGAGGGCGAGCAGCGCGGCGGTCAGGGCGAGGGTGGGGCGCGTCACGGGGTCACCCCCGCGGCCGAGGTCGTGGTTTTCGCACCCGCGAGAAAGTCGAGCAGCTCGCGGGTGCTGGGGATGGCGGCCTCGACCATCGGCAGGTGGCCGCAGCGCGGAAAGACCACGAGGCGGGCGTTCGGGAGGCGGTTGACGAGGCGCTCGCCCCACTCGAGGGGGGTGACCTCGTCCTCGCGGCCCCACAGGAGCAGCACCGGGCGGTCGAGGGTGCGATAGGTGGGCTCGAGGGCCTCGAGGTCGAGGGCGCGGATGGTGGCGAGGGCGGCGGCGGAGGTGCCGGGGCGGTCGAGGAGCGCCTCGGTGCCGGCGACGAGGGCCTCGGTGACGTAGGGTTTGGGGTCGAAGAAGGCGAAGGCGAGCTTCTCGTCGGTGCGCTCGGGGTAGAAGACGTCGAAGATGATCTCGCCGAGGCCGGGGACGCGGGACCAGGCGAAGACCAGCGGCTCCTGCGCGGCGAAGAACATGCCGTTGTAGAGGGCGAGGCGTTCGACGCGGTCGGGGGCGTGGGTGGCGATGTCGACGCTGACGGCGGAGCCCCAGGAGTGGCCGACGAGGGCGAAGCGGTCGACGCCGAGGCGGTCGAGGAGCGCGAGGACGAGGCGGGCCTGGCCGTCGAGGGTGTAGTCGCCGTCGGGGCGGCTCGACCAGCCGTGGCCGCGGAGATCGAGGGCGACGGTGCGCCAGCCGGCGGCGGTGAGCGCGGGGACGACCGTCTCCCACTCGCCCATGGTGGCGCCGAAGCCGTGGACGAGGACGACGACGCCGCGCTCGGGGGCGCCGGGGGCGGCCGCGGTGACGCGGTAGTGGACGTGGGTGTCGAGGAGCTCGGCGTAGCTGCCGCCCGGGGGCTCGCCGGGCAGGGGCTGGGCGTGGAAGGCCGGGCAGCCCGCGGCGGCGAGGGCCGTGACCGCGAGGGCGGCGGCGGCGAGCAGGCGGGGCGCGCTCACGGGAGGTTTGCCAGGCGCTTGACCTGCGCGGCGTCGCGGATCTCGCCGTCCGACTCGTCGTCGGCGCCCTCGGCGCTGGTGACGACGGCCACCGAGGTGAAGCACTCGGCGACGAAGGTGTGGGTGCGGACGCTGGTGGGCAGAACGCCGATGCCGAGGTGGCGCTCGAGGACGGTGTTGACGCGCAGGGTGTCGGCGAAGTCGCCGTAGGGGGTGCGGACGGTGCCGGCGGCGTCGACGGTGGTCGTGGCGGTCCAGTCGATGTTGTAGTCGGCGAACGAGCCGCAGAGCGGGCCGGTGGCGGTGGAGTCGACGGTCCAGCTGTCGCCGAGCGCGAGCGGGAACTTCAGGATGGGTAGCGGCGGGTCGTAGACGAGCTCGGTGCCGTCGGACTCCTTCTCGCTGACGATGCCGAGCAGCAGCAGAGCGTCGTCGCTGACCCGGTAGACGCCGACCTGGGTCTGGTCGCAGATGTTCCAGTAGAAGTATGAGAGGTTGAACTGGCCGAGGACGGCGCCGAAGGTGGCGTCGGCGAAGGCCGGCTCGGTGCCCCACCAGGTGCCGGCGGGGTTGATGGTCTCGTCGATGACGTCGGCGGTGGCGCCGGGGACGTCGCGCAGGTCCCAGGCGCAGGCGTCGGAGGCGCAGGTGAGGGCGCTGTCGTAGCTGCCGGTGACGTCGGTGGTGGTGCGGTAGTTGGCGCTGAAGCCGGGGCCGAAGGGGGCCTCGGAGCGGCTGACGACCTGGTCGTGGTTCGGGTGGCAGAGGCCGCCGGCGGTGTCGGTCGCGGTGTCTGGCGCGGTGTCTGTCGCCGTGGTGTCACCGGGGCCGGCGGCGTCGCCGGTCGCGGTGTCGGACAGCGGGCCGGTGTCGGCGACGCTGTCGGGACCTGCGTCCTCGCCGGTCAGCGCGTCCCCGGCGGCGTCCGGGAACAGGACGTCCGACGCGTCGCCGCCGCCGAGGGTGTCGGCCGGTGCGGCGCACTGGCCGCTCGGCAGGCACACGCCCGAAGCGCAGTCGGCGGGGACGGTGCAGGTCCGTCCGTCGGTGTCACCGCCGCCGCACGCCGCGAGCAGGAGCGGCAGGGCCAGGAGTCGGGGAAAGACGCGGGGGATACGCATGCCTTGCGCCTCACGGGACGAGCAGCAGAGCCTCTCGTCTAGCACCCCGCACCGAACGCCGCAACCAGGATTGAACGATTGTCGTCGATCGTAGCAACATTCGTTCAACCGGAGATTGGAGTCATCAACAGGGGTCAGGCACCCTCACTTTTCACTTTCCGCCCGCATCCCCGCCCCGTCCGCAGACCCCTCGGCTCCCTTCGGCTTGACCCCTCGGCTACCAGGCGATCGTGGCGGTCAGGCCGAGGTGGTCCGAGCCGTCCACGCCGCCGGTCCACAGGATGCGCGCCATGGACCGCCCGGCGAAGCTCGTGCCGGACGCCTCGAGCCAGATGTAGTCGATGCGATCCGAGGGGTTGGAGGCGGGGAAGGTCGGCCCGGCGTCGCCCGGGTGGAGGGTCGCCCACATGTCCGCGAGCCCAGCGTTGCTCAGCACGAGGTACACCGCCCCGCCGGAGGCCGGCTCGTTGAAGTCGCCGGTCAAGAGCGCCGCCTCGCCGTCCTCGGCGAACTCGGCGATGGCCGCGGCGACGGCCTCGGCCTGCTGCTTGCGCGTCAAGTCGCTCTGGTGGTCGAGGTGGGTGGTCGTGAACACCAGCGTCCCGCCGTCGGGGCGGGTGAGGCGCGCGAGCAGGGCCTTGCGCGGGAAGACCCCGGTCGGGAGGTTCTTCGTGGCCGTCTCCGTGATCGGCCACGCGCTGACCACGGCGATGCCCTCGTCGTAGGTGTCCCACGCGCGGTGGGTCACCCCGCGGTGGACGGCGTAGCTGCGCCCCGTCTGGGCGGTGAGGGCCTCGATCAGCTCGGGCAGCGCGTCCTGGACGCCCGCCTCGGCGCAGACCTCCTGAAACCCCATCACGTCGGGGTCGAGGGCGGCGAGCGCCGCGACGATGACCGGCTTGCGCGCGGCCCAGTCGTCGATGAGGCAGCGCAGGTTGAGGCTCACCACCCGGACGGCGTCCGCTGGGGCCGCGGTGTCCAGCGCGCTGTCGGCGGTGTCCGGCGCGACGTCGGCGACGTCGTCAGCGTCGTCGGCGTCGCTGGCGACATCAGGGAGCTCGTCGGCGTCGCTGGCGTCGCTGGTCGCGGTGTCCAGGGCCGCGTCGGCGTCGCTTGCCGCGTCCGAGCCGCAGCCGGCGGCCGCGGTCATCAGGCCGAGCACAAAGACGAGTGCGAGGTGTTGGCGTCTCATCGCGTCCCTCCGTGGGTTCAGGGTGGTCGCCTCCGCGGTCGTCAGAGGCTGCCGGGTTTGCGGGGGCGCCGGACGGCGACGAGCTCGTCCCAGCCGAAGCGCTCCGGGTACTCGCGCCAGGGGCCCTCGCAGACCGGGGCCAGGTCGCATGCCTCGCAGGGCGGGCCCTTGAGCTTCGCCTCCTCGTGGCGCACGACCGTGTAGTCCTCGATGATCCACGTCGCGTCGACGATCCGCAGCCGCGGCATGGTGGGCTCGGCGGCGTGCCCCGCGTCGTTGCCGAGGACGCACAGCGGGATCCCCTCGGTCCACGCCGGGATGCGTGCCGCGCGGCCGACGGCCAGCGCCAGCCGCAGCTGCGGGGCGATGTCCGTGAAGCGCGGCACCACCGCGTCGAAGTTGGCGCCGGCGGTCCCGAGCGCGTGCACGAAGGCCAGCTGGAACTGCGTGACCTTCAAGGCCACGAAGAGCCGCGCCATCGCCTCGAGGTGCGCCGCGTTCGCCCGGGTGATGACGCTGTTGAGGATCACCGGGATCCCGCGCGCCGTCGCGTTGCGGATCCCGCGCACCGTCTGCTTGAACGATCCCGGCGCGCGGGTCTGGGCGTCGTGGATCTCCGGCGTCGGCCCGTGCAGCGCCGGCGCCACCTCGGTCACCCCCGCGGCGATGAGGCGGTCGAGCACCCGCGCGACGCTCAGCGCGCGCCCGTTGGTCTGGAGCTGGATCACCCGAAAGCCGAGCCCGCGCGCGTGCGCCACGAGCTCGGGGAGGTCCTGGCGCAGCGTCACCTCGCCGCCGGTCAGCACCAGCTGGTCGGCGTGCCCGCGCGCGTCCTCGAGGATCGTGAAGAGCTCGGCGGTCGTCTTGTCCGCGTGCTCGAGGCGCTTGTCGCCCTGGACACAGAACGTGCAGCGGTTGTTGCACTGAAAGCCGGTCTTGATATCGACGCGGCGTGGGTTGACCCGCAGGGGTGTTGGCACGGAGACCTCGGGTGGCAGTTCGACCCGAACGGTCGCCCTTTCTCCAGGCCGTGGCAAGCCCTCGATCGGCGCCTCGGGCGCCGCGGGCGACCGGCCCGGCGTTCACGGTGGTGCCTCCCGCAGCGCCTCCGCGAGCACCGCGATCGGGCGTCGCGGCGGCTGCGGCCCGCGCCGGCCGATGACACCTGCCTGCTCGGGGCGCGGCTCGGTCGACCCGGCCGGTGCGGGAGCGGTTTCACGTATCGCGGTGAGGGAGTAGGGTCGTACGACCCGACGGTCATCGGGCGACGACGCTCGGGCTCTCCCGATCTGCAGCGGGGTGCAGGATGACGGCTCCAGAGAGAGGCAGCGTGAAAGTGCCGCCATTGCCACTGCCCGTGCCGTTCGAGTCGGTTGCGCTCCTGCGGTCGAAGTCGACGAGCACCTCCTGGCGGGCGCGGGACCCCGAGGGACTTGACGTCGTCGTGCGAGTCGGCGCCGAGCTCGAGGGATGGCGGGGCATTCCACTGGCCCGGCTGGCCGCCGCGCTGTGGGACGCCCGCGCCGTGACCGCTCCGATCGCCCACGAACGCGCCGTGCTCGAGAGGCTCGCGGGACCGGGCGTGCCCGCTCTCGCGCCAGGCTACGGTGAGCAGGAGCGATTGCTCGTCACGAGCTGGATCGACGGCGCGCCGCTCGCCGACGCTACCCCGTTGGCGCCACCGCGCGGCAGGCGCCTCTTGCGCGCGCTGCTCGAGGTCACGGCCCGCGCCCACGCGGTGGGCGTAGTCCACCGCGACATTTCGCCGTCAAACGTCCTCGTCGACGCCCATGACGAGGCGCGCGTGTGGCTCATCGACTGGGAGCTCGCTGCCACACCGCAGCGGCGACCGTTCGGTCCCGTTGGCACCCGTGGCTTCATCGCACCCGAGCAGCTCGCCTTGCGCGCTCAGCCCCGCCGCGAGGTGACCGCCGCGGCCGATGTCTTCGCCATCGGAGCTACGCTCTACTACGCGCTGACGGGCCGGGTCCCGTATGGGCGGACCTCGCTGGCCATCGTGAACGGCGAACCACTCGACGTCCGCGCCGTTCCGGAGGAGCTGAGGTCCATCCTGCAGGCGATGCTCGCCCGCGACGAGGCCGAGCGGCCGCCGGACGCCGCCGCTGCGCTCGCGCTCCTCGACGATCGGGACACGGCGTTCCCCGTGGTGCGCCGCCCGGTGGCCATGCCCCTCGCCGACCTGCTCGCGCGTGTCGACGCCGGCGACGTCGTGACGGCCGCGCGTGGCCTGGACGCGATCGCGCTGAACAACGGCGCAGGCGCCGCGCTCGGCTACGCCTACCTGGCCGCGCGCCTGGGCGACCCGGAGATGGCCGCCACGCTCCTCCTCGGTGCGCCCGGCGACGACCCGCTCCGGACCGCCATCGCCCGCCACGTCACCGGCCTGCCCTCCGCCGACGGCGCGCGTGACGCGGCGTCACCGTGTCCGCGCACGGCGACACTGCACGCGGAGGCCGACTGGCGTGACGGAGCCTGGGTCGCAGCGTATCAGCGGGTGCTCCCCCATCTCGACCGCACCCTGACGCAGGACGCCCTGCGCCACCGTGTCGACGCGCTGACCCGCGACGCGGAGACCCTCTCCGGGAGGCTGGAGGTGGCGGTCTGGGCCTCGCTCCTCGCGGTGACCACCCCTGCAGGCGACGCTCGCGGCCGCTACGAGGACCTGGCCATCGTCGCTTACCCTGGCCCCGGGCATGATCCGCTGCGCCTCGCAGATCACGCGTTCGTCGTGGCCGCTGGGGGGCGCCTCGACCAACACGCCTCGGCGGTGGCGCGCGTCCTGGCGGAGGCGGGCGACTACGGCGCACATGAGCGGCTGGGCGTGCTCCTCGACGGCTTCGAGGACGACGTGGAGGCCCGCTGCGCGTCGCTCGTAGAGCTCGGGCTGCGGGCCGCCATCGACGACGCGCTCGCGCAGCTGCCGGCCGAGCGTTGGCGATGCCGGGCGCGGCTCCAGCTCGCCACGGGCCGGCGTGATGAGGCTCGGGTGACCCTCGAGCGGGTGCACGGTGACGCTCGGCAGAGTCCCGCGTTCTGCTCGGTGCACATGGCGCAGCTCATCCAGGCCGGGCGAGTCGATGCCGCGGTCCACGTCTATGATCGAGCCGCTGCCACGCTCACCGCCGAGGCGCTCGCGAGGCTGACGCCGCTCGCGGGCCTCGCCCTCGTCCGCGCGCGTCAACTCGACCGGGCGGAGACGCTGCTCCCGGCGCTGGAGGCGAGCGACGCCAGCTCCCTCGCCAGGCGTGTCGCCGCCCTCGTCCGGCGGTCGGGAGTCCGCGCCGAGTAGGGACCGTTCAGTTCGGCGAGGCCGGCTGGGCGAGAACCGGCTCACCGGTGCGAGGGACACGCGGGCAGCCCGACCCAACGCCCGCCGAACGTCCGACCGACCGCTCCGCGGGCGCTGTCCCCTTACTCCGCGGGTCTGGCTTGCAGTCGCCGCGCGCGCTCGGGATCGCCGGCCTCCGCCGCGAGCTCGGCCGCCACGCCTCGCAGAGCGCCGGCCGCCGCCGTGTCGTTCGACGCCGCGAGGGTCGCGGCGGCGTTCTCGATCAGCGCGAGGGCGTCGCTCACCGCGCGATCCGCCCTGGGCGCCAGCTCGACGAGAGCCCGCGCCGCCGCCTCGGCGCCCGCGGCGTCGTGCGCCCCGATCTCGAGCGCGAGCTGAATCCGGCCCGCCCGCCAACGCGCGTCGTTGTCCTCTGGCCGAAGCCGCCCGAGCCCGTCGCGAAGGAGGCGACCGATCCGCGCGCAGCGCTCCATCGCCGCAGGGGTGAGGCTCACCTCCTGACAGACGTCGCGCAGCGACCCGAGACCCTCCAGGTCGCCAACGCCGAGCGCGGCGGCGTCGCTCGGAAGGGCGGAGACCGCTCCGTCCACCGCGGTCTGGGTGGCTTCGCGGTCACCGCCCGCAGCGGCGCGGCTGATCTCTTCCGCTCGCTCGCCGTACACGCTCATGCTGTCTCCCTGTGGGCCCGTATCGGAGGCGTCCGAAGCACCACCCCGGCAGGATAGCGTCGTCGCCGACGCGGCGATGATCCCCATGGATGCCATGACCATCACGACCCGCCGCCGCATCACGTGCTGATATCCGTCACGCCGAGCTGCTTGAGGGTCTTGCCGAAGAGATCCTGTCGAATGCGGCTGACACCGGCCTGGAAGTTCGCGACCGTCTCGTCGGTCGACAGACGCCGCGTCGTCCGCATCCCGTGCATCGCGACCCAGGCCTTGCCGGCGTTGTCGTTGCTTCCGTCGAGCATCGCGCCGCCATAGGTCGAAGTGGCGTTGTTGCCTGCCTCATCCCACGCGATGTTGAACGTCCCTCCCAAGAAGCCTGCGCCGGTCATGGTCGACGCCAGGACGACCTTGGGGACCCGCATCTGCGAGACGGCGAGGGGGGACGCGAGCAGGTACTTGCGGACGGCGTCGGTGTTTCCCTTGCCAGACTCGATCTCACAGTAGTCGACCTTCAGCTCCTTGCTCGGGTTGCTGGAGGACTTCACTCGGAACCCGAGGGTGCCGACCGAGCTGGTGTCGATGTTGTCGCGGAGTCCGCTGGCGCTCGTCGTCCCGTCCGCGTCCTTGCCGTGGGCGCTCTGAGCCTGCGTGCGCAGCCAGCTGAAGAGGGCCTCGTCGTGGGCCTTGGTCTCGGCGTACCCGCGTGTGCCTCCGATGGCGTCGTAGATCGACTGCATCCCGCGCCACTTCTCGGCTTCGCCCTTGCTCGCCAGGCCGTTCATCTTCACGGAGGTGGTCAGCTCCTCCTGCTCGACGATGCTCTGGATGGTCTTGTCTTGTGCGACCTTGAAGGCGTAGCAGGGATCGGTCGGGCTGTCGCCGAGCGCCTTGTCGACCATCGCCCCACCGACCGCCCCGATCACCCCTTTGCCCGCCTCGACCGCCGCGTTGACCACGAAGTCGGCTGCCTTCTCGGCCATCTTGCCGAGGATGACCGCGCCGATCCCCCCGGTGACCGCACCGAGGCCGATCGTGAGCGCGGACTTGAGGATGCCCTGCCACGCCGGCGGCGGGTCGTCCTTCTCCACCTTCTTGTACCAGCTCTGGACGCCGCCCTTCTGGGCTGTCTCGATGTGCCGCCAGCGGCCGTTGATGTGGTTGACGGCGACTGCCCAGTCATTGATGACGCCCTGGTCGGTGGTGAGCCCCGACCCGCTGCCGGGCGTGCGCTGAACGGCTCGCTGGATCGAGCTGGTCGACCTTGTGCCGCCCGCCATCGCGTCCAACGCCGACTCGGAAGACCGACCCTGCACGACGAGATCTGCGACCTTGTTGGCGTGGTTCTCGTAGGCGTCGCCAGCGGCGCCCACGCCGCCGGAGAGCTGGACGCCGGCGCGCTGCTGCACCACGTGTGCGGCCTCGTGTGCGGCCGTGTGGAGCGTCGGTGCGGAGGCGAAGGCGACGTCGTTGCCGGTCGCGTAGGCCTCGGCGCCCATGGCCTTGCCGGCGTCAGCGGCGGGGCCGCCGACGTGAGCGCTGATGCCGCCGACGTCGTGCCGCCCGAATGAGTGCTGAATGGCGCCCATATGGGGCAGAGCGCCGCCGCTTCCGCGGATGCCTTCCGCGGCCGCCGCGTGTACGCCGGCGCCCGCACCCGCGCCGCCGTCCTTCATCTGGATGGGCGCGAGCGCGCTAGCCTGTGCCTCGTAGCCGCCATCGCGCGGAATGAGGCCCCGGGAACCGACGGTCGCATGCCGTCCGGACGAGTCGGCGCTGGGCGTGTCGGTGCCCCTGCGGGCCGCGGTAGTTGCGGGGATCTGCACTTGTATTCTCCTCTGAACGCGACCCAAGTGGGCGCGACCATACGGGCGCGCGACCTGCGCGTCAAACGCGCGTCCGGTCGTGTGAGGTCGAAGGCGACAGGGTGCGATGGATGAACACAGCTCAGCCTAGACCCGCTACAAGGTCCACCCAGCGGGCTCATGCCCCTCCAGTGAGTCGTGCGCCCGGCTCGTCCGAGGCCCACTCCAATCGAAACGGCGACGGCCCCGCTCCGGAGTCCGGAGCGGGGCCGCGCCCGTGTCAAAAGCTATTGATCAAGATTGATCAATGAATGATCAACACCTCGCCGTTGGCGGTGCCGACGAAGACGTCCACCATGCCGTCCGCGTCCACGTCGCCGGCGGCGTCGACCCACATGGCCGCCGAGAACATCCCGCTCGCGCTCGGGTTCACGACGTTCCCCTCGCTGTAGGGGAAGAGGCCCAGCACCTCGGCGCCACCCTCGACCTCGTGGTTGTAGCGCACCTGGACCGAGGAGAAGCCCTTGTCGGCGATCACCAGGTCCGCGGTCTCGCCGCCGTCGAGGATCCAGCCGTCGTAGTTGCCGATCACCGCGACCCCGCGGAACTCGCCCGACACGTCCGCCTTGAGGACCGCGCCGTTCGCGCCCAGCCAGGCGTTGCCGACCAGCGTCGCGCCGGCGCTGCCGACCCGGAGGTCGCCGCCCTGGGCCAGCGCGATGGCCTGGCCGTCGTAGACGAGGACCGCCTTGCCGTCCTGCCCCGACACCGAGGTCGAGCGGCCGGTGTGCGCCACGATGACGTCGGGGACGCCGTCGCCGGTCACGTCGACGCCGCCCTGGAAGCTCGAGCCGTAGCCGGACACGAAGCCGCCGATGGCGGTCGGGTCCTGGCGCAGCCGCACGCTGGTGACGTCCTCGTCCGACGGGGCGCCCTCGAGCTTGGTCAGCACGCCGGTGATGCCCGGGGTGAGGGGGCGACCCGGGATGATGATGACCCGGGCGTCCTCGTTCTTCGCCTGGTGGATCAGGAGGTCGTCCGCCACGCGCCCGCCGGACGGCGTCGGCAGGAGCTCGCCGGCGCGCTGGCAGCGGTTGCCGAACCAGGCCACCTCGCCGAACTGCGCCGCGAAGGCCTGCATCCCGAAGGTCGCGTCGACGTCGGCCGCGTCGAGGTCGATGACGATCGTCGCCTGGCCGGGGCTCCAGCCGGTCGAGCCGGGGATGACGCGCAGGCGGTCGCTGCCGGGCTCGCCGACCGCGATGTCGTCGGTGGCGACCGGGGTGATCGCGCCGTCGAAGTTGCCCGCGCCACAGAAGCCGCCGTAGGCGCCGGTCAGGCCGTCGATGCCGCGCACCACGACCTCGGGGGCGCTGAGATCGGGCCCGGTCGGCGAGCCGAGGTAGATGGCCACGAAGCCGTCGACGCCGCCGGTCTTGCCCGACACGCCGAAGTCCGCGTAGCCGTCGCCGTTGACGTCACCGAGCGGGTCGATGAACGAGCCGAGCTCCTTGGCGGTCGCGTCGGCGACGACGCTGCTCGTGCCGATGACGCAGCTGTGGTTGGGGCCCGAGGCCGCGTCGACGTCGATGTCCGCGCCGAGCGCGCCGCCGTACACCACGCAGAAGGCGTTCGACAGGAAGAAGCCGGTCGCGAAGTCGGGGTAGGTGTCGCCGTTGACGTCGCCGATGTTGGCGCCCGCGCCCCCGAGGAACTTCACGGCGGTGGCGCCGAGCCCGGTGGCGCTCTGGAAGGCCGCGGTGAAGCGGACGTGGGAGACCTGCCACTCGAGCGCCGTGGTCACGGTCTGCGAGACCTCGCTGACCGCGCCCCAGTTGCCGGCGTCGTCCTGGGCCCGCACCGCGAAGTACCACGCGGACGGGTCGTTGCTCAGCGCCAGCTTGCAGTCGTCGGCCACGCCGCGGGCGTCGGGCCCGCCGACCACGACCGTCTCGCTCGTGCCGCGCGCGGACGGCGCCGGGATGGCGTCGCTGTGGGCGATGTCAGTGGCCTTGCAGGCGGCCTCGAAGGTCGCGGCGTCGGCGATCGGGAGGCGGCTGTAGCGCACGTCGTAGGCCGCGGCCGGGCCGCCCGCGCCGTTGTCCTCGCCGACGGCGAGCCAGCGCAGGGTGACCGACGGGCGGTGGCGGTCGACGTCGTCGGCGGCGATGGCGGCGAGGGCGACCGGCGCCGGGCCGACGGCGTCGACTGAGGCCGCGAAGCTCGCGGTGCCGACGTTGCCGGCCGCGTCGCGGACGTGGACCGTCACGGTGTTGTCGGCGAGGTCGGTGAGGGTCACGTGCTCGGCCATCTGGTTGGCGAACTGCGCGTTCAGCGCGAGGGGCAGCGACACGTTGGTCGGGGACACCTCGGTCTGGGTCGCGCCGACCTTGCGGACGATGCGCTCGATGGCGCCCCCCGCGAGGTGGTCGTCGGAGGCCTGGACCGACACGCTGACCTGGTAGCCCGCGGCGGCGGAGTCGTCGTTGGAGGCGTTGTAGAGCCCCGGCGCCGGCGGCGTCCCGGCGACGACGGCGGTGACGCTGACGGTCGGCGCGACGAGGTCGACGGTGCGGCTCACGACCGCGCTCTCAGCGACGACAACGCTGCCGACCAGGGCCTGCACGACCAGCTCGAAGTGGTCGCCGTCGTTCATGTCGACGTCGAACTGGGCGCTGCCGCCCGAGAGGGTCGAGCTCTGGCCGAGGACCGTCTCGGAGGCGCCCTCGCGGCGCACCAGGGCGAGCCCGTCGACCGCGCCGCAGTTGGCGCCGGAGGCGGCGCCGGTGACCGTCACCGGGCAGCCGAGGCCAGCCCCGCAGGCGGCGGCGCCGACGTAGCCGCCGGTGCCGAGCCCGTCGATGGTCACGACGCAGTCCTGCACGACGAGGGTCGCGTGGGTGGTCGCGCTCGCCTTGTTCCCGACGGCGTCGGTCACCGACACCGTCACCTCGTAGTAGGACACGGCGTCGTAGGGCTGCAGCGCGACGGTGCGCACGATCTGCTGGCCCTGGGCCGGGACGGTGCCGCTCGCGACCGTGATGGTTGCGCCGCAGACCCAGCTCGCGTCGCAGGTCGCGGTCTTCACGGCCCAGGTCGCCGCGTCGTCCGCGGGGACGAAGGCCACGTCCACCTCGATGGCCGCGGTCGACGGCTGCGGGTCATCCTCGGCGGTGAACGTCGTCATGTCGGCCGGCGCCGCGATGGAGACGCTCGGCGGGGCGGTGTCGACGACGACGGTCGCCGGGGTCGTCGCGACGGTCCGGGGGTTGCCTGCCGAGTCGGACACCGTCGCCGTGAGGGTGTGGCTGCCGTCGGCCAGGATCCCGACCGGGTCGTGCGGGAAGCGCGCCACGCCGTCGCTGACCACCTGGCTCGCCACCTCGGTGGCGCCGTCGCGGACGGTCACCGTCCTGCCGTCGGCGTCGCTGGTGAGGGACACGTCGCGGTCGCCGCCGGCGGCGATCGGCGAGGCCACGGGGGCCGTGAACGCCAGGGTCGGCGGGGTGGTGTCGACGGTCGGCGCGTACTTCACGGTCTCCGGCGCGGTGCCGGCGCTGCTGAGGTTGCCGACCTTGTCGGTGACGCGAGCGTAGATGGAGTTGGTGCCCTCCTGCAGGGCGACCTGCACGGACGCGCTGCCGTTGGCGACGGTGGCGGTCGCGGCCGACTGGCCGTTGGCATAGATCGTGACCGGCCCGTCCTCGTTGGCCCGCACCTCGATGGTGTAGCGGCGGCCCGCCGCCTCCTGCTCGGCGATGTTGAGGACGCCCGTCGGAGCCTCGGCGTCGGAGGGGCTCGAGACCTGGCTGACGATCGGCGGGGTGAGGTCGACGTAGACGAGCCGGCGGCGGGCCGCCTCGGCGTCCGCGGCGAGGCTCGAGGTCCAGGCGCCGCCGTCCTGGGCGCGCACCTCGGCGACGAGGCGCTGCGGCTCCTCGGGGAGGCTGCTCACGTCGACGATGACGACGCCGTTGACGGCGCTCACGAGGGCGACCTGGTGGAAGCCGGCGCTGGCGCAGCTCGGGGCCGCCGCGGAGACGCCGACGGCGTCGCTGCAGACGCGGACGTTGTCGGTGCTGGTGAGCAGGCCGGCCACGTCGAGGACGAGGAGCTTGCTGTCGACGACGCCCCAGCCACGGTAGCACTGACCCTGGTGGCAGATGCCGCTGGCGCACAGGGCGGTCTCGCTGCAGGTGGCGTCACCGAGCCACGACGGCGAGGTGATGCGCGCCGCGGGGGCGTCGGTCTCGACGGTGATGCTGCGGCTCGCGCTGACGGTGTTGCCCGCCGCGTCCGCGACGGTGAAGCTGACGGTCACCGCGCCCTCGGGGTACTGCACCAGGCCGCTGCCGACGCTCGGCTCGACGAAGACCGCGCTGTAGGTGTCGGCGTCGCCGGTCGCGACGGCGACGGGGTGGGTCAGCGTGCGCGACTGGGCCACGCCGGCCTCGTCGCTCCAGGCCATCGACGCGAGGATCTCGGCGCCGGCCTCGACGCCGGAGACGTTGAGCTTCAGCCCGGACTGCATCCCCGGGGTGCCGGGCTTCTGATCGTCGATGTGGGTCAGCGTGGTGCCGGACGGCTTGACGATGGACAGGATGCGCGGGGCGACGCGGTCGACCCTGACGACCACGGGGCCGCCGTCGGCCGGCTGCCCGGCGGCGTCGTCGCCGTGGGCCTCGATGGTGCAGCTCGCGCCGTGGGGCAGGGTGATGTCGGCGAACGTCACGTCGCCCGTGGCCGGGCACGGCGTGTTCGCGGTGTACCTGAGGCCGTCGCAGGTGACGGTCACGCTGATGGCCTGGCCGACCTCGATCTCGCTCGGGGCGAGCACGATGTCGGTGACGCAGTCCTGCTGGGTCCCGACGCAGGCGGCCGAGGCGAGGTTGAAGACGGTGTCGTTCAGCGGCGACACGATCGTGAGGCTCGGGACGGTGTCCTTCTGGCGGACGTTGCGCTCGGCGCTGGCGCCCTCCTCGCCGGAGTAGGCGGCGACCGCCTGGAACGTCGTCACGGCGCCGAGGGTGAGGGCGACCCCGCCGAAGCGGTAGTCGCCGTCGCCGAGGGCGACCGGGACGGTGGAGCTGGCGGCGCCGTCGACGATCAAGGTGACGGACGCGCCGTCGATCGGGGCCTGGTTGTCGGGATCGGCGACGTGGACGACGACCGCGACGGTCTCGGCGGCGGTGACGAGGCCGTTGATCGGCGCGGTGATGGTCACGGCCGGGGCGTCGAGGTGGAGGTTGATCTCGGCGCTCGCGACGTCGGCGTGGTTGCCCCAGGCGTCGTCGCCCGAGGCGGCCAGGGTCGAGGTGCCGGGGATGAGCGTGATGGTCCAGCTCGCCTCGAAGCTGTCGGCCGCGGGCGCCTTGCAGGCGAGCGCCGAGCCGGAGACCGTCGGGCAGATGATCGCGCCAGCGGCGACGTTCTCGCCGTCCATGCGCCACGTCAGGGTCGTCTGGTAGCCGGGGGTCAGCGGGTCCTTGTCGACCAGCGTCGGGTCGGCGACCGGGTCGACCATGTCGTCGGCGGGGGCGACGCGCACGAGGGTCGGGGCGGTGGCGTCGAGGGAGATGCCGGCCTCGGCGGGCGCGGCGGTGTCGGAGACGACGTTGCCGAGGGCGTCGGTGCCGTCGACGGTGACGACGTAGGCGCCGTCCGCGAAGGCGGCGTCGGCGCCGCTGACGGTCGCCTCGAAGGCCCCGCCGCTGACCAGGCCGACCTCGGCGTCGTGGAACACGTCGCCGTCGGCGTTGGCGACGCGCACGCGCAGCGGGCGGCCGTCGAGGCCGGCGGCGGTGGCGCGGACGGTGATCGCGCGGCGGTTGAGGCGCGCGCCGTCGGCGGGCGCGGTCAGCTTGATGCTCGGGGCGGGCAGGGCGATGACGAGGCGGTGCGAGCCGGAGGAGGCCGGGTTCCAACCGTCGATGTGCGCGGCGCAGGACGGGGTCGCGCCGAGGATCGTGGTGTCGAGGGACGCCAGCAGCGAGAGCTGCGCGTCCACGGCGTCACCGTCGAAGGTGTAGCTCGCGACGACGACGGGGTTCGCGGAGGCGTCGGCCTGGCAGCTGACGGTCAGGTGCGAGCCGCCCTTGACGTCGGCGGCCCACACGTCGAAGCCGACCTCGTACTCGAGGGTGGTGCTCGGATCGCCGTCGAACTTGGCGAGCAGGACCGCGCCGTCGCTCGGCGCGACGAGGTCGATGGTGGGCTGCATGACGTAGACGTCGAGGCCGGCGGAGGCGGCGCCGGTGTTGCCGCAGGCGTCGGTCGCGGTGGCGGCCAACGAGGCCGCGCCGTCCTGGCTGAACGTGTAGCTGCTCCAGGTCCACACGCCCGCGCCGGGGACGCCGGCGTCGACCGCGGCGCCGTCGACCATCAGGGCGACGTTGGTGACGTCGGCCGCGCCGGCGGCGACGGTGATGTCGTACTGCAGCCCGTTGGAGGGGTCGTGGTCGACGTCCTGGGCGGCGGTGATGCGGAGCTCGGCCGGGTCGGGGCGCACGAAGCGCGGGGCCGGGGCGAGGGTGTCGAGCATGCGGTCCATGCTGGCGAAGCTGTCGAGGGCCGCCGAGTGCGCGTGGATGGCGACGGCGGTGATGGTCGCGAGCCCCTCGACGCCCCGCTCCTGGGCGCTGAGGGTGATCACCGCGGCGATGGAGTCGGCGCCGTCGAAGGCGTACGCCGGCGAGGCCCACTGCGCGTCGCCGAAGATGCCGGACAGGGTGACGCCCTGGCAGTCGCCGCCGGTGCGGGTGATGGTGACCGCGGCCTGGAAGCCGTCCTGATCGGGGTCGGCGTCGGCGGTGAAGCAGGTGGTCGGCTCGGCCATCGCGAGCGACACCGTGCAGGGCGCGTCGACGACGGTCGCGGCGATCTGCGCGGCGATCGCGTCGCCGCGCTGGTCGGTGACGCTCACCGCGATGGTGCCGGCGCCGCTCGGGAGGGTCACGGCGTCAAAGCGCGCGCTCCCGGCGCCGTCGTCACCGATGGCGACCGGGGCCGAGGCGACGGCCTCGCCGGCGATGGAGAGCGCGACGAGCTCACCGGCGGCGATGTTGGCGGTGCGCACGACGACGTCGAGCTGGAAGCCGGGGTGGCCGTGGTCGGCGTAGGCGACCGGCTCGTCCTCGGGGTAGAAGGTGAGCTCGGCCTCGGAGGTCTCGCCGTTGGCGGTCTCGAGGGCGAGGGTCACGACGCCCGGAGGCGGCGTGGTGTCGACGGGCGCGGTCGTGTCGGCCGGCTCGACGGTGTCGGCCGGCGTGGCGGTGTCGGCGCCGACCCAGGTGTCAGCCGGGGCCGCCGAGTCCACCGACGTGGTGTCGCTCGTGTCGGGTGGCGGTTGGGTCGCGTCACCGCCACATGCGGCGACCACGAAGGTCAGGGTGGTTGCGAGCGAACGGAAACGGGACGTCGACATGCCGGCCTCTCCAGGAGCGGGGAAACACATACTGCGGCGCGTCGCCGAGGCCTTGGCCTGGCGGTGGGCGGCGCGCGCCGTGGGGCACCCTCGGCGGCGAGGGCGGTGCTTTCCTGGAGTCGTCCTCGACGGGCCAGAGCATTAGGGTGAAAGTTCGGAAATCGACTCCTCGGGAGGTGAACGGCGGTCACCCGGGGGCCGCGCGCCGCGATGCTCCGCGGCGCTTGTCCGACGGAGCCGCGCTGTTTACTCTCCGCGGCGTCCCGGCGCCCGCGAGCACGCGCGACGCCGAGCGGCGGGAGGCAGCGTGGGCGACAACTCTGGGTCCGAGGCGCGCGTGACGAGTCGGCTGCACCAGCCGGCGGAGTGGGCCGAGCACCGCGCCGTGTGGCTCGCCTGGCCGAGCGACGTCGACCTGTGGTCGCAGGCCCTGCCGGACGCGCAGGCGGCCTTCACCGCGATGTGCCGCGCGATCGCCGACCCCGATCCGACGACCGGGGTCCCGCGGGGCGAGCGCCTCGAGGTGCTCGTCCCCGACGTGGCCCGCGAGGGCGACGCGGGCCAGGCCTTGGCCGGGCTCGGGGCGCGCCTGCACCTGATCCCCTTCGGCGACATCTGGATGCGCGACATCGCCCCGATCTTCCTCACCGGCGCGGGCGGCGCGCGGGCGGCGGCGCGCTTCGCCTTCAACGGCTGGGGGGGCAAGTACGTCCTGCCCGGCGACGACGGCGTCGCGGCCGCGGTCGCCGCCGCCTCGGGGCTGCCGGAGCGCGTGTGGGACCTGGTCCTCGAGGGGGGCTCGGTCGAGGTCGACGGCGAGGGGACCATCCTCACGACGACCCAGTGCCTGCTGAACCCGAACCGCAACCCCGGGGTGACGCGCGAGGCGCTCGAGGCGTTCTTGTGCGAGGCCCTCGGCGGCGAGCGCGTCCTGTGGCTCGGCGACGGGCTGCTCAACGACCACACCGACGGCCACGTGGACACCATCGCGCGCTTCGTGGCGCCCGGGGTGGTCGTGTGCATGGAGGCGGGCGACGCCGACGACCCGAACCGCGCCGCGCTCGACGCCATCGCGGCCGACCTCGCGGCGATGACCGACGCCCGCGGCCGCCGCCTCGAGGTGGTGCGCGTGCCGTCGCCGGGGCGGGTGGTGGACGAGCGCGGCGAGGTGATGCCGGCGAGCTACGTGAACTTCTATATCGGCAACCGCGCGGTGGTCGTCCCGGTGTACGGCGCGCGCTACGATGCGGCCGCCGTCGCGGCCATCGGGCGGCTCTTCCCGGGCCGCGTGACGGTCGGGGTGGACGCCCGGGCGGTGCTCGAGGGCGGCGGCGCCTTCCACTGCATCACCCAGCAGGAACCTGCGTGATCGGCCCCTCGGCCCCACGCGCGAAGGAGGCAGCACGATGAGTCAGGTGACGGTGGCCGCGGTCCAGGCGTCTCTCGACGGCACCCTCGAGGACAACGTCGCCAAGGTCGAGGCGTTCGTCCGCGAGGCGGCGGCGTGCGGCGCGCAGATCATCCTGCCCTCGGAGCTGTTCGAGGGGCCGTACTTCTGCAAGGTCGAGCGCGACGGGTTCTTCGCGCTGGCGCACCCCTTCGAGGGGCACCCGACGGTGGCGCGCTTCGCGAGCCTGGCGGCCGAGCTCGGCGTGGTCGTGCCGGTGTCGTTCTTCGAGCGCGCCGGGCAGGCCTACTACAACAGCCTCGCGATGATCGACGCCGACGGCACGGTGCTCGGCCTCTACCGCAAGAGCCACATCCCCGACGGCCCGGGCTACGAGGAGAAGTTCTACTTCCGCCCCGGCGACACGGGGTTCCGCGTCTGGCGCACGCGCTTCGGCACGGTCGGCGTCGGCATCTGCTGGGACCAGTGGTTCCCCGAGGCGGCGCGCGCGATGGTGCTGCAGGGGGCCGATCTGCTGTTCTACCCGACCGCCATCGGCAGCGAGCCCGAGAACACCACGCTGGACACCAAAGGCATGTGGCAGCGGGCGATGCTCGGGCACGCCGTGTCGAACATCGCCCCGGTGATCGCCGCCAACCGCGTCGGCGACGAGGACGGACAGGTCTTCTACGGGGCGTCGTTCATCGCCAACCAGCGCGGCGAGCTGCTCGCCGAACTGGGCCGCCACGAGGAGGGCATCATCGAGGCGACGCTCGACCTCGACGTCGTGCGCCGCGAGCGCGCGTCGTGGGGGTTCTTCCGCGACCGCCGGCCGGAGCTCTACGAGGTGCTGCTCGGGGCCGACGGCGCCACGCCGGGCGACCGGGGAGGGCGGCGATGAGCCCCCCCCGGACCCTCAACGACGTCCACTCGCTGGCGGTCTCCGTGCTGCGCTATGGCCGCGGGCTGGTGGCCCTGCGCCCGCTCGACGAGCCCGACCAGCCGCTCGAGCTCTGGGAGTTCGAGGCGTGCCCGTTCTGCCGCAAGGTCCGCGAGGCGCTCAGCGAGCTCGATCTGCCCTATGTCAGCCGCGCCTGCGCCAAGGGCTCGAACAACCGCGCCGCGGTCCTCGCGCGCGGCGGTCAGCGCCAGTTCCCGTTCCTCGTCGACCCCAACACCCAGCGCGAGCTCTACGAGTCCGAGGACATCGTCGACTACCTGCACGAGACCTACGGTGGCGGCCGCCGCCGGCCGCGCCTCGACAAGCTGATCGCGCCCCTCAACACGCTGACGTCCGCGCTCGCCAGCGCCGCGCGCCCGGGTCGGGGCCGCAAGGTCCGCGCCGGCTGCGAGGACCGCGAGCAGCCGCCGGAGCTGCTCGTCCTCTACAGCTTCGAGGCCTCGCCCTACTGCCGCAAGGTCCGCGAGCGCCTGCACGAGCTCAACCTCGACGCCCTCGTCATCAACCTGGCGAAGAAGAGCCCGCACCGCCCTCAGCTGGTGGCGCGCGGCGGCAAGATGCAGGTCCCCTACCTCATCGACCCCAACACCGGGACCGAGCTGTACGAGTCCGACGACATCGTCGCCTACCTCGACGCCACCTACGGGTAGACGCGGCCGCCCGGTCGCAGGCTGGCAAGCACAAGTCCTTGCCAATCGGGGATGTGCAGGGCACCCTCCGCCGGCGCTCGCGCCCTCTCCAAGACCAGGGACACGATGGACACCCCGACTCCGACCGCGAAGGTCCCCTTCGGTAAGCAGCTCAGGAGCTTCGGCCCCACCTTCTGGGTCGCCAACTGGATGGAGCTGATCGAGCGCTTCGCCTACTACGGCGTGCGCGTCACCCTGCCGGTGCTGCTGGTGATGGCGATCGGCGCCGGCGGCCCCGAGCTCACCCACACCCAGAAGGGCACCATCTACGCCATCTGGGCCCTGGTCCAGAGCTTCGTGCCCATCTTCAGCGGCGGCTTCGCGGACCGCTACGGCTTCAAGAAGAACATCGCGATCAGCATCCTCTTGAGCGTCGCCGGCTATCTGATCATGGGCTTCTCCATGGCCATCTCCGACGCCATCACGGGGGTGCCCCTCGCCGTCGGTCGACCCGCCGGAGACGACGTCGTCTTCGGGGTCTTCTTCCTCGGCGCGATGCTGCTCGCCTTCGGCACCGCGGTCTTCAAGCCCGGCATCCAGGGCCTCGTCGCCCACGCCATCCCGAAGTCCTCCGCCGCCACCGGGTGGTCGCTCTTCTATCAGGCGGTCAACATCGGCGGCTTCATCGGCCCGATGATCGGCGGCGTCCTGCGCCTGCTCGACTTCGAGCTGGTCTTCATCCTCGCCGCCGTCGCCATCAGCCTGAACTTCATCCCGCTCATCTTCATCAAGGAGCCGGGGCACGAGCGCGACAAGACGCTGAACCCGATGACGATCATGTGGCGCTCGCTCACGGGCCTCATCGAGCCGCGCCTCTTCTTCTTCATCATCGCCTTCGCCGGCTTCTGGCTGATGTTCTATCAGCTCTTCGACATCCTCCCGAACTTCATCGACGACTGGGTGGACTCGACCGGCGCCGCCAACTTCCTGCAGTCCATCTTTGGCAGCGGCATCCCGACGACCCACGGGGGCAACCTCATCCAGGAGTGGATGCTCAACGTCAACTCGATGCTCATCAGCCTCTTCGCCTTCGCGATGGGCTACCTGACGGGCAAGGTGACCTCGCTCACCGCCATCGTCATCGGGATCACCATCTCCGCGGTGGGCATCCTGGTGCTCGGGACGTCGATGAGCGGCTGGGTGACGATCGGCGCCATCGCCATCTTCTCCGTCGGCGAGATGGCCGCGAGCCCCACCAAGATGCGCTACCTCGCCTCCATCTGCCCGCCCGGCTCCGAGGGGCGCTACATGGGCTACGTGAACGCCACCGTCGGCATCGGCTGGTCCATCGGCTCGGTCATCGCCGGCGAGCTCTACCAGACCGGCGGCGACAAGATCCAGCTCGCCCGCAAGTACCTCGTCGAGCACGTCGGGCAGGGCGCCACGGCGATCCAGGACATGGCGCGCGACGCGGTCCTGCCGCACTTCCAGCAGACGGTCGGGACCGACGCGACCGGCGTGCGCGAGCTCCTCTGGGAGACCTACAAGCCCTACAGCATGTGGCTGACCTTCGCCCTCATCGGCGCCGGCTCGCTGCTGATGCTGGTCATCTACACGCGCATCGTCCGCCAGGCGGCCAAGCGCCAGGACCACCTCTTCAACACCCACGGCTACCTCTTCGTGCGCATCGCGCTCGGCCTGGTCGTCGGCGTGCTGACGACCCTGGCCATCGTCCGCCCCGACCCCGCGGTCATCGCTCAGGCGGGTCTGTTCGGCATGATGCTCGTCGCCTCGCTCGTCGCGAAGGTGAACACCCTGGTGGCCGGCGCCGACGGCTGACCGCGGTCGCTCCCGCATCTCCCGCGTTGTCAAACCGGCGCCGCGGCGGGTAGGGTCCCGCCACCATGAAGACGACGCGCACCCTCACGCTCCTCCTCGCGCTGGCCCTCGCCGGCTGCGCCACCGCCACCCCCTGCCCCGAGGCGGCCGCGCCCCCGACGGCGCCCGCGCTGACGGTCTCCGCCAACCCGCCCGGGCCCACCGCCGCCGACGCCAAGGCCTTCGCCGACGCGACCAACGTCCGCCTGCGCGAGCTCTACGCCCGCATGGAGACCTCGGGCTACATCGCGGCCACCTACATCACCCACGACACCGAGCGCGCCGCGGCCTCCGCCGAGAGCGACCTGATGGCCTTCCTCAGCGAGGCCATCCCCAAGGCCGCGAGCTTCCGCGACCTGGACCTCGACCCCGACACCCGCCGCACCCTCGAGCTGCTGCGCACCAAGCCGACGCTGCCCGCCCCGGCCGACCCCGCCCTGCGCGACGAGCTCGCCACCATCTCCTCGCGCCTCGGCAGCCACTACGGCGCCGCCAAGTACTGTGGCCCCGACGGCAAGGGCGAGTGCCGCGAGCTCGGCGAGCTCTCCGACGTCATCTTCGCCGGCAAGAGCTGGGACGCCATGGTCGACGCCTGGGTCGGCTGGCACGGCACCGCCGCCGAGACCCGCGCCGATTACCAGCGCCTCGTCACCCTCGGCAACCAGGGCGCGCGCGAGCTGGGCTTCGCCGACCTCGGCGTCCTGTGGCGCTCCGGCTACGCCATGCCCGCCGACGACTTCGCCGCCGAGATCGACCGCCTCTGGACCCAGGTCAAGCCCCTCTACGACAACCTCCACTGCTACGTCCGCCGCCAGCTGGCCAAGAAGTGGGGCGCCGACCGCGTCCCCCTCGACCAGCCCATCCCCTCGCACCTCCTCGGCAACATGTGGGCCCAGGACTGGAGCGCGCTCTATCCCCTCGTCGCCCCCTACAAGACCGCGACGACCATGGACGTGACCAAGGCGCTCAAGCGCAAGAAGGTCGACGCCAAGCAGCTCGTGAAGTACGGCGAGGGCTTCTTCACCTCGCTCGGGATGCCCGCGCTGCCCGACACCTTCTACGAGCGCTCGCAGTTCACCAAGCCGTTCGGCCGCGACGTCGTCTGCCACGCCAGCGCCTGGGACGCCGATCACAAGGGCGACGTGCGCATCAAGATGTGCATCCAGGGGACCGAGGACGACTTCGTCACCGCCCACCACGAGCTCGGCCACGTCTACTACTACCTCGCCTACGACCACCTCCCCGAGCTCTACGCCGAGGGCGCCAACGACGGCTTCCACGAGGCCATCGGTGACGCCGTCGCGCTCAGCGTCACCCCGAGCTACCTCGTCGACGTCGGCCTCTTCAAGCAGGCCCCGAGCGACGAGCGCGCCGTCCTCAACGAGCAGATGCGCCGCGCCCTCGAGAAGGTGGCGTTTCTCCCCTTCGGCCGCCTCATCGACCAGTGGCGCTGGGACGTCTTCAGCGGCGAGACCCCGCCGTCGGAGTACAACGCCTCGTGGTGGCGCCTCAAGCACGACATCCAGGGGGTCGTCCCGCCGGTGCAGCGCACCGAGGCCGACTTCGACCCCGGCGCCAAGTACCACATCCCGGGTAACACCCCGTACATGCGGTATTTCTTGGCCGCCATCCTGCAGTTCCAGTTCCACCGCGCCTTGTGCAAGGCGGCCGGCCACACCGGCCCGCTGTACACCTGCTCGATCTACAACAACAAGGAGGCGGGCGAGCGCTTCTGGGCGCTGCTCCAGATGGGCGCCTCCCGCCCCTGGCAGGACGCCCTCGAGGCCCTGACCGGCGAGCGCCAGATGGACGCCACCGCCATCCTCGACTACTTCGCCCCGCTGTCGGCCTGGCTCGACGAGCAGAACAAGGGCCAGGAGTGCGGCTGGTAGCGGTGCGGGCGGTCGCGGGGCCGGCGCGCGCTGTCAGGCGGTGGCGAGACCGACCCTGGGGTGGATCCGGACCCGCGGTCCGAATCCACCCCGGGCTCCGGGCTCAGCCCGCGGCCGGGCCGGTGTAGTCGAAGCCGGCGTCCTCGACGGCGGCGGCGACCTGCTCGGGGGTGTGCCGCCCGCTGACGGTCACCGTGCCGTCGGCCAGCGAGACGTTGACGCCCAGGTCGGGCAGCGCCCGGTTCAATGCGGCCGTGACCGAGCGGACGCAGCCGTTGCACGTCATGCCGTCGACCAGGTAGCTCGCGGTGTGGGGCCCTTCATTGCTCATACTTCACGCTCCATATCGGCCAATCGATCCAGGATCGGGCAGTCTGGGCGATCGTCGCCGTGGCAGCAGCTCACCAGATCCTGCAAGACATCGCGCATCGACACGAGCTCGGCGAGCTTCGCGTCGATGGCCGCGATCTGACGTTGGGCCAGCGCCTTCACCTCGGCGCTCGCCCGATGTTTGTCGCGCCACAGCGCGAGCAGCGACTCGACCTCGTCGAGCGGGAAGCCGAGGCCCCGCGCCCGCTTGATGAAGCGCAGCTCCTCGACCGCCCGCTCGCCGTAGGACCGGTAGCCGTTATCCTGCCGCTCCGGCTCCGGGACCAGCCCAATCGACTCGTAGTAGCGGATCGTCTTCGCCGGCACGCCGCTCGCCGCCGCCACCTGCCCGATGTTCATGCCCGCGTCCCTCATCGCGTCGGCCGCCAGCGCTTGAGCAAGAGCGCGTTGGTCACCACGCTCACGCTCGACGCCGCCATCGCCGCCCCAGCGACGACCGGCGACAAGAGCCCCGCCGCCGCCAGCGGGATCCCGATGACGTTGTAGATGAACGCCCAGAACAGGTTCTGGCGGATCTTGCGCACCGTCGCCCGGCTCACGGCGATGGCGTCCGCGACCAGCGTCGGCTCGGCCCGCATCAGCGTGACCCCGGCGGTCTCCATCGCCACGTCCGTCCCGGTCGCCATCGCGAAGCCCACGTCCGCCGCGGCCAGCGCCGGCGCGTCGTTCACGCCGTCGCCGACCATCGCCACGACCCCGCCGGCCTCGCGCAGGCGCGCCACCTCGCGCGCCTTGTCCGCCGGCAGGACCTCGGCCACCACCCGGTCGACCCCGACGGCGTCGGCCACCACCTGCGCCGTGCGCGCGTTGTCCCCGGTCAGCATGACCACCGTGACCCCGCGCGCCTTGAGCCCCGCGACCGCCTCACGCGCCGTCGCGCGCGGCCGGTCGCCGATCCCGATGAGGCCGACGAGCGAGGTCTCGCCTGGGTCCTCGCCGGTCCGCGCCGCCACCCAGACCGCCGTCTCGCCCGCGCCCTCGAGGTCCACCGCGCGCGCCTCGAGCGCCGCCCGGTCCACCCCGAGCTGGTCCATGTAGCGCCGGCTCCCGACGAACACCGTCCGCTCGCCGACCGCCGCCGTCACCCCCCGCCCCGGGCTCGCCCGGAACGCCGTCGCCTCGCGCCGCGCGATCCCCCGCGCCGCCGCCGCCTCGACGATGGCGCGGCCGAGGGGGTGCTCGCTGCCGGCCTGCACGGCGTCGGCCAGCGCCAGCAGCTCCGCCTCGTCGCCCCCCGCGGCCGGCACGACCGCGCCGACCTGCGGCCGGCCCTCGGTCAGGGTCCCGGTCTTGTCGAACACCACCACCGACACGGCGTGCGCCCGCTCGAGGGCCTCGGCGTCGCGGATCAGGATCCCCGCCCGCGCCGCCACCCCGGTCCCGACCATCAGCGCCGTCGGCGTCGCCAGCCCGAGCGCGCACGGGCACGCGATGACCAGCACGCTGACGGCGTTGATCAGCGCCGCCTGGGCGGGCGCGCCGGCGACCAGCCACCCGAAGAAGGTCAGCAGCGCGATCCCGACGACGATCGGCACGAACACCGCCGCGACCCGGTCCACCAGCCGCTGGACCGGCGCCTTGGTCGCCTGCGCGCCCTCGACCAACGCCACGACCCGCGCCAGCAGCGACTCCGACCCGACGTTCGTCGCCCGCACGTGCAGCAGCCCGTCGCCGTTGATCGCGCCGCCGGTGACCGGGTCCCCGACCGCCTTGGTGACCGGCATGCTCTCGCCGGTCAGCAGCGACTCGTCGACCTGGCTCGCCCCGCGGGTGACCGTCCCGTCGACCGGCAGGCGCTCGCCCGGGCGCACCACCACGACCTCGCCGCGGCGCACGGCGTCGGCTGGGACCTCGACCTCCTCGCCCGCGCGCAGGACCCGCGCCGTGTCGGGCCGCAGCGCCATCAGCGCGCGGATGGCGTCGGTCGTCTTGCGCTTGGCGCGGCTCTCGAGGTGCTTGCCGAGCAGCACCAGGGTGATGACCGCCGCTGACGCCTCGAACCACAGGTGCTGGGTCGGATCGGTGATCAGCGTGGCGAGCGACAGCCCGAACGCCGCGCTGGTCCCGAGGGCCACCAGCACGTCCATGTTGCCGCTGCCCGCGCGCAGCGCCGCCCAGCCGCCGCGGTAGAAGCGCGCGCCGGCCACCACCTGCACCGGCGTCGCCAGCGCCAGCTGCACCCAGCCGTTCAGCATCGCCTCGACGCCGAGCAGCCCCAGCACCATCGGCGCCAGCAGCGGCAGGGTCAGCGCCGCCGCGCCGATGAGCAGCAGCCGGTCCCGGTGCGCCCAGGAGATGACCAGGTCACCCTTGGCAACCGCCGGGTAGGCAACGTTGTTGATCTTCACATTGCCGGGCGGGTACGGCCGGTTTTGCCGGCGGTTCATGGCCAGGGAATCGGTTGGTGCCGATGCCAGCGCCAGCGTGCCTTTTCCGGTCACGGTGAGTAGTCGCGCGTTGACCGTTTCGCCAGCGGCGTACTCGGTCGGATCGACGCCCTGCGCGCCATCGGCGAACCAGATCCGGCTGCCGGCTGCGTGGCTGGTTGGCACGGTATCCATGACGCCACGGGTCAGGGTCAGGCTCTGCGTGGTCGTATTGATGGCCGTGACCAGGACGACCTCGTCGTTGATGTAGGCATAGC
>PHBI01000251.1 GCA_002841945.1 Deltaproteobacteria bacterium HGW-Deltaproteobacteria-14
TGGCGGACGCCGCGCGCAAGCTGCCCGAGGTGGCGGTCGAGCAGGCGCGGGCGCGGGGCGGCGTGTGGCGGGCGACGGGGGCGTCGGGGCGGGGCGCGCTGGTCGGGATCCCGGTCCGGGCCGGGGCCGGCGCCAGCGCGGTGGACGCGGTGGTGGTGCTGCAGAACCGGTTCGTGGCGGAGGCGTTCGCCGACGTGGTCGACGCGCCGCCAGACGTGGCGCCGCTGGCGGCGATCCTGCGGTTGCGGGCGCTCGAGACCGGGCGCGCGGAGCTCCTCGAGCGGCTCCGGGTCGCGGAGGAGCAGCGGCGGGAGGCGCAGACCCGCTCCACCGAGGAGCTCCTGACCCTGCGGCGCGAGCTCGAGTCGACGCGCGAGCAGATGGGGCCCGCGCGGAGCTATCCGAACATCCTGTTCCGCTCGACGCGGATGAAGAAGATGCTGCGTCAGGTGGATCGGGTGATCGACACCGAACTGCCGGTGTACATCCACGGCGAGAGCGGGACCGGCAAGGAGCTCGTCGCGCGCGCCATCCACGACCTCGGGGCGCGCGGGCGGGGGCCGTTCGTCGCGCAGAACGTGAGCGCCATCCCGGGGACGCTGTTCGAGAGCGAGCTCTTCGGTCACGAGCGCGGGGCGTTCACTGGGGCCAACCGGTCTACCGAGGGGCTCTTCAAGCGCGCGAGCGGCGGGACGCTGTTTCTCGACGAGATAGGCGATCTGCCGCTCGACCTGCAGGCGAAGCTCCTGCGGGTGCTCGAGACCGGCGAGGTGCGCGCGGTCGGCGGGACGCGGAGCACGCAGGTGAACGTGCGGGTGGTCTCGGCGACCCACCACGACCTGAAAGAGCTGGTGCGCGAGGGCCGGTTCCGCGAGGACCTCTACTACCGGCTCAACGTGATCCGGATCGAGGTGCCACCCCTGCGCGAGCGCCCCGACGACATCCCGATCCTGGTGGAACACTTCATGGCGGAGCGCGCGGCGGAGATCGGGCGGCGCCCGGAGCTCGGCGACGGCGTGATGAAGGCGCTCGTGGCGTACAGCTGGCCGGGCAACGTGCGTCAGCTCGAGAACGAGGTGACCCGCGCGGCGCTGCTCGCCGACGACGGGGTGGTCCAGACGCGGGACCTGACCCCCGAGGTGGCCGAGGCCCGCGGCGGCGCGCGCGGGGGAGGCGCCTCGATCGGGGCGGTGGCGGGGCGGCTGGGCCTCGACCGTGGCACGCTGAAGGAGCGGGTCGACCGCCTCGAGGCGTTGGTGCTCGAGGAGGCGCTCGAGCGCCTCGGGAACAACAAGAGCCAGGTGTCGCGGGAGCTCGGGCTGTCCCGGGCGGGGCTGAACATGAAGCTCAAGCGCCTCGGGCTGTGGTCGGGGGAGGAAGACGGATGAAGCGGAGGGGCCGGTGTTGGTAGCGGCGATTTCAGCGTGGATGGGGTTCGTCGTGGCGCTCGGGACGGCGGCGGCGCCTCCCGGGCCAGCGCAGGCCCCGACCCCAGGGCGTTCGCAGGTGCAAGAGCACCGGTTCCGTTCGGCGGCCCTAGACCTCGAGCGGAGCTATGTCGTCGTCCTGCCTCCGGGCTATGACGCGGCGCGCAAGAAGCCTTACCCCGTGGTGTATCTCCTGCACGGGCTCGGGGGGGCGCCGCGCGACTGGCTAACCTACGCGCACCTCGACACGGAGCTGGAGCGGCTGGTGGCGGGCCGCGAGGTGCAGCCGCTGGTGCTCGTCGCGCCGGATGGTGACAACGCGTACTGGACCGACCACCTCGGGACGCCGGGCGCCCCCGGGCCGCGCTGGGGGACGTACGTGGCCGACGACGTCCTGGCCGAGGTCGAGGCGCGCTTCAACGTGCGCCGCGACGGGGCGGGCCGCGCGATCGCCGGGGCGTCGATGGGCGGGCACGGCGCGATGTCGGTGGGGTTGATGCACCCGCAGCGCTTCGCGGCGGTGGTGAGCCTGGCCGGCGCGCTGTTCGCGGAGCCGCCGACCCACCGCAAGATCTACAAGCGCGTCTGGGGCTTCCCCGCGGACGCGGCGCACTGGGCGGCGACGAGCCCGATCGCGCTCATCCGCGCGCTGCCACCCCGCGCCAAGGGGGTCCCGGCGCTCTACCTCGAGTGTGGCGACGACGACCCGGCGGGCTTCCTCGAGGACGCCATCCTGGCCCACCAGCTCCTGCTCGAGCGGGAGCTCCCCCACGAGCTGCGCGTCAACGACGGCGGCCACACCTGGAGCGCGTGGACCTTCGTGACCGAGGACTGGCTCCGGTTCGTGAGCGGCAAGCTGAAGTAATACGCGGCCCCGGGGCGGGCGGGATGCCCACCGTCCGGGGCGCGGCGGGGCGAGGCCCATCGGGCGAGCGTCAACTCGGTTGACGATCGCCCAGCAGGCGAGCGTTGAACGGGATGCGCTGAAAGCTCTCCCGCAGGCTCGCCGACTCCATCCCCGCGACGCAGCGGGCGATGGCGTCCGCGGCCTCGCGGCGGACCGCGGCGGCGCCCTCCGCGTCCCCGAGGCGCTCGAGGGTGTCGCAGAGCGCGTCGGCGACGTCGGTGTGCCGCAGGATCCCCGGAGGTGGCAGCTCTCCGGCCAGGATGGCGGCCTCGCGTGCGGTCGCGATGGCGGCCGCGGGGTCGGCGGTGCGGGCGGCGGTGGCGACCAGGGCGAGCGCCCGCACCCGCGCGCCGGGGTCCGCCCCGCCTCGGGTCTCGTCGAGCACCTCGCGCAGGAGGTCGGCGGTCGACGCTGGGCAGGCGCGCAGCTGCGGCGCGGCGGACCACAGCCGGAGTCGCAGCTCCGCGAGCGCGACCTGTTGCCGCACGCTCCCGCGGGCCTGCGGCAGCAGCCGCCACGCCTCGCGCAGATATGGGAGCGCGAGCCGCGGCGCGCCCCGGTCGAGGCTCAGCGCGCACAGCTCGATGAGCCGCGCCACGACCCGCTCGGTCGCGCCGGTCGTGTAGGTCTCACGCAGCGCCGCCCGAAGCAGCGCCTCCGCCTCGTCGAAGTGGCCGAGCACCCGCAGCGTGTCGCCCACGTTGCCGAGCGCCAGGGTGAAGTAGCGCTTGAGCCCCTTCTGCTCGGCGAACGCCATCGCCTCGCGGGACGCGTCGAGCGCGCGCTCGGGCAGCCCGCCGAGGAACGCCGCCATGGACAGGTTGATGAGCAGGCTCACCTCCATCTCGACGAGCCCCTGCTCGCGCGCGATCCCGAGCCCCCACTCGGCCCACTGCAGCCCCTTGCCGGGCCGCCCGGAGTCGGTGTACGCGTAGCTCAGGGTCACCGCGATCCGCGCTCGCACGTCCGCCAGCTCCGGCGCGTCCCCAGCGACCCGCAGAGCGCGGTGGAGCTCCTCGAAACCCGCCCCGGCGCCGCCCTGCTCGCGCCGGATCGATCCGAGCAGGCGCAGCGCCATCGCCTGCCCCCGCAGGTCGCCGCGCTCGAGCGCGAGATCGTAGCCCTGGTCGGCGTAGGCGACGGCGTCGTCGAGGCGGAGCGCGTCGATCATCACGAGCGCGAGCCGGTCCACCGCCGTCGCCACCCAGGCCGGGTCCTCGAGGTCGCGGCCGATCTCCAAGAGCCGGGTGAAGTGCGCCTCGGCGACGCCGAGGTCGCCGGCCGAGCGCGCCGTCGCCCCGAGGCGGTTGCGGATGAGGGCCTCGTGCTCGAGCCGCCGCAGCACGCCCATGCCGGCCCTCGGCAGCACGTCGAGCGCCTCGCTGTACCACTGCAGCGTCCGCGGGATGTCGCCGGCGGCGTGGGCGCGCTCGGCCGCCTCGAGGAGAAACGACAGCGCACGCTCGGGGCGACCGCCCGCGCTCCAGTGGCTCGCGAGCGCCTCGACCGCTTGGTCTACCGGGCGGGTGCGCTCGAGCCACTGCGCCGCCTCGCGGTGGCGCGCCGCCCGGACCTCCGCGGTCATCTCCCGGAGCAGCGCCACCCGGGCGCGCTCGTGGGTGAACGCGAGGCACACCTCGTCGTCGACCAGGCGGCGGACCAGGAGCTCTCGCTCGACGAGGGCCTGCGCCGCCGGGGCAGCGCGCGGGCCGAGGCTGTCGATGATGTTGGCCGCGACGGGGTTCGAGAAGACCGCGACGGTGTCGAGCACGCCCCGCTGGTCGTCGTCGAGCCCGGCGAGGCGCCGGCGCATCGCGTCCTCGACGCTGGGCGGCAGCGGCACGTCCACCCCCGGCCGCAGGCGCCACGCGCCCCCCTCGAAGCGCAGGTCGTCGGCCTCGATCAGCGCGTAGAGGACGTCCTGGACGTCGCCCGGGTTGCCCCCGGTCACCTCGAGCAGGGTCTCGAGCTCGGCCGGCGGCAGCGGCTGGTGGCCGAACGCGCCGCGCAGCATGTCCGCCACGCCCTCGGCGTCGAGCGGACCGAGCGCGACCCGGCGGACCCCGGGCAGCGCTCCGAGCACCGCCGCCGACGGCGCGTCCAGGTCCGACTCGCAGGCGGTCACGATCACGAACAGCGGGGGCAGCGCGACCTCGTCGCCGACGTTGTGCATGGGCGTGAGCGCTCGGCACAGCTGGGCGATGACATCGATGGTGACCCGGTCCATTCGGTCGCCGCCGCGCAACATGAGCACGGTCGGCTGGGTCACGTCGCGGAGCAGCAGATCGGTGACGACCCCGGGGTCGATCACCGGTGGGTCGGTGGCGTTCTCGGGCCGCGGGACTTCGCCGGGGGCGCCCAGGAGGCGCCTCAGCGCGCGGCGGTGCGCGACCGTGAGGGCGGGGTCGTCGAGGCGCGCCGCGTAGCGCGCCGCGAGGAGCGGGACGAGGGGCCCGAGGGGGCGACCGACGCGGCTGCCCGGGCGACCCTCGAGCACGACCGCGCCTTCGAGCTGGGCGGCCCGCTTGACCTCGTCGAGGAGGCGCCCCTTGCCGATGCCCACCTCACCGACGACGAGCGCCATGCGCTCGGCGCGGGAGCTCGGGGTGAACGCGGCGCGGAGCGCGTCGAGGAGCGCCCTGAGCTCGCGCGCGCGCCCGGCCCACGGCGCGCTCGAGAAGCGCCCGGTGCGCGTCGCCTCGGTCTCGATGGGGTAGGGCGGGACGACGACCTCGTTGACCGCGCGGATCCAGGACTCGGCGCCCGCTGGCCGCCGCCCGGGCTCCTTCGCCAAGAGCTCGGTGACGACCGCCGCGATCGGCGCGGGGATCTCGGGGCGCAGGGATCGGAGGTCGGGGGGCGTCTCGTGGAGGTGGGCGGCCTTGAGCGTCTCAGGGGTGCGCTCGAGGAAGGGGCGGCGGCCGGCGAGCAGCTCGAAGGCGATCACGCCCAGCGCGTACAGGTCGGCGGCTGGCCCGGCGACGAGCCCGGCGAGGCACTCCGGGGCCGCGTAGGGGAGCCCGGTGCGGTCGCCGCGGTGGATGCTGCGGAGCTTCTCGGTGGGGTTACCGGGGTCGGTGAGCACGATCCGCGGCCGATCGTCGGCCTCGGCCAGCACGAGGATGTTCTCGGGCTTGAGCGAGAGGTGACCGCGCTTGGTCTTGCCGTGGAGGAAGATGAGCGCGCGCGCCACCTGGACGAGGAGCTCCCAGATCTCCTCGAGGCCTAGCCCGGCCGCGGCGCGGCGCAGGTCCGGTCCCTCGACGTAGTCCATCGTGTAGAAGGCGAGGGTGCGCGCGGCGCCCTCCTCGACCAGCCCGAAGTCGCGGATGCGCACGAGGTTCGGGTGGCGCAGGGTGGCGAGGTCGCGGAACTCGGCCTTGAACTCGTCGATGCTGGCGCCGGGGGCGGGGCGGAAGATCTTGATGGCGATGGGCTCGTCCTGGGCCATGCTGTCCGAGGCCTGCCACATCTCGCCGAGCGCGCCGCTGCCGAGCTTGCGCAGGAGCTGGAAGCGGCCGAGGAGCAGCGGCAGCGCGGGCGGCGTGAGCCCGGCTCCCCCGTGCCCCTGCGGTCGGGCGTTGAGCGTGTCCGCGGCGGCCCGCGCGCGCGCGGCGACGGTAGCCCGTGCGGGGGCGACCTCCGCCCGGGTCGCGGCGGGGCCAGGCGCACCGGCCGCCGCGGGGGCGG
>PHBI01000027.1 GCA_002841945.1 Deltaproteobacteria bacterium HGW-Deltaproteobacteria-14
CGATCTGGCGGGACGTCGAGCTCGGGCTCGGGCTCGGGCTCGGGGATCGGGTCCGGGACGAGCTCCGGCGCCACCTCGGCGGTGCGCGGCGGCGAGGGGCCCGGGGGGGCGGCGTGGGCGCTCAGGGTCGTCAGCAGGAGCGCCGCCAGGGTGGCGGCGGGGCGCCGGATCTCAGCCATGAAAGAGCACGATCTTGCCCACGTTGGCGTTGTCCTCGAGGGCGGCGTGGGCGTCGGCCACCGCCTCGAGCGGGAAGACGTGGTCGACCACCGGGCGCAGCGACGGGGCCTCACCCTCGAAGAGCGGGGCGACGCGGTCCTCGAAGGCGCGCGCCACCGCGATCTTCTCCTCGAGCGGCCGGCTCCGCAGCACGGTCCCGATGATGTGGAGGCGCTTCTGCAGCACCGTCACGAGGTTGAGCTCGGCCTTCGCGCCCGCCATCAGGCCGACGAGCACCACGGTGCCCCGCGGCCGCAGGGCGCCGACGAGCTCGGCGAGGGGCTGGCCGCCGACGAGCGCCAGCCCGACGTGGACGCCGGCGCCGCTGACCTCGCGCGCCCGCTTGGCCAAATCGGCGGTCGTGCCGTGGACGCCGACGTCGAGGCCGAGGGAGAAGGCGCGCTCGAGCTTGTGCTCGGTGCGGGTGGAGCCGACGCTCCGCGCCCCGATGGCGCGCGCGATCTGGATGGCGGCGGTGCCGACGCCGCTCGCGACCGCGTCGACGGCGAGCCACTGCCCGCTGGCGAGGCCGCCCTGGAGGACCACGGCGTCGAAGGCGGTCATGAACGCCTCGGGGATGGCGGCGGCCACGGTGGCGGGCATCCCCTTGGGGCGCCGGATAGCTTCGCGCTCGTGAATGATCGCGAGGTCCGCGCAGGCGCCGCCGCCGACGACTCCCATGACCTCGTCGCCGGGGACGAAGCGGGTCACGCCCTCGCCACAGGCGACGACGGTGCCCGCGAGCTCGAGCCCGGGGATGTCCTTGGGGGCGCCCGGCGGGGCGGGGTACATCCCGCGGCGCTGCAGGAGGTCGGCGCGGTTGAGGGCCGAGGCTTCGACGCGCACGAGCAGCTCGCCCTTGCCCGGCGTGGGGTCGGGGACCTCGCGAAGTTCGAGGACCTCGGGTCCCCCCGGCTTGGTGATGACGACGGCGCGCATGGCTTCCACCTGATCTGGAGGTCGGCGGTATCATGGAGGGTCCGGTCGAGGGGCACAAGTGTTCCGTGCCGAGAAGGCTTGTGCGTTGCACAAACGCGACGCCGAGGCCGATCCAATCTGCTTTACGGCGCGCGCCAGCGAGCGCATGCTCGCGCGCATGGACCGGATGCCCGACGTCAGCGCGCTGCGCGACCGTCTCGGGTCCCTTCGCGGTCGGGGGCTCTCCGCCGTCGACGCTGTGGCCGAAGCCACGGCGCTGGCAGCGGATCTGCAGCGGCTCGCCAACGCCGGTACGACCCGGCGTGAGGCGCGAGAGCTGGCCGTCCTCGCCCGTCTGATGGAGGACCCGGCTGGCCGCGTGTTTACCACCGCCATGACCGACCAGGCGCTGCGCGCCCGCGACCCGCGCCGGGTCGCCGAGCAGCTCAGCCACCTGGTGCGGACCCTAGGCGCCCCCCGCTACCTGCCGGTCCTCGACCGGTTCCAGCTCAACGCCTTCCGGCGGGTGTCCAAGCTCGCCCCGCGCCTCCTCGTGCCCGCCGTGTTGCGGCGCATCAAGGGGGAGATGGATCGCTACGTCATCGACGGCAACGATCAGCGGGTGGGCGCCGAGCTGCAGGCGATGCTGCGACGCGGGACGCACCCCAACCTCAACCAGCTCGGGGAGGCGATCCTCGGCGAGGACGAGGCGGAGGCGCGGCTCGATCGCTACCTGGTCGCCGTGCGGCGCGAGGACGTCGCCGCGGTGTCCATCAAGATCAGCTCCATCGCGTCGCAGCTCGATCTCCTCGCCTTCGAGGCCTCGGTCGCGACCCTCGGGGGGCGCCTGCGCCGCCTGTTCCAGGCCGCCCACCGATCGCGCTTCGTGGACGTGGACCAGACCGTCCACCCGACGCTGGTCACCCTCGACATGGAGGAGTACCGCGACCTCCACCTGACGCTGGCCGCCTTCGAGCGCGTCCTCGATGAGGATGAGCTGCTCGGCTTCTCCGCCGGGATCGTGCTCCAGGCGTACCTGCCCGACAGCCACGCGGCGCAGCGCCGGCTCGTCGCCTGGGCCGAGCGGCGCGTCGCCCGCGGGGGGGCGCCGATCCGCCTGCGCCTCGTCAAGGGGGCCAACCTCGCGATGGAGCGCGTGGACGCGGCGGTCCACGGCTGGCGACAGGCGCCCTACCACACCAAGGCGGAGGTCGACGCGAGCTTCAAGCGCCTGGTCCACTTCGGGGTCTCCGACGGCCACCTCGCCGCGGTCCAGCTCGGGATCGCCAGCCACAACATCTTCGATCTCGCGTACGGCCTCGTCCTGCGCGAGCTGGTTGGGGCCCCCGAGCGCGTCGGCTTCGAGATGCTCGAGGGGATCTCCGCGGCGACGCGCCGGGTCTTGCGGGACGTCGCCGGCGACGTCCTGGTCTACGCCCCGGCGGTCATCGAGGACGAGCTGCAGAGCGCCATCGCCTATCTCATCCGGCGCCTCGACGAGAACACCGCCCCCGAGAACTTCCTGCGACAGATCTTCGGTCTCGCCCCGGGCACGCCGGCGTGGGCCGAGCAGCAGCGGCGCTTCGTCGCCTCGTGCGCGGCCGCCGCGACCGTCGCCGATGGCCCCCAGCGGCGACAGGACCGCCGCGCGCCGCCCGAGCACCCCGACCCCCACGGGCCCTTCGTCAACGAGCCCGACACCGACTGGGCGCTGGCGCACAACCGCGCCTGGGTCGAGGCGTGCCTCACCCGTTGGCACGACCGCCCCGCGGACGTGATCGGGCCGGTCGTCGCGGGCCAGGAGCTCGTGGCGGGCGGCGCCGGCGTGGAGGACGGCTTCGACCCGTCCCGGCCCGGGCACGTGCCCTACCGCTGGGTGAAGGCGGACCAGGCGCTGCTCGATCGGGCGCTCGCGGTCGCGCGCGGCGGCGCCGCCGCGTGGGCCGAGACGCCGCTCGCGGCCCGCTCCGAGGTGCTCGCCGAGGTCGCGCGCGGGCTCCGCGCCGCCCGGGGGGAGCTCATCGGCGCGATGATGCTCGACGCGGGCAAGGCGGTGAGCGAGTCCGACGCCGAGATCAGCGAGGCCATCGACTTCGCCGAGTACTATCGGCGCTCGCTGCAGCCCTTCGCGGCGCTCCCCGGGGTGGTGCTCACGCCGCTCGGCGTCGTCGTGGTGGCGCCGCCGTGGAACTTCCCGCTGGCGATCCCGGCCGGTGGGGTGCTGGCCGCGCTGATGGCCGGCAACGCGGTCATCCTCAAGCCGGCCCCGGAGACGGTGCTGGTCGCCCGCGAGCTGTGCCGCGTGATGTGGGCGGCGGGGGTCCCCGCGGACGCCCTGCAGCTGCTGCCGTGCGACAACGACCCGGTCGGGAGCGCGCTCGTCAAGGACCCGCGGGTCGACGCGGTGGTGCTGACCGGCGGGACCACGACCGCGAGGAAGCTCCTGGCGCTGCGGCCCGGGCTGCGCCTGTTCGCCGAGACCGGCGGCAAGAACGCCACCATCGTCACCGACCTGTCGGACGCCGACCTGGCCATCAAGCACGTCGTCCACGGCGCCTTCGGGCACGCGGGGCAGAAGTGCAGCGCGACGAGCCTGCTCGTGCTCGAGGCGCCGGTCTACGATGACGGGGGCTTCATGCGCCGGCTCGCCGACGCGGTGCGGAGCGTCCACACCGGCCCCGCCTGGGACCGGCGCTCCAAGGTCACGCCGCTCATCCGGCCGCCGCGCGCCGAGCTCAGCCGCGGCCTGACCCAGCTCGACCCAGGCGAGAGCTGGCTCGTCACCCCGACCCCCGACCCCGACAACCCGCGCCTCTGGTCTCCCGGCGTGAAGCTCGGCGTGAAGCGCCGGGCCTTCACCCACCTGACCGAGCTCTTCGGCCCGGTGCTGTCGGTGTTGCGGGCGGACTCGCTGGCCGACGCGGTGGAGCTCGTGAACGCGACCGACTACGGCCTGACCTCTGGCCTCCAGAGCCTGGACGCCCGCGAGCACGGCTACTGGCGCGACCACATCCAGGCGGGCAACCTCTACATCAACCGCCCGACCACCGGGGCCGTCGTCCAGCGGCAGCCCTTCGGCGGCCGCAAGGCGAGCGTCTGGGGGCCCGCCGGCAAGGCAGGCGGCCCCAACTACGTCCTGCAACTCTGCAACGTCATGGAGGATCCCGCCGCCACCGCGGACGACGAGGCGGCGATGCGCACCTGCTTCGCCGTCGAGCATGACGCGAGCCGGCTGCTCGGCCAGGACAATCACCTCCGCTACCAGCCGTGTGATGGCGTGCTGGTGCGGGTCGGCCCGGGTGGCAAGGAGGCGGACTTCGATCGGGTGACGGCGGCGCTGCGCGCGACCGGCGTGCGCTACGCGGTCAGCGTCGCCGCGGAGTTCCCGTGGATCGCCGGGGCCGAGGTCAAGGTCGAGGCCGCCGCCGCGCTCGGAGCCCGGCTCGCCGCCGGTGGCTTCGAGCGGATCCGGGTCGTCGGCGCCCTCGAGCCCGAGCTCCGGGCGGCGGCGCACGCGGCCGGCGTCTACTGCGAGGCGCGGCCGGTCTTGAGGACCTCGCGCATCGAGCTGCTCCGCTATCTGGTCGAGCAGGCGATCTCGGTCGACTACCACCGCTTCGGCAACCTCGGCGCCCGCGAGGACGAGGAACGCGTCGGCCCGGTGGACTAGGGTCAATGCTGGTCACCTAGGCGCAGGAACGCTCCGGCTCCGGCTCCGGCGTGTCTCGAGGCTCCGGTTTTCACCACGGAGGTCACGGAGGGCACGGAGGAGCGCCTCTTTCGCCCGCCGAGCCGCTGGGTCCGGCCGAGCCGCTCTCCGCGCTCTCCGGTGCCCTCTGTGGTAAATATCCCCTATTGAATTGACGGGTTACGCCGAGCTGGCCGGCATCGGGACCAGGGACGGGTCTAGCGCGCGGCCGTCTGGACCCGGGAGGGGCCGGCCTGGCACACGCCGCGCAGGACCTCGTTGGTGGTCAGCAGGGTGTCGAGCTTGATCGCGCCCTCGGGCTTGCCGGCCGGCAGCACCAGGTAGAGCGGCACCGAGGGCTCGCCGAACTCCTTGAGCCAGCGGGCGATCTCCGGCTTGGCGACGCTGAAGTCGGCCTTGACCGGGGTCACGTCGAGCAGGCGGAAGGCGTTGCGCACCTCGTCGGTGTAGATGGCCGTGCCCTCGTTCACCTTGCAGGTCGCGCACCAGTTGGCCGTGAAGTCGATGAAGACCGTCTGGCCGTCGGCGGAGGCCGCCTTGACGTCGAACTGGTCGAAGTCGTGCCAGGTGATGCCGCCGGCCTCGATCGTGCCGCCACGGACCGGGGGGCGGTCCAGGCTGCCGAACATCCACACCCCGCCGGCCATGAGGCCGATGGCGACCACGGTCCCGATGACGCGCACCCCCGGGGTCCGGAGCGGCCCCGACCAGTGGCCGTAGACGTAGAGCCCGAGGGCGACGACCGAGAGGACCGCGACGTAGCCGACGAGGGCGCCGTTGGAGACCTGGCCGCTGAGCACGTAGAGCAGGTAGACCGTGGTGCCGACGAGCAGAAAGCCCATCAGCTTCTTGAACGTCTCGAGCCACGCGCCCGGCCTCGGCAGGATCCGCTGCCACTGCGGGAACGCCGCCAGGAGCAGGAAGGGGAAGGCCAGGCCGAGGCCGACCGTCATCATCAGCACCACCATCTCGAGGGGCGGCTGGGTGAAGGCGTAGGTCATGGCCGGACCGAGCAGCGGCGCGGTGCACGGCGTGCCCAGCAGCACCGCGAAGATGCCGTAGGTGAACGAGCTCGCGTAGCCGCTCTTGGTGTGGACCGCGCCCTCCATGCGCGTGGCCCCCGGCATCGAGATCTCGAACACCCCGAAGAGGCTCAGCGCCATGGCGAAGACCAGCGCGCCGAAGATCGCGACGAACAGCGGATCCTGCATCTGGAAGGCCCAGGTGCCAGCCTTGAGCGCGATCAGCACCGCGGCGAACACGGCGAAGGACGCCAGCACCCCGCCGGTGTAGGCCAGCCCGTGGCGCCAGATGACCTTGCGGTCCGATCCGGAGTGCTCGACCAGGCTCATGACCTTGAGCGAGAGCACCGGCAAGACGCAGGGCATCACGTTGAGCACCACGCCCCCCAGGAACGCGAACAGCAGCGCGAGCAGGAACGAGGTCAGGGGCCCGTCTCCGCCTCCCGCCGGGGTGGTGTCGCCGGAGAACTCGGCGCACAGCGCGTCGACCGTCGTCGGGAGCCCGTCGACCGAGGCGGTGGTCGCCGCGACCTCCGGGGCGGCCGTCGCCGGGTCGACCGCGACCACGCCGGCGGCGCGGGGGACGCGCAGCGGGAGGTCGAGCACCAGCGGCTCGCCGTCCCGCCGCAGCTTGAGCGCGGCCTCGATGAGGTCGCCCTGCTGTGACGCCGTCGCGCTCGTCTGCCCGGTCACGGTCAGCGCCACCACGCCGGCCGGGACGTCGCCGGCGGTCTCCGTGACGCCGGTCACCTTCAGGCCCTTCTGGCAGTTGGGCAGCAGCGCCTCGGTCACGGGGCCGTCGATGGTGATGGGCTTGCCGTCGGCGTCGCGCACGATGATGTTCACCGTGAACGCCTCGCCCGCCCGGACCTCGGTGGGGGCCAGCGTCTGCTCGATCACCACGCCCGGTGGGGCGGCGTGCGGCACCAGCGGCGCGGTCGCGTCGAAGTGCCGCGCGTGCTCGCTGATCAGCGCTGCGGGCGCGCCGCTTCGGACCGGCAGCGTCAGCCCGAGCGTCGCCTTGCCGGTGATGCAGTTCTCGTGGCAGACGAGCCACGACGTGTCCGCGCCGAGCTGCACCGTCGAGCCCTCGACCACGTCCTCGGGCACGTCCACGGCCGCGTAGAGCAGCACCTTGTCGTCGTAGCCGAAGCTGACCCCGCCCAGCTTGTCGACGAAGCGCTTCGGCGCCGGCCAGGCGACGTCGCTGAAGCTGAAGCCGTCCGGGGCCTGAAACGTGACCCGCGTCGGCAGGCCGGTCTCGCCGGGGTTCTTCCAGTAGACGTGCCAGTCGGGGGCCATCTCGAAGAGGATCCCGACCCGCAGGATCGTGCCCGGGGTCACCGCCGTCGCGTCCGAGACCATCCGGACGGTGATCTTCTCCTGCTCGACGCGGTCGGGCAGCGCTCCGCCCTCGGCGCGCGCGGCGCCGCCGAGCGACGTCAGCGCCAACAGGGGGAGCAGCAGGGCTATCAGGCTCTTGGGTCGCGTCATGAGCGTCCTCCTCGGGCCCTTCCTATGCGGTGGGACGGCGCGAGGTTACTTCGATGGGCTCGGTCAGCGCTCGCGATGATCGCGAGCGCTCGTGTCAGCGCCGGCTTAGATACCCAGCGCGACCTCGCTCGCGCAAGCTCGGGAGCCGCGTCCCGGCGCGGTGATCGGCCGCGCTAGTACCTGTGCTCGCCGTGGACGGCCTCGATGACCTTGGCGAGGCGGGTCGTGAGCACCCCGAGGCGATCCCCCAGGGACTCGAGGGCGATCAGCGCGATGCGCGTGCCCAGCGCCGGCTGATCGCGCACGAGCTCCTCGAAGCGCACCCGCGACAGCGCGAAGAGCCGCGTCGGCTCCAGCGCCCGGACGGTGTCGAGCTGCCGGGTGGCGTTGGCCAACGCCAGGGTGCCGAAGTGCCCGGAGGGGCCGAGCTCGCGCCGCTCGGCCCCCTGGAGCACCTCGACGGCGCCGTTGGCGACGACGTAGAACGCCTCCGCCGGGCCGTCCGCCGCGATGATCTCCTCGCCGGGGGCCGCGTCGAGCTGCTCGAGGTAGGGGGCGACCTGCATCCAATCGGGATCGCTGAGGTCGCGAAAGAGCGCGACCTCGCGCAGGGCGCGCTCGATCTGCCCGGCGGTCAGGTCCTCGCGCACCTCGGGATCGGTCGCCACCAGCAGCACCGTGGTGTTGTCGGGGGCGCCCGCCTGGCGCACCTCCTCGAGGAGCCGCTCGGTCGACCCCGCGAGGTCGTCGTGGGTGATGGCGTCCCGGATGTGCGCCTCGTCGGTGAAGCGGTGCAGGCCGTTGGTGCACAACAACAGGACGTCGCCGGGCTCGAGCCGGATCTCGGCCACGTCGACGTCGACGGTGGGCCCCATCCCGAGCGATCGGCTGAGCGTCGAGCGGAACGGGCTCTCGAGGTAGTCGGCGGCCGAGATGTCCCCGCGGCTCAGCTGCAGCGCCGCCAGGGTGTGGTCGGCGGTCAGGCAGCGCAGCGCGCCGTCGCGCAGCAGGTAGGCGCGGGAGTCGCCCACGTGGGCCAGGAACGCGAACGGCCCGACCACCGTCGCCGCGACCAGGGTCGACGAGAGCCGACTCAGGCGCCCGGCGTTGCCCTCTTGCAACGCAGCGTTGGCGCGCGTGAACGCGCCCTGAAAGAAGTGGCGAACCGCGAGCCGGGTGGTCGTGCTCGGGTTCGACGCGACCGCCGCGATGCAGGGGCCGAGGTGCGCGCTGTGCTCCTTGAGGGTGGTCAGGGCGAGGCGCGCGGCCTCGCTCCCGCCGGCGCCGTCGGCGACGGCGTAGAGAGGGACCTTGTTCAGGGAGAGCACGCCGTCCTGGTTCGAACGGCGCTGGGTGCCCTGCTCGGTGAGGTAGACCGCCTGCCTGATGCGCATGGGTCGACCTTAGCCTTCGGGCGCGGCGCCGACAACCGCAGCCAAGTCAGCGCCAGCGGGTCACCACCGGGCGCGAAAGAGCGTCGGGTCGAGGTCCGGCGGCGGCGCGGTGGTGCGCTTGACGAGGTGGTCGACGGCGTGGTCGAGCCCGGTGAGGGTCAGCGGGAACATGGGAAAGAGCTGGGCGATCAGCTCGATGGTGTAGCCCCGCTGGTGCTCGCTCGGGATGGGGTTGAGCCAGATCGCGCGGGTGAAGTGGCTGCGCAGGAGGTGGAGCCACTTCAGCCCCGGGGTCTCGTTCTGCTCGAAGTAGTCGATCGCGCCGTGGGGCGAGAGGAGCTCGCTCGGCGCCATCGAGGCGTCGCCGACCATGATCAGGAAGGTGTCGCGGGGCTTGTCGCGCACGACCTCCGAGGTGGGGACGGCCTTCGTGCTGGTCACGCTCTCGAACAGGCGCGAGTAGGGGCAGTTGTGGAAGTAGAGGTGATCGAAGCGCTTCCAGTGGTTGAGGTGGCTCGCGGCGCTGAACAGCGTCTCGACGAGGCGGGTGAAGGGGGTCATCGAGCCGCCGACGTCCATCAGCAGCAGCACCTTGGCCTGATTCTGCCGAGGCGGGTTGAAGGCTAGCTCCAGAAACCCCGCGTTCTTGCAGGTGCGGTCGATGGACTCGTCGACGTCGAGTTCGGGCTCACCCTCGGCGCGGCTCAGGCGGCGCAGGCGGCGCAGCGCGACGGCGATCTGGCGGGTGTCGAGCACGCGGTCGCTGCGATAGTCGCGGAAGCGCCGCTCGCTGGCGATCTGGATGGCCGAGCGGCCTCCCCCCGAGCCGCCCACGCGGACGCCGGCGGGGTTGCGCCCGCCGTTGCCGAAGGGCGAGGTGCCGCCGGTGCCGATCCAGCGGTCGCCGCCGTCGTGGCGCTCGTCCTGCTCGGCGAGGCGCTCCTCGAAGAGGCGGCGCAGCTCGTCGAGGGGCAGGGTCTCGAGCGCCGCGAGCTGCTCGGGGCTGAGCTCGGGCAGCGGCAGCGGGTCGTCGAGCCAGCTCAGCAGCTCCTCGGCGGCCTTCGTCGGGAGCTGCCCGTCGCCGAAGACCGCCTGAAACACCTGATCCCAGGTGTCGAACTGCGCCTCGTGCTTGATGAGGATGGCGCGCGCCACGCGGTAGAAGTCGGTCAGATCCGGCGCGACGACCCCGCGCGCGAGGACCTCCATCAGCGCCATCCACTCGCTGACGCCGACCGGCAGGCCGGCCCCGCGGAGCCCGAAGAACAGGCGCCCGAAGAGCAGCGTGCGGCGGCGCGGATCGGCGCCTGTGGCGCCCTCGCTCATCGCCAGCGCCGCGGCTTGCTGCTGTCTTTGGCGATCACGACGTCGCGCTCGCGCTTGAGGAGCGTCCCGATGAACGGCACGTCTTCGCCGGCCGCGTCGAGGTCGATCCCGCTGGCGATCAGCGCCGCGAGCCAGTCGACCAGCTCGCTCGTCGACGGGCGCTTGCGCAGCCCGTCGACCTTGCGCAGGCGGTAGAAGACCGCGAGTGCCTTGTCGAGCAGCGCCTTGTCGAGCCCCGGGAAGTGGACGTCGACGATCTCGGCCATCAGCGCCTCGTCCGGGAACTCGATGAAGTGAAAGACCACCCGGCGCAAGAAGGCGTCGGGCAGCTCCTTCTCGTTGTTCGAGGTGATGATCACCACCGGGCGCTGCTTGGCCGCGACGACGTCCCCGGTCTCCGAGACGGTGAAGCTCATCGCGTCGAGCTCGTGGAGCAGATCGTTGGGGAACTCGACGTCGGCCTTGTCCACCTCGTCGATGAGCAGGACCACGCGCTCGTCCGAGGCGAAGGCGCGGCCGAGCGGGCCGAGCTTGATGTAGGCGCGGATGTCGGAGACGTCCTTGTCGTGGAAGCGGCTGTCGTAGAGCCGCTGCACGGTGTCGTAGACGTAGAGCCCGTCGCGCGCCTTGGTCGTCGACTTCACGTGCCAGGCGATGAGCTCGAGCCCGAGCCCCTCGGCGATCGAGCGCGCGAGCAGCGTCTTGCCGGTCCCGGGCTCGCCCTTGACGAGGAGCGGGCGCCCGAGGGCCGCGGCCACGTTGACGATGCGCTGCAGATCCTCCGCCGCGATGTAGTCGCTCGTCCCCTTCCACGCCTGCGCTGCGCCGTCTCGCACGGGCCGCCTCCTGCTGGATGAATCGCCGTTCAGTCCCGGAGGATCCTCTGAAGTCCGCGGCGTTGCAAGCAATGAGCCGCCGGATGGGCCGCGCGCCAGGCCGGTGAGGGGTGATCACGTGCGAACGGCGCTCGCCGGGGACGAGGAGACGTGGTTAACCTGTCGGTCCAGTCTTGGAGGGACACATGGAACGACGTCATGTCGCGGTGGTGACCGGGGCGAACCGGGGGCTCGGGCGGGCGGTGGCGAAGGCGCTGGCGGAGCGCGGCTATCGCGTCGTGGGCACGGTCCGCGACCCGGCGACCGGGGCCGCCATGCGCGATCGCTTCGCCGCGGACGGGCTCAGCTTCGACGCCGTGGCGGTCGACGTCACGGCCCCCGACGCCGGGGCTCGGCTCGCGGCGGCGGTGCCCGAGGGGCTCGACGTCCTCGTGAACAACGCCGCCGTCACCTTCGACGGCTTCGACCTCGGCGTGGTCGATCGCACCCTGGCCGCCAACTGGTACGGCGCCGCCGCGGTGGTCGAGGCGCTGCTGCCGGCGCTGCGCGAGGGAGGGCGCGTCGTCAACGTGTCGAGCGGGATGGCCGACGAGGCCAGCCTGCCCGCGGCGCTGCGGGCGCACTTTCACGACGCCGCCCCCGAGCGCGCTGGGATCGACGCCCTCGTCAGCGCGTTCCGCGACGGCGTCGCGGCTAGCGGGGAGCCGCCGGAGGGCTGGCCGCGCTCGGCCTACCGGGTCAGCAAGCTGGCGCTCAACGCGTTCACCCGCCACGTGGCCCGCGCGGTCGCCGACGACCCGCGCGGGCTCCGGGTCAACGCCGTGTGTCCGGGGTGGTGCCGCACCGGGATGGGTGGCCCGGCGGCGCCGCGCTCCGTCGCGCAGGGGACGGCCAGCATCCTGTGGGGGACCGAGGTCCCCGTCGGCGGCCCCTCTGGCGGCTTCTTCCGCGACGGCCGCGCGGCGCAGTGGTAGCGGGCTGGCCCCGGCGCAGACCGGGCGCGCACGACCGGGTCAAGGCTGGACGGCGGCGCTGGCGTCTTCGACGCTGAGCGTCTTCACGTAGCCGAGCCAGCTGACGATCTCGCGGGTGGCGTCGGCCGTCCGGGCCTCGCGCTGGGCGTCCTCGAACCAGCCGATCGCCTCCTTGTAGAGGTTGGCGCGGGCGAAGAGCTTGCCGACCTCGTAGGCCGGGAGCCAGCGCGTCGACTCGGGCCAGCTCCAGCGCGCGAGGTTCGCCGCCGCCTTCTTGAAGGCGATGAGCGCGTCGTTGGGCCGGTCGAGCTCGAGCAGCAGCTTGCCCATCCGCCACAGCGTCGTCGGCACCGCGACCTCCTTGGTCGCCTGCTGCCACAGCGCCAGCGCCTTGTCCGGCTCGCTGCGCGCCTGGGCCAGCGCGCCGAGGTTGTGGAGCACCGCGGGGTCGTCCGGACCGAGCGCGCGCGCCTGCTCGGTGGCGTCGGTGGCGCCTTCGAGGTCGCCGGCGTGCTTGAGCACGCACCCGAGGAGGTTCAGGCGCCGCCGCCGCGCGTGCTTGTCGCGGCCGGTCATCTTCAGCGCCTGGCGCGCGGCGTCCACCGCCGCGCCGGTCTCGCCGAGCTCGTCGAAGGCGTCCGCCAGGCGCTCCCACGAACCCGCCTCGGCTTGCAGGCCCAGCGACACCGCGGTCTGCAGCGACTCGACCGCCTCCCCCCAGAGCTCGGCGGCCATCGCCGCCTCGCCGAGCACGCGCCAGGCCACGCCGAGCTCGGGCATCTGGTGCACCGCCAGCCGCGCCTCGTCGAGCGCCGTCCCGGTCTCTCCGAGCGCCAGCGCGAGGCGCGCCGCCAGCAGGTTCGCCGCCCCCTGGGTGTCCGCCCGCTCGGCGTAGCTCGCGATCTTGTGGCGGATGCGCTCCGCGATGTCCCCCCGCGCCTCGGCGTGCCCCTCGATGACCATGCTGCGCAGGGCGCCCAGCGCCGGCGCCGTGCTGTCGGGGCGCAGCTCCATCGCCTCGAGGTAGGCGACCCGCGCCTGCTCGAAGCGGCCGCTGTACAGGGCCGCCTCGCCGCGGATCATCGCGTCGCCGTACGCGTCCCGGGTCGCCGGGTCGTCCGCGGCGTCGTCCGCCCCGTGGCCCTCGATCTCCGGGGCTCGCCGGTTCGGCTGGGCCGACGGATCGCCCACCGGCCCGGTCGCCGCCTCGACCGGCGCGTCCACCGCGGCGGCGGGCGCGCTCACCCCGGCGACGTCGGAGCCGCCCGCGGGGCGGTCCCCACCACCGCACGCCGCCGCGCTCGCAAAAGCGCACAGGACAGCGACGGCGGCGCGTGTAGATGCCATGACGGCGGGAGCATAGCGGCCCCCCGTCGGATTGCGAACCTGACGAGGCGTCACGGACAGATCGCGAACACGCTGACGTCGTCGATGTAGACGCCCTCGCCGTCGTTGTCCTGCTCGTCGACGCTGTCGAAGGCGAACTGCACGCGGATCGTCCGCCCCGACACCTGCGCGGGCAGGTCGATCGTGACCGGGATCCACTGCTGGCTGGTCCCAAAGCCCAGGCTCGTCCGCTCCCACACCGTGAAGGCGTTGCCGCCGACGATGATCCGGGCGCTCAGGAGGTCGTCGAAGGGGAAGTTGTCGACGTCGAGCCACACGTTGAAGGTCAGCCGCGGGTTGTGCGCGCTCGTCGGGATGACGATGTCCTTGGAGGTCGCCGTGCCGAAGGTCCGCGTCCCGCTGTCGAAGTCGTGGGTCGCCGGGTTGCCGTAATAGAGCGCGAAGGGGGGCGTGAACACCTGGCCGTTGTAGGCGCGCCAGCGGACCTGCGAGCCGTCTCCCTGCACGGTGAAGGTCGTCAGCGCCGAGAGCGAGAAGTGCTCGGTGAAGAAGGCGCCCGCCTGGCAGCAGCTCGGGTCGCTCAGGTTGGCGCCGTGGCGGCAGGTGCCGTTGGGCTGGCAGATGTCGCTCGTGCAGCTGTCGCCGTCCGAGCAGTCCCCGGCGGTCTGGCAGCAGCCGCCGGTGTCGATGAAGACGCAGCTGTGGCTCGCCTGGTCGCACGCGTCGCTGGTGCACGCGCGGCCGTCGTCGCACTCGCCGTCGTCGACGCAGCAGTTCTCGAGCAGCGCGTTCTGGCACTTGCCGGCGACGCAGGCGTCGGCGGTGCAGGCGTAGGCGTCGTCGCAGTCGGCGGTCGTCTCGCAGCAGCCGGGGATGGGCTGCGCCTGGCACACGCTCGCGATGCAGCGGTCGTTGGTGCAGGCGTCGCCGTCGTTGCACTCGAAGTCGCTGTTGCACAGGCTCACCGGCTCGCACAGCGAGCGGATCAGGACGTCGTCGACGAAGATCCCCTCGGTGTCGTTGAGCAGGTTGTCGTCGGCCTCGAAGCGGAACCGGAGGCGGATCGTCTGCCCCGCCCACGGGGTCAGGTTGAGCTTGGTCGCGACCCAGCTGCGGTAGCTCGAGCCGGGGATGGCCGTCTTGCTCCACACCGTCGTCGGCGCGCTCCCGCCGACGAGCACGTCGATGAAGAACGGGTCGAAGTTCTGGAACTGCTCGATGTCGAGCCACACACGGAAGCTCATCTCGATGCCGGGCGCCGTCGGGAGCGCGATCGACGGCGTCGTGGCGTAGGCCTTGGGGACGCCGCCGTCGTTGTAGTTGCCGGCGGCGGGGTTGCCCATGTAGAGCGCGCTCGGCGGCGAGGTGGAGCGCCGGGTCGAGACCCACCAGGTCACCGCGCCCGCGGTCTGCGCCGGCTCGATGGTCCAGCCCGCGAGGCCGCCGGCCGGGAACGCGTAGCTCTTGACGGTCGCCTCCTGGCAGCAGTCGGGATCGGGCTGCGACACGCACTGGTGCTGGTTCGGATCGCAGCGCCAGTCGGTGCAGTCGACGTCCGCGGGGCAGTCGGCGTCGCTCGCGCAGCAGCCCGCGGCGGCGGTGTGACGGCAGCCCCCGTCGGCGCCGCAGACGTCGTCGGTGCACGGGTCGCCGTCGTCGCACAGCCGGCCGTCCGGCCCGATCTCGCAGCAGTCGTCGAAGATGCACTGGCCGTCGGGCAGGCACGTCCCCTGCGCGCACAGCGGCTGGACGCAGTCGGCGTCGCTCGCGCAGCAGCTGTCGCTCGGGCTGTGGACGCAGGTCCCGCCGGCGCAGCCGTCGCTGGTGCAGGGGTCGCCGTCGTTGCACTGCGCGGCGCTGGTGCAGCAGCCGGGGATCGGGGCGAACACGCAGCCCACCTGGGGGTCGCAGCTGTCGCTGGTGCAGGCGTTGTTGTCGTTGCAGCCGATCTGCTGGTTGAAGCACACCCCGACCTGCCCGTAGCAGGTGTCGTTCGTGCAGGCGTTGTTGTCGACGCAGTCGGAGTCGTTGTCGCAGCAGCCGAAGATGACGTTGATGCGGCAGGTCCCGTTCGGCCCGCAGCGGTTGGTGGTGCACGGGTTGCCGTCCTCGCAGTCGGCGTCGACCTGGCAGTCCGGCTGGCACCCCGGCAGCGGCAGGAAGGTGTGGGTGCACACGCCGTTGTCGCACTGGTCGAAGGTGCAGGAGTCGCCATCACCGCACTGCGAATTCGCGGTGCAGCATCCGGGGATCGGGGCGTGGTCGCACGCGCCGGTGAAGGAGTTGCAGGTGTCGCTGGTGCACGCGTTATTGTCGTCGCACAGCGCGAGATCGCAGCCGCCGCAGGCCTCGCTGCTGATGGGCACGTGGCTGCACGCGCCGGTCGCGAGGTCGCAGCGGTCGTCGGTGCACGGGTCCCCGTCGCCGCACTGGGCGTTGGACTCGCAGCAGCCGGGGATCGGGAGGTTGAGGCACGCGCCGGCAGAGCACATGTCCTGGGTGCAGGCGCGCCCGTCGTCGCACTGGGCGCTGGTCTGGCAATCGGGGCCGCAGCCCGGGAGGCCGGGGTCGAACAGGTGCGTGCAGACGCCGTCGGGCCCGCAGCGGTCCACGGTGCAGGGGTCGCCGCTGATGCACTGGAGGTCGTTCTGACACTCGGGCAGGCAGCCCGGGATGTTGGGGTCGAGCTCGTGGGTGCAGGTCCCCTGGGCGGTGCAGCGGTCCTGGGTGCAGACGTCGCCGTCGTCGCACTGGGAGTCGTTCTGACACTCGGTGACGCAGCCGGGGATGTTGGGGTTGAGCTGGTGGGTGCAGACGCCCTGGGGGGTGCAGCGGTCCTGGGTGCAGGGGTCGCCGTCGGCGCACTGGAAGTTGTTCTGGCACTCGGGGGAGCAGCCCGGGGCGCCCGGGTCCGGGATGTGTACGCACTGACCGTCGGGGGCGCACAGATCAAAGGTGCACGGGTCGTCGTCGGCGCACTGGTCGTCACCCTGACAGCCACAGCCGGGGAGGCCGGGATCGAGGGCGTGCTGACACTGGCCGGTCGACGAGCAGGAGTCCGCGGTGCAGGGATCGCCGTCTTGGCACTGCGCGTCGCTCTGGCAGCTCGCGCAGCCGGGGATGAGCTGGTTGATGCAGACGCCGAAGTCGGTGAAGCACTGGTCGACGGTGCAGGCGTCGCCGTCGTCGCACTGGCCGTCCGCCTGGCAGCAGCCGGGCTCGGGCTCGTGGACACACTGCCCGTTGTCACAGCGGTCGTTGGTGCAGACGAGGCCGTCCTGACACTGACCGTCGTTCTGGCACTGGGGCACGCAGCCGGGGGCGTCGTTGGGGATGTTGAGGCAGGCGCCGAGATCGGGGTCGCAGAAGTCGTCGGTGCAGACGTTGGCGTCGTCACAGGTCACGGGGGCGAACCCGCAGACGCCGCTCTGGCAGGTGCGGAGCGTACACGGCGGGCCGGAGGGGCAGGTGGCCGGGGTGGTGCACTGGCCGCCGCCGCAGACCGCGGTGATGGTCACGTCGTCGGCGAGGAAGCCGAAGCCAGAGGCGCGGCTCGAGTCGGTGGCCTGGTAGACGAAGCGCAGCTGCACGGCCTGCCCCGCGAGCCCGCTGAGCGCCTGGCTGCTGGGGTTGATGAGCGTGTAGCGCGGGGTCTGAGCGCTGAGCTGCCACAGCACGACGGTCTGCCCCGCGGAGCCGACGGCCACGAGCCGGATCTGGTCGGTCGGCTGGCCGCCGTCGATCGCCACGTAGCCCTGGAAGCTCACGGTGATGGACTGCGCGGTGCCGGGCAGGTTCACGAAGGGCGCGGCGGCGATGGCGGTCATCGGGAAGCCCGGGTCGGCCGCCGGGCCGGCGTCGGGGTTGCCGAAGTACAGCGCGCGCGAGCCGCCGGCGCCCTGGACCTGCACGCGATACCAGCCGTAGCCGGCGACCGCGTTGTCGAAGCTCCAGCCCTGGTTGGACTGCTGGAAGTCCCAGCTGGCGACGTCGGGCTGGCACTCGCAGCCGGGGCCGACGCAGCAGCCGGGGATGAGCTCGTGGAGGCAGGCGCCGCCGATGCAGCTGTCGGCGGTGCAGGGGTCGCCGTCGTCGCAGGGCACGACCCGCGGGACGAGGGTGCACTGGCGCTGGACGCAGCGCGACGCGAGGTTGCAGGGGTCGGGGCTCGGGCCGCACTCGTCGTCGGTCAAACAACAGTTCGAGCGCACCGTCACGCCGCAGCGGTTGTCCTGGCAGGTCGCGTCGAAGCACCCGGTCGGGGGCGGGCAGTCCGCCACGCTGCGGCAGCACCCGGGGACGTCCTGGTAGCCACAGCTGCCGTCGCTCTGGCAGCGGCCCGCGACGCAGGGGTCGCCGGAGACGCACTGGAGGTCGCTCACACACCCGCTGTGGCCGCAGGCGGCGCGGGCCGACAGGTCGTCGACGAGGATCCCGAGCAGGCTCGCGTCGGTCGTGATCGCGTTGGCCTGGTAGCTGAGCACCAGGCGCGCCTCGCCGCCGCGGGGGATGGGGAGGCTCGCCTTGATGGGGAACCAGTCGCGCAGCGGCGCCCCCGAGGCCGACCAGACGACGAGCTGCTCGCCGTTCGGGTAGCGCAGCAGCAGCGACAGCGGCGGGTTGGGGCCGGCGTCGAGGTAGAGGCGGAGCTTGACCTCGAGGGTGTCGCCGCCGACGACCGCGCCGAGCCGGAAGCTCGCCTCGGCGCGCACGGGCACCGCGCTGACCAGGTTGTAGGCGCTCGGGTTGCCCAGGTAGAACGCCATCGGCGGCGAGGGCGCGAGGTCGAAGTCGATCGCCGACCACGCGACGGTGGCGGAGGTCGAGCTCGCCTGGAACTGCGGCGGTGGCGAGAAGCGGGTGTCGATCACCTTGGGTGCGGTGCAGCATCCGGCGGCGCCGTTGTCGCTGTAGCCGCACACGCCGTTGGCGCAGCGCTGGTCGGTGCAGGGGTCGGCGTCGTCGCAGTCGGTCGGGCTGACGCAGCAGTTCTCGAGGCGGTCGAAGCGGCAGGCGCCGCGCTCGTCGCAGCGCCCCTGGGTGCAGGCGGGGGCGATGGACTGGCAGTCGCTGTCGAGCTGGCACGGGGGGCAGGTGTCGAGCTGCACGCAGGCCTCGCCGGGGACGGGGCAACTGACCGCGATGCAGGGATTCGTCGAGCCCGGGCAGTCGCTGACGGTCTCGCAGCAGTCGGCCTTGCGTCCGGCGAAGCAGACCCCGCGTGCGGCGTCGCACAGCGGGACCTCGCAGGGGCGGAGCGCCCCGAGGACGTCGACGCACTGCGCGTTGGTGGTGCAGCCGGCGTCGATCCCGTCGGGGACGTCGATGGGGGTGCTGTCGGCGTCGTCGGCGACGTCGCCGACGGTGTCCTGGGGGACGTCGCCGTCGGCGGGGGCGTCGAAGTTGCCCGTGACCTCCGAGTCGACGCACCCGCCAACGGTGGCGAGGGAGGCGATCGAGACGACGAGGAGGAGGGACTTGGCGGCGCGCATCGCGGGCCTCCGCTGGCCGGGGTGAGCGAGCGGGCAGTATACCGGCGCGCGAGACTCGTGACACGTGTTTCGCGGGCAGGGGCGCGGCGGCGGGGCGAAAGGGGGCGTGGCCGGGGCGACCGCCCGGGGTTCGCAATGACGGTCGTCGCTGTGTACGGCTAGCCGCCGCGCTCGTTGGCCAGCACCGGCGAGGGCGTGGCGAGCCCATCCAGTTGCGAGTTCGACAACCCCAACAGCGACGCGGTCCACTTCGGGACGAGCTTCAACGACGAGATGTGCTTCATGTGGCTCTACTACCTGCAGTAGGCCGCCGTCACAGATCCTCGGGCTCGCACTTGTAGTTGGGGCTCATCGCGTGGATGAGCGCGGCCTTGAAGGCGTCGGGGTCGGTCGCGGTGACGTCGATGTGGGCGCCGCCGCCGGCCTCGGCGATGCGGCGGTTGCTGGAGATCGCCGCGCTGTGGTCGGCCTGCAGCGTGATGACCGTGGTGCGGATGCTGATGGGCTGGCCGTCGGGGCTCGCGAGCGCGCCGTAGCCGCCGGAGTTGATCGCCGCGTACACCATGTCGGCGCCGGGGACGCTGCACATCCCGTCGACGCCGCAGACCGCGCCGCCGCGGCAGTCCTCGTCGGCGGTGCAGTCGAGGCCGAAGGCGAGGCGCCGGGCCTGCACCGTCGGGTTGAAGAAGTCGGCCTCGGTCTTGAACTGACTCTCCTCCCCGTCGGTGAACAGGATGATGAAGTCGTCGCGGCACTTGCGGTAGGGGTCGACGCAGACGTCGTCTTTGCACAGATAGCCGACCGAGCCGCAGTCGGCGCTGCGGGCGCAGGGCTTGCCGTCCACGCGCACGAAGCGGCGGAAGTACTCGCCGGCGTAGAAGAGGCTCTTGCCGAGCGGCGTCTCGCCCCCGGCCCGGAGCTCGTCGTTGGAGTGGCGAAAGCAGCGCCCCTCGCCGTTGACGGTGCCGCAGCGCCCCCCCGCGCAGTCCGCGCTGGTGGTACACGGGGCGTCGGTCGCCGAGAGGCTCTCGACGTTGTCGAGCCAGCTCAGGATCTTCTGGGAGTTGTCGAGGCTGTTGCGGGGCGGGAACGGGACCACGAACGCCTGGGACATGCCCGCGTCGAACCAGCCGCCGGGCGCCGTGGCGCTGGCCCCGTCGTCGCCGGCGATCTTGCCGCCCTCGATCGGCGCGTACCACCCGAGCCAGCAGTTCTGGCCGTTGGTCGCCGACTCGCGCTGCGGGAAGCGCTGCAGGGCGAACTGCGCGAAGCCGCCGATGGCCTGGTTCACGCCGTCGGCGTAGACCGCCTTGGAGAGCCCGAACAGCGTCAGCGGGTCGCTCGGGTCGTCGCACACCGGCCACGGCTGCACGCACGGCCCGTGGTTGCCGTCGTCGCACTGGATGGGCGTCCCCGAGGCCAGGCACTCGCCGCCGTCGGGGTCGCTGCACGCCTGGCCGCCGGGGCAGGGGCTCAGCCCGGCGCCGCAGTCGATGCCGGTCGGGATCGACGGCACGATGTAGTCGTGCATCGATCCCGAGGTGTCGAAGATCAGCAGCACGTTGTGCCGGATCGTCTCGCACTTGCCCTCGTAGCAGGCGCGGCCCGCCGCACAGCGCTCCACGGTCTCCTCGGTGCCGTTCATGTTGCACCGCAAAACGCTGGCGTCGACGCACTCGCTGTGACCCGCGTCACAGATCACCGGCTCGCAGCTCGTTCGGATCCCGCTCTGCACACAGACCGCGTCGGAGGGGCACGGGTCCGGGGTGTAGAAGCCGCCGCTCACCTCGCCGACCCGGGTCGCGTGGGGCGCCTCGCAGCTCTCGCGGCTGCCGTCGGGGTTGCAGCGTGAGATGTCCGCGACGCAGTCGACGCAGATGAACGAGGTCGTCTCGCAGAAGGTGCCGCTCGGGCAGCCGGGCTCGGCGGCGCGCGGGTCGCAGTAGGTGTAGCCGCTGGCGGCGTCGACGCCGTCGGGGACGAACAGGTCGCTCGCGGTGTCGCCGTCCTGCGCGCCGGCGTCGGTCGGCGGCGCCAGCTTGTCGACGCCGCAGCCGTGGCCGGCGAGGGCGGCGATGACGCCGAGGATGACGAGGTTCTGTCTATGCACGCGTCCCCCAGGGCTGACCAGCGCCGCAGTCTACGAACGATGACCGGTCGATTGAAGTCTCTTCAGTCCGCCGCGAGCTCGAGGATCGCGCCGCTCTGGGCGAGGCGGAGCCCGGTCACGAGGTCCACCAAGCGCGCCGCCGCCGCCGTGGGCGGGGTGTGCATCGAGGTGTCCGCCCCCCGCTGGGCCGCCGTGAGCATGTCGGTGCGCACCATCCCGGGCGCGACGGCGACGCTGATGATCCCGTCACCCTCGTGCTCGAGCGCGGCGAGCTTGGCGAGCCCCTCGACCGCGTGCTTCGAGGCGCAGTAGACGCCGTAGCCGGGGACGGCGGCGTGGCCGAGGTAGCTCGTGAGCCAGACGACCCGCCCGCCCCGCGCGCGGAGCGCTCCGATGGCGCCCACGAACAGGCGCAGCTGGGCGTCGACGTTGATCTCCATGGCGTCGCGGAAGGCGCTGAAGTCCGTGGCGGCGAGCGGCTCCATCGGGCCGAGGACCGCCGCGTTCAAGACGAGCGCGTCGAGCCCTCCCAGCGCGTCGGCCGCCGCGGCGAGGCGCCGCCCGAGGGTCGGGTCCCGCAGATCCCCGGCGACCGCCACCGCCTGTCCCGGCAGCGCCGCGCACACCTCGCGCGCCGCCGCCTCGCTGCGGGCGTGGGCGACGACGGTCGCTCCGGCCCGCGAGAACGCCTCCGCCAGGGCGCGCCCGATCCCCCGGCTGCAGCCGGTGATCGCGACCACCCACCCCTTCGCTTGCATGTCCTTGGTCATGAGGGCCCTATAACACTGTCTCCACACCACGCACCGGGGTTTGTTCGCGTGACCGCCACCGACCTTGACGCCTTCGCCACCTTCGTCCCGACCCCCGAGCGGGTCGCCCAGGCCGCAGACCAACTGGTGCGGCTCGTCGACGCCGACAGCACGTCGGGCGCCGAGGAGCCCGCGGTCGCGGTCGCGGCGGCGATCTGCGACGAGCTCGGCCTCGCCGCGCGCCGGCTGCCGGTGGCGCCCGGGCGCGACAACCTGCTCGTCGGGGCCGCCGACGCCCCGGTGATGCTGTGTACCCACCTCGACACGGTGCCGCCGTTCATCCCGGCGCGGCGCGACGCGACCCACATCCACGGGCGCGGCGCGTGCGACGCCAAGGGGGTGGCGGTCGCGATGCTCCACGCGCTGCGCTTGCTGCAGGACGAGAGCCGCCTCGACGGTCGCGTGTGCTGCCTGCTGGTGGTGGGCGAGGAGGCGGACCACAGCGGCGCCAAGGCCGCGGTGGCGGCGGGGTTGCGCCCGCGGGTGGTGATCCTGGGCGAGCCGTGCGGGCTCGCGCCGGCGGTGGCGCAGAAGGGGCTCTTGAAGCTCGCGCTGGCCGCGTCCGGCAACGCCGGGCACTCGGCCTATCCCGAGCTCGGCACCTCCGCGGTCCACGTGCTGCTCGACGCCCTCTACGCGCTGCGCCACGCCGCCCTCCCGCAGGACGACCTGCTCGGGGAGACCACGGTCAACGTCGGCGAGCTCCACGGCGGCGTCGCCGCCAACGTCATCGCGCCCGAGGCGCACGCGACGGTGCTGATACGCTGCGCGGCGCCGGTGGACGCGGTCCTCGAGGCGGTGCGTGACCTGGTGCCGCCCGCCATCGCCCTGACCGAGCTGAGCCGCGCGGAGCCGCGGGAGTTCGCCACCGGCGGCGGGGCGACGGGGCCGGCGGTGCCGTTCAACACCGACGCCAACTGGCTCGCGGCGACCGGGGCCGAGCTGATGCTGCTCGGCCCCGGCGACATGCGCTGCGCCCACGCCGCCCACGAGCACCTCGCCGTCGCCGACCTCGCCGCCGGCATCACCGCCTACGCCAGGACCGCGGCCCGCCTGCTGTGAGCTGAGACCCGCGCTCACCCCCGCGACTGATCAAATGCGCTCGCTCCGGGGCGCCTCGGTGGAACGCCTCGCGCATCCCACCGTGACTACGCTCGCAAGCTCGCTACGTCGCGGCGGGAACCCTCTGCGCGAGACGTTCCAGGCGCCCCTCCGCTCGCTTCCCCCGCCGCCTTCGGCGCCCCCGCTGGCGCGGGGGGGTGTGTCGGCTTCGCCGACGGGGCCAGCACGCTCCCGCCCACGCCGCAATCCATTGACTACGTGGGATCCACGCGTATCCTCGCTCGGCCATAAACCCCGTCCGAGGCGCCCACGATGCCGTTCGACAAGGTCCCGCAGAAGATCGACTTCCCCGCCGGAGAGAAGCAGGTGCTCGCCTTCTGGAGGGAGCACGGCATCTTCGACAAGACCCTGGCGAAGAACGACGGCGCCGAGACCTTCGTCTTCTTCGAGGGCCCGCCGACCGCCAACGGCACGCCCCACAACGGCCACGTCCTGACCCGCGTCATCAAGGACCTGTTCCCGCGCTACAAGACCATGCGCGGCTACAACGTCCCGCGAAAGGCCGGCTGGGACACCCACGGCCTGCCGGTCGAGGTCGAGGTCGAGAAAGAGCTCGGCATCCACGGCAAGGAGGCCATCCAGGAGTACGGCGTCGAGGCCTTCACCAAGAAGTGCATCGAGAGCGTCTTTCGCTACACCGACGCCTGGCGCGAGCTGACCGAGCGCATCGGCTTCTGGGTCGACCTCGACGCCGCCTACGTCACCTACCACCAGTCCTACGTCGAGTCGGTCTGGTGGGCCCTGTCGCGCCTCTTCGACAAGGGCCTGCTCTACCAGGGCCACAAGATCGTCTGGTGGTGGCCGCAGGGTGGCACCGCGCTGTCGGCCGGCGAGGTGGGCCTCGGCTACAAGGAGGTCGACGACCCGTCGATCTACGTCCGCTTCCCGGTCGTCGGCCGCGCCGGCACCTCGATCCTCGCGTGGACGACGACCCCGTGGACGCTCCCGTCCAACACCGCCGTCGCGGTCCACAACGACATCACCTACGCCTTCGTCAAGCACGAGGACGAGACCCTCATCGTGGCCGCCGACCTCGCCGACAAGCTCGTCGGTGGCGGCACCGTCCTCGAGACCGTCCCCGGCTCGGCCCTGGTCGGCCTCTCCTACAGCCCGCCGTTCTCCTACGCCGAGCCCACCGGCGGCCGCGCCTTCGAGGTCATCGCCGCCGACTTCGTCACCGAGGAGACCGGCAGCGGCCTCGTCCACGTCGCCCCGGCGTTCGGCGAGGAGGACTTCAAGATCGCCCACGAGCGCGGCATCGGGATGCTGCAGCTCGTCGACGCCGAGGGCCGCTTCGACGCCCGCGTCACCGACTTCGCCGGCCGCTTCTGCAAGGAGGCCGACCGCGACATCATCCGCAACCTCCGCGCCCGCGGCGTCCTCTTCAAGGAAGAGAGCTACCGCCACAACTACCCCTTCTGCTGGCGCGCCGACACCGACCCGCTCATCCAGTACGCGCGCCCGGCGTGGTTCATCCGCACGACCGACGTCACCAAGCAGGCCATCGCCAACAACCAGCAGATCAACTGGATCCCCGAGCACATCAAGGACGGCCGCTTCGGCGACTGGCTCCGCAACAACGTCGACTGGGCGCTGTCGCGCGAGCGCTTCTGGGGGACGCCGCTCAACATCTGGACCTGCGACGCCTGCGAGACCCGCGTCGCGCCGCCGTCCGTCGCCGACATCGAGCGCCGCAACCCGGAGGCGTTCGTCGCCTTCGCCGCCGCCAAGGCCGCCGACCCCGAGCTCAGCGAGCACCTCAAGGTGCACAAGCCCTGGATCGACCAGGTCACGCTCCCCTGCGAGGCCTGCGGCGGCACCATGCACCGCGTCCCCGAGGTCATCGACTGCTGGTTCGACTCGGGCTGTATGCCGTTCGCCCAGTGGGGCTACCCCCACCAGGGCAAGGAGGCCTTCGAGGCCGCCTGGCCCGCGGACTTCATCAGCGAGGCCGTCGACCAGACCCGCGGCTGGTTCTACAGCCTCCTCATGATCTCGACGCTGCTGTTCGAGGACACCGAGCTGCCGCACCCGTTCAAGACCTGCATCGTGCTCGGCCACGTCACCGACAAGCACGGCAAGAAGGAGTCGAAGTCGAAGGGCAACTACACCCCCCCCGACGAGATCCTCGAGTCCGACGGCGCCGACGCGATGCGCTGGTACTTCTACGCGGCCAACCCGCCGTGGAACAACACCCGCTACTCCCCCGAGGCCGTGCGCCTGGGCCAGCAGGAGTTCCTGCTCAAGATCCGCAACGTCTACGCCTTCTTCGCCATCTACGCGAACATCGACGGCTTCTGGCCGACCACGACCCCGAGGCGGCCCGTCGCCGCGCGCGCCCAGCTCGACCGCTGGATCGTCGGCGAGCTCCACATGACGCTCCGCGACGTCACGTCGCTGATGGACGACTATCGCCTCTACGACGCCGCGCAGCGCCTCATCGCCCTCGCCGACGCCCTGTCCAACTGGTACGTCCGCCGCTCCCGCGCCCGCTTCTGGGCCAAGGAGCAGACCGCCGACAAGTGGGACGCCTACCACACCCTGTGGGAGGTCCTGACCGGCATCGCCACCATGTCGGCGCCCTTCGTGCCGTTCATCAGCGAGGAGATCCACCAGAACCTGGTGCGCAACCCGTACCCCGACGCCCCCGAGAGCGTTCACCTCGCCGACTGGCAGGCGTTCGACCCGGCGCTCATCGACGATGATCTGTCGCTCGAGATGAAGACCGTGCGCGACGTCGTGAGCCTCGGCCTGCAGACCCGCGCGAGCTACAAGCTCAAGGTCCGCCAGCCGCTCAACATGGTCGAGATCGTCCTCGGCCACGCCGACCTCACCGCCCGCGTCGAGCCGTACTCCGAGCTCATCGCCGACGAGCTCAACGTCAAGCGCGTCCTCTTCACCCAGGACGCCGGCGACCTCGTCAGCTACGCGGTCAAGCCGAACTACCGCGCCCTCGGGCCGGTCTTCGGCAAGCGCATGCCCGAGGTGCGCACCGCGCTCGACGCCGTCGCCCCCGAGCAGGTGCGCCGCGAGCTCGCCGCGACCGGCGAGTTCCACCTCCGCCTCGGCGCCGACGAGGTCTTCACCCTGTCCAGCGAGCACGTCCAGGTGACGGTCCAGGCCAAGGAGGGCTACGCGGCCTCGGGCGGCGCGGCCGGCGTGGTGATCCTCGAGGAGGCGCTCAACGACGCGCTGATCGCCGAGGGGCGCGCGCGCGAGGTCACGAGCCGCATCCAGGCGCTCCGCAAGCAGGCGGACCTCGACTACACCGACCGCATCACCGTGGCCCTGACCGGCGACGCCGAGGTCATGGCGGCCTGCGAGGCGTGGCGCGACTACATCGCCCGCGAGACCCTCGCCGACGCCGTGACGATCGGCGGAGCTCCCGCCGCTGCGGCGCACACGACCGATTTCCAGGTGGACGGCGCGGACGTCGCCGCCGGGATCTCACCGGTTTAGGTCGCCCCCGATAACCCTTTGCAAATCGCGGGGCGCCGCTGTTAGATAGCGCCCTCGCCAGAGAGGAGCCGCCTAGACCGATGGGACACAACGCACCGCAGTCGCTCGACAACGCCGCCGCGACCAGCCGCAAGGCCCTCCGCGTGAGCGGCCCGACCGCCCTGTTCACCTTGGCCATCTTCTTCGTGGCGACGCTGTTCTCGGGGTGCTTCAACACCTACCAGCTCAGCCAGGAAGAGTTCGCCCGCCTGCAGTCGCAGGAGGAGATCCCGGTCACCGTGACCTCCGCCGGGGGCGAGAAGATCCTGGTGGACCGCGAGACGCAGATCTACGTCCGCTCGGTCGGCGGTCGCCGCTACCCGGTGACCCCGTTCAACTTCAAGATGACCCCGAGCCAGCTCGTGGCCTCCGATCGCGACACCCTGCTGGCGATCAACGAGGTCGATCAGTACGAGGTCGACCTGTTCAGCGACACCCAGACGATCCTGCTCATCAGCGCGGGCGTCGCCGCGGTCGCCGCGCTCATCGTGATCACCGCGGTGACGGCGGGCTCCAAGTCCTTCAACGAGTAGCGGCGGCGGCCCCCGCGCCTCGAGCGCGCGACGCGCGACGAATACGGCGGGGCGCGGACCCGTTCACAGCACGATGTTCGGCTTGAACCCAGCGCGATCCAGCGCCCCCGGCGATCCCGCGGGGGCGCCGAGCGGCTCCGACCGCTCTCGCAGCGGCTTGCGCTCCACCCTGCGGGTGGCCGGCCTCACCGTCTGGTTCTTGGTCGCGGCGGGCGCCGGCTTCGCCGTCGGGCTGCCGGCCATGGTCGAGCGCGCGGGGCTCGGCGCCGCCCTCGAGCTCGGGGATCGGCTCGGCCTGGTCATCACCGCCGACCGCGTAGACTGGACCTTCGGCGGTGCGGTCGACGTCACCGGCGTCGTCGTGCGCGACGCCGCCGCGCCCCCCGGCGAGGCCGCGCTGTTCACCGCGGATCGCCTCCACGTGGACGCCGACGTCGCTTTGTTGCGACGCAAAGTTACGCTGCAGAAGATTTCGATGGAAAGGCCTGTTGTGACCGTTGTGCGTCGCAGCGGAGGTGGAGACAACGTGCGCGCCCTGGCGGCGCGCTTGCGGGCGCTCCTCGGTCCCGGCGCGGCCCCGGGCGCGGGCGGCGGGGGCGGCGGGCCGCTCCGCTTCCTCGAGCGCCGGGTGCCGGAGATCGCGCTGACCCACGCCGACGTCGTGATCGACGCGCCGCTGCCGGAGCTGCCGCTGGGGCTGACGGTGCCGAAGCTCGTGACGCTGACCGACGGCGCGGTGACGGTGCGCGCGGACGACCCGTCGGCGCCGACGGAGCTGGCGCTCGAGGCGGACTTCACCGAGACCTCCCTCGATCCCGGCTTCGGCCTCGGGGTCGAGCTGGCGGTCGGCCTCGACGGGACGCCCCACGTGGTGGGGGCGCGCTTCGATCGGCCGGTGCGCTTCTACCTCGGGCAGCGGGTGGCGGGCGTGAAGGGGGTCCGGTGGACGCCGGGCGGGTTCGAGGTGAGCGAGCTCCAGCTGTCGGTGCCCCTCGACCCGAAGAAGCCCCAGGGCACGGTCGGCGCGGCGGCGACGGTCGCGCGGCTCGAGGTGTCCCCGGAGCCGCGCGAGATCCTGCGGCGGGCGCGGGCGGACCGGCCCGGCGGGGAGACGCCGCCCCTCAAGGATCTGCTCGCCTACGTCGACCGCGTCGTGGTGGTGCGACCCGCGCTGGTGTTGCGCCTCGCCTCCGGGGGGCACCACAGCTTCGAGGACCTCGTCGCGCCGCTGCGCTTCACCGAGGCGGCGCTGGCCGCGGATCCGGGGGCGCTGCTCTCGGCGGCCGCGCGCTCGGCCAGCACGCGCCTCGTGGCCGGGGGCGGCACCCCGGCGGACGAGGCGTCGCTGCCGGCTCGGACGAGCGCGGCGCTGTCCCGGCTCGATCGCCTCGCGGGGGCCATCGGGCCGCGGGCGGGGCGGGCGCTGGCGGCGCTGCCGTTCAAGGTCCTCGAGGTGCGCGAGGGGCACGTCGCGCTGAGCTCGAGCCTCGGCCCGATGACCCTCGAGGCGCTGACCATCGACGCGGGGTACGGGCCGGAGGGGGCGCATCTGGACGCGACGGCGGTGGTGCCGGAGGTGACGCGGCGGGCGGCGCGCCTCGCGATCAAGAGCGGCCCGGGGGGACGTGGCGTCGAGGTCGACGCGTCCCTCGCGGGTCTGCCGCTGAAGCTCCTGGGAGACGCGCTGCCGGCGCCGCTGTCCGCGGAGGGGGACGGGGTGCTGCACGACAGCGCGATGCACTTCGAGTGGACCGGTGAGGGCCAGCCGTGGCTCACCTCGGGCACTGTGCAACTGCGAGACGCGGTGATCGTGCAGCCGGACGTCGCCATCGAGCCCCTCAAGGGGGTCGACCTCGGGGTGGACTTCACGCTCCGGGTGGACCCGGTGGCTCAGAAGATCTCTTTCGAGAAGGGGCTCTTGCGGGTCCGTGACGTCGCGGTGGAGCTGTCGGCGGAGGTGAGCGGGTATCGCGAGCGGCCGGTGCTGCACGTCGCGGCGCGGCTCCCGGAGACGTCTGCCCAGGCCGTGGTGGACGCCTTGCCGCGCGCCATGATGACGCGCCTCGACGGGCTGACCGTGGCCGGGACGGTGGCGTGGTCTCTGGCCATCGACCTCGACACCGGCAAGATCGACGCGCTGGCGATCGACTCGCGGCCGAGCGCGCGCGGCTTCATGGTGCGGTCGATGGGCCGGTCGGTGGACTTCGAGCAGCTCCGGACCGCGTTCTCGTACCCGATCCGGCGCGAGGACGGCACGGCCAGCACACGCATGGCGGGGCCGCTCACCGGGCGCTGGGTGCCCCTCGAGGAGGTGAGCCCCTTTCTCGAGAAGGCGGTCACCACCACCGAGGACCCGTTCTACCAGCACGACGGGTTCTCGACCCACGCGATCATGGAGTCGATCGTCACCGACCTGAAGCAGGGGGCGTTCGTGCGCGGCGCGAGCACCATCACGCAGCAGCTGGTGAAGAACCTCTACCTCGGGCCCCACAAGACGCTGAGCCGCAAGCTGCAGGAGGTCTTCATCGCCTGGCAGCTCGAGGCGAACCTGTCGAAGCCGGAGATCATGGCGCTGTATTTGAACGTCATCGAGTTCGGCCCCGGCATCTACGGGGTGGGTGAGGCGGCGGATCGCTGGTTCGGCAAGGCGCCCGCGGACCTGACCCTGCTCGAGTGCATCTTCCTGTCGAGCGTCATCCCCAACCCGCGGCGCTACTACGACAGCTTCTTCCAGCAGGGGCGCGTGAGCCCGCGCTGGCGCGGCTATCTGCAGTCGCTGCTCGGCGTCATGGCCGAGCGCGGCAAGATCACCGCGGAGGAGGCCGACGCCCAGGCGCCCTACGAGCCGGTCTTCCGCGGCGCGGCGCTGTTGCCGCTCGGCCCCGGGGGCGTGGAGATCGACCCGCCGCTGCCGGACGGCCCCGGCCCGCCGCCCGACGACGACGACGACGACGCCGTCGACCACGCCGCGTCCCTGCCCGGGATGGCCCCCGCGGAGGTCCCCGACGAGGTCCCCGACGAGGTCCCCGACGAGGTCAGGTCCCCGGACTTCTGACCATCCCCGATGAGATACGCCGGGGCGTGTATGGACCGATACGCGGTCGCCGCGTTGACGGCTCGGTGCGGTGCGCGCTACGCCTCTCACCCGTGGGCGAGCGTGCGGCGCGCCGCGACAGGAGGCGAGGGTGGGCAGCATCTTTCAGAAGATCATCGACCGCGAGATCCCGGCGACCATCGTCTACGAGGACGACGAGGCGCTCGCGTTCAAGGACATCAACGCGGCGGCGCCGCTGCACGTGCTGGTCATCCCGAAGCGGCCCATCGTGAGCCTCGGGGCGATGAGCGCCGACGACGCGCAGCTCGTCGGGCACTGCCTCTTCGTGTGCAAGCAGGTCGCGGACGCGGCTGGCTTCAGCGACTTCCGGGTCGTCACCAACAGCGGCGAGGGCGCCGGGCAGTCGGTCTTCCACCTGCACTTCCACGTCCTGGCGGGTCGCCCGCTCAAGTGGCCTCCGGGGTGAGGGGCCGGTTCGACCTCGTCGTCTTCGACCTCGACGGCACCCTGGTCGTCCACGACGGGCCGGTGTGGCGGACCCTGCACGGCGCGCTGGGGAGCGACCCCGAGCGCCGCCGCGAGGTCGTCCGCCAGGCGCTCGCGGGCGAGATCAGCTACGCCGAGTGGTTCGCCGCCGACCTCGCCATGCTCGACGCCGCCGGCGCCGACCGCGCGGCGCTGCTCGCCGTCGTCGACACCTTCCAGCCGGCGCCCGGCGCCCTCGCGCTGCTCGCGCGGCTGCGCGCGGCCGGGGTCCGCACGGCGATCCTGTCCGGCGGGGTCGACCTCGTCGTCGAGCGCCACCTGCCCGGCGATCTGGTCGACGCCGTCTGGGTCAACCGGGTCCACTTCGACGCCGCCGGGCGCATCACCGGCGGCACCCCGACGCCCTATGACCGCGAGCACAAGGCGGCCGGGGTGCGCGAGCTGCGCGAGCGCTTCGGCGTGCCCAGAGAGCGCGTGGCCTTCGTCGGCAACGGCCCCAACGACGTCGCCGCCGCCCGCGAGGCCGCCTTCGCCATCGCCTGGAACGACGCCCCCCCGGAGCTGCGCGCCGTCTCGGACGCCTACCTGCCCGGGCCGGATCTGCTGAGCGCCGCGCCGTTCTTGCTGGACTGACCCGCGCCCGGTGCTAGCGTGCCGCCCATGGCCGCTCGAACCTCGCGCTCGCGTGCCGCCGGTGCGCTGCTCCTCGTCTCGCTGACTCTGCTCTGGGGCGCCTGCCCGGACGACGCCGCGCTCGGAGGGGCCGACGCCGACGCCGCCACCGACAGCGACGCGCCCTCGGACACGGCGAGCGCCGACGGCACCGCCGGGGACACGCTCGGCGCCGACGGCGCCGCGACGCCGTCCCGCCCCCCGGCGCACTGCCCGCCCCTCGACGACGCCCTGGGGCGCGTCGCCGGCGCCCCCTCGGTCACGGTCCACATCGCCGTCGGGGGCGAGGAGGGGCTGACCGTCGTCGCGCTGTGCGACTCGTCCCGGGCGGAGATCACCGCGGGAGACGGCGTCCTGCGCGTCCTCCGCTCCTTCGGCGTCAGCGACGACGGGCCGGCGCGGCGGGCGGTCTCGACGCCGATGAGCCCGGCGCCCCAGGTCTGGTACGGCGCGAGCGCGGAGGGCTACACCCTCTGCACGGCGGAGCTCGCGGCGACGGTCCGCGACGGCTGCGCGGTGCGGGTGGTCGCCGCGTCGGGCGCGGTGGTCCTCGACGGCGCCGCCATCACGAGGACCGGCGACACGGTCGTGGCGGACTTCGCCACCCCCGCGGGCGAGCGCTTCTATGGCTTCGGCGAGCACCAGGGGGCGTTCGACCGGCGCGGGACGACGATGGTGCAGTGGAACACCGACGCCTACGACTCCCGCTACGGCGGCTACGCTCCCGACACCGATCCGCTCTACCTCTCCGTGCCCTTCTTCGTCGGCCTCCGCGACGGCGCCGCCTACGGCGTGCTCTTCGACGACAGCCACCGGCTCGAGCTCGACATGGCCGACTCGCGCTCCGACCGCTGGGCCCTGCGCACCCGGCAGGGCTACGTCGACCAGTACGTCATCGCCGGCCCGACCATCCCCGAGGTCGTCCGGCGCTTCACGGCGCTCAGCGGCCGCACGCCGCTGCCGCCCCGGTGGTCTCTCGGCTTTCACCAGTCCCGCTGGGGCTACTCGCCGGCCTCGGCCTTCGCCGCGGTCGGCGCCGAGCTGCGCGCCCGCGGCCTCCCCGCCGACGGGCTGTGGCTCGACATCCAGCACCTCGACGGCTTCCGCACGTTCACCTGGGATCCGACGTCCTTCCCAGATCCCGAGGCCCTGCTCGCCGGCCTCGAGAGCGACGGCTTCAAGACCATCGCCATCAGCGACCCCGGCATCAAGCTCGATCCCGGCTGGGACGTCTACGACGCGGGTCTGGCGGCCAACGCCTACCTGAAGTGGCCGAACGGCGAGGTCTTCGTCGGCGCCGTCTGGCCCGGCGACAGCGTCTTCCCCGACTTCACGCTGCCCGCCGCGCGCGCGTGGTGGGCCGCCGAGGTGAAGGAGAACGCGCTGCGTGGCCTGCGCGGCGTCTGGCTCGACGTCAACGAGCCGACCGTCTTCCCCGAGAGCGGCGGCGGCCAGAGCGTCGACGACGACGTGGTGGCGGACGGCGACGGCGCCCCGACCACCATGGGTGCGGTGCACAACGCCTATGCCGTGTACGAAGCAAAAGCCACGTTCGATGGCCTCGCTGCGGCGCACCCAGATCGCCGCCCCTTCGTCCTGAGCCGCGCCGGCTTCGCCGGGATCCAGCGCTACGCCGCCGTGTGGACCGGCGACGCGCCGAGCACCTGGACCTCGCTGCGAAACACCCTGCCGATGCTGCTGAACCTCGGCATGTCGGGCGTCCCCTTCGTCGGCAGCGACGTCGGCGGCTACTCCGGTGGGGCGACCCCCGAGCTCTACGCCCGCTGGATGGCGCTGGGCTCGGTCTCGCCGTTCTTTCGCGCGCACGTCACGAGCGGCGTCGCGGGCCAGGAGCCGTGGGCCTTCGGCCAAGAGGTCGCCGACCTCAGCCGCGTCCACCTCGAGCGCCGCTACGCGCTGCTGCCCTACCTCTACACGCTGTTCGACGAGGCCGCCCGCACCGGCGCCCCGGTCCTGCGCCCCCTCGTCTGGCACTTTCAGGACGACGTCGTCGCCCAGACGCTGGGCGACCAGGCGATGCTCGGCCCCGATCTCCTCGTCGCGCCGGTCGTGACCGAGGGCGCCACCACGCGCCAGGTCTATCTGCCCGCGGGCCGCTGGTTCGAGCTCGCCTCGGGCGCCGCCTACGACGGCCCGACGACCATCACCGCCTCGCTCCGCCTCCAGGCGCTGCCGATCTATGTCCGCGCCGGCGCCATCCTGCCGACCCAGCAGCCCGCGCAGACCGCCGACGCGCCGCCCCCGGGGCGCCTCACCCTCGACGTCTACCCGACCTCGGGCGCGACCCGCGGCGGGCTGTACGAAGACGCGGGTGACGGCGCCGGTCCCTCCCGACGGGCCCCCTTCGAGCTGGTCGGCGACCCAGGCGGCGCCTCGCTGACCGCGCTCCCGAGCGCTGGCGACTTCCCCCCGCCGGCGCGGACGCTCCTCGTCCGCTTTCACCGCGTCGACCACGCCCCGACGGCGGTCACCCTCGACGGCGCCGCCGTCGCCCCGGCCGCGAGCGTCGACGCGGTCCTCGCCGACGGCGCGGGCTGGGCCTGGGACGCCGCCGACCTCGCGCTGGTCGTCGCCTTCGCCGACCACCCGGGCTTCGCCCTCGACGCCCGCTACGACCCCGCCATCACCCTGCCGGGCCCCGACGTCGCCGTGCCGCTGGCGCTGAAGCTCCCCGACGGCACCCCGGCCGAGGTCGTCGTCCACGTCGCCGCCGACGTCGACGGCTGGGCCTTCCACCCGCTCCAGCGGACGTCGGAGGACCACGCCGCGGGGACGCTCCTGGTCCCGCGCGGGCAGTGGTTCGACTACAAGTACAGCTGGGGCGACTGGTGCACGGTCGAGAAGTGGCCCGACTGCGCCGAGGCCGCCAACCGCTACGCCTTTGGCGCCGCCCACCCGGTCAAGCAGGACGAGGTCTTCACCTGGCGCGCCTGGTGCGATCCCTGCCCGTGAGGTGGCGCGGAGGGCGGCCGGACGACGCCTCCGGAGCGGGCGCGCTGCGGTCGGTCGATCGGCTGCGCCGCGGGGGGCAGTCGTCGGACCGAGTCAGCGGCGCGCCGCGTCACCCCGAGCGGCGACGGACCCGCGCCGAGCAGCGTCGCCGCTCTACTCGGGTGGGTCCTCGGGCACGTCGCGCAGGTCCGCGGGCAGCATGGCGAGGACCTCGGCGACGACGTCGCTGCGGGGGCGCGCGCGGCACGCGAGCCGCTCGCCGCGCTGAAAGCGGCTCCGGTGGCGGGTCATCAGATCCACCTCGTCGCCGCGCGCCGGGGTGCACTCGCCCTCGAGCAGGCGCACGCGGCAGGTGCCGCACTCGGCCTGCCCCCCGCACTTCTGCGGCAGCTCGAGCTCCATCATCTCGGCGTGCGCGAGGAGGTTCAGCCGCGGGTAGCCGTCGCAGTCGACGCGCTCGCCCCCTGGCAGGACGAAGGTGATCCGGTGCTCCGGTGTCACGCCAGCCCCCGCCGTCGGTGTCTCACCACAGCTCTTCTCCGGGGAGGCGCTCGAAGCCCGCGTCGGTGCTGGCGCGGGTCTGGTGGAGCGCGTGCAGCGCGAAGGTCGCGGCGTCGGCGAGGCGGACCCCCCGGGCGAGGGAGGCGAGCAGCGCCCCGTCGAAGCTCGCGCGGGGCCAGCTCGGATCGTCCTCGGGCCCGGGCGGCGGCGCGGCGCCCACGGTGACGCGCCGCAGCTCGGCCCCCTCGATGGTCAGGGCGCCACGTCCACCGTCGCGCACCACGACCTGGCGGACCCCGCGGCGGGCCGCCTCGCGGGCGGCGGCCTCGGCGGCGGCGTGGCCGAGGAGCTTGCCGGAGGCGTAGGGGGCGCCGATGACGAGGACGTCGGTCAGCGGCAGGATGGCGTCGAAGGCCCGCTTGGCGGCGGCGTCGGAGGGCCACACGCCGGAGCGCACGGTCGGGTCGAAGACCGTGCGCGCCCCGGCCGCGCGGCCGAGCTCGAAGGCGCGCGCGATCGTCGCCGCGGGGCCCGGGCCGAGGGCCTGGGTGGCCCCGGTGGCGAACACGAGGGCGGTCCAGCCCCACGGGATCCCGTCGAGGTCCTGCGGGGCGAGGGTGGTCTGAGCGCTGCCGTCGCGGTAGTCGATCGCGCTGTGGGGGCCGTCCACCTGGCTCACGAGGCGCAAGGCGTTGCGCCCGTGGGTCTTCTTCGCGAAGTCGAGGTGGATCCCCTCGCGCTCCCAGGACTCGAGGAGCCAGTCCCCGAGGGCGTCGTCGCCCACCCGGGTGACGAGCATGGTCGCGGCCCCCAGGCGGCTGGCCTGCACGCAGGTCACGAGCGCGTCACCGCGCTGGGAGCGGGTCAGGCCGCCGGCGCGCGCGAGGGGCTCGGCGGTCGTCAGGGCGATGGTCGCGTCGCCGATGACGACCACGTCGAGGTCGCGTCCTTTGAGGCGTTCCTTCACGCCCGGAGCTTCTCAGTTTGCCCTCCGCCCCGCAACCCGCGGCCCTCGGTCTCGAGGGCCGAGCCACGCCGCAGAGCGTGCCCGGATGCTCGCGTGCGCGGTGACCGACCCGTCGGCGAAGCCGACACCGCGCTGGGATGCGCGCGTCGTTCCACCCAGGCGCCCCGAACGAGCGCTTCTATCTATCTAATAGGCTAATAGGGCGTCGGCGGGCGCGTGAGCGTCGGGGCGACCGCGGCGAGCAGCCGGTCCTCCTCGGCCCGCATGGCGGCGGCCTCGTCCGGCTCGGCGTGGTCGTAGCCCAGGAGGTGACAGAAGCCGTGTACCAGCAGGAACACCGCCAGGTCGTCGCGCGGCATCGCCAGCTTCTCGGCCTCCGCCGCCGTGTACTCGACGCTGATCACGACGTCCCCGAGCGGCGCCGCCTCGTCCTCGGGCCCGAGCAGCAGCTCGCCCTCGTCCATCGCGAAGGAGAGCACGTCGGTCGCCTTGTCCTCACCCCGCCACTCGGCGTTCAGCGCGCGGATCTGCGCGTCATCGGTCAGCACCAGCGACAGCTCGCGTCCGGCGAGGTCGGCGGCGACCAGCAGCGCCTCGCCGACCTCGGCCAGCCGCTCGACCAGCGCCTCCTCACCCTCCGCCGCGCCCTCGGCGTATGCGTCGACCGGCATCGCGGCTACTCCTCGTCCCGGTGCACCGTGTCCGGCGTGAACGCCGGCAGGCACACCGCGATGTACTCGGCGCCGTCGGCCTCGGGGGTCGAGTAGCGCACCCACTCGCCAGGCTCGGTGATGACGGCCTGGCCCGCCCGCACCGTCAGCGCTCCGCCGTCGTGCTCCACCTGCAGCGCCCCGCGCAGGACCACCGTCAGCTCGCGGAACGCCGGCCGCTGCCCGGGCTCCACCCAGCCGCCCGGGCTCCGCATGTGCGCGACGCTGACGCCCTCGTCGCCGCTGTTGACCCGACCGACGTACTCGTCGATGAGCTTTGGCTTGTTCCCCGCCGCCGTGACGCGCGTCGCGCCCGTGATGAGCTTCGGCATCTCAGTCCTCCCCGATCTCGAGCGCGAAGCTCAAGGCGTCGTCGCCTCGGTTCGCCGCGGCCTCGGCCTCGTTCGCCGCCGCCTCGTCGCCCCGGGTCGGCGGGCGGTTGCGCCGCTCGCGCGACACCCCGGCGCGGGCGTCGTCGCGGTCGTAGGCGTTGACGATGCGCATCACCAGCGGGTGCCGCACGACGTCGTCGGCGCTGAAGTAGCAGACCGACACCCCCTTCACGTCCGCCAGGATGCGCGCGGCGTGGGCGAGCCCGCTGCGCTCGGGGTCGGGCAGGTCCGTCTGGGTGATGTCGCCGGTCACCACGGTCTTCGTGTTGTACCCGAGCCGGGTCAGGCACATCCGCATCTGCTCGCGCGTCGCGTTCTGCGCCTCGTCGAGGATCACGAAGGCGTCGTTCAGCGTGCGCCCGCGCATGAACGCCAAGGGTGCGATCTCAATGGCGTTTTCGCCGATGAGCCGCTGCACCTTGGTCAGCTCGAGCATGTCGTAGAGCGCGTCGTACAGCGGCCGGAGGTAGGGGTTGACCTTCTCGGCCATGTCGCCCGGGAGGAACCCGAGCTTCTCGCCCGCCTCCACCGCCGGCCGGGTCAGGATGATGCGCTTCACCTCGCGGGCGAGCAGCGCCTGCACCGCCATCGCCATCGCCAGGTAGGTCTTGCCCGTGCCCGCCGCCCCGATCCCGAAGGTCAGGTCGTTGCCGCGCATCGCGTCGATGTAGTGTTTCTGCCCGAGGTTCTTCGGCGAGATGCGGCGCTTGCCGCTCGCGACGAAGATCGTGTCGAGGAACACGTCCGCCAGCCGCGCGTCGGGCGCCCCGCTGACGATCCGGATCCCGCGCGGGATGTCCGACGGGAACACTCGGTAGCCTTGGCGTGCGAGGTCGTAGAACTGGTCGAGGGCGGTGCTCGCGACCTCCACGTCGTGCGCCGCGCCCGAGACCTGCACCGTGTTGCCGCGGGTGGCGACCCCGACGTGCAGCAGCTCCTCGACGATCTTCAGGTGTTTGTCGTTGGGCCCGCAGAGCTGCTGAAAGGCGTCCCGGTCTTCGTAGCTCAACGTCGCTGTGATCGTCACTCGACCTCCGCCGCGCCGCCTCCGAGCGTTGGTTTCTCCTGCACCCGTGATGGCGGCCGAGGTCACCTAATAATTCGGCTCCGCCGCAAAGTCACGGGCGACCGCGTTCGACACGTAGGTGTGTAGCTCGCCGTGGTAGATGGCGCGGTAGCGTGCGAGGTGCTTGAGCACGGACTTGGCGTAGCTGCGCGCCTGGCCGAAGGGGATCTCCTCGATGAACATGTCCATCGGCCCCTCGCCGCGCGCCAGCAGCCACGCCGCGACCCGGTGCGGCCCCGCGTTGTACGCCGCGGCCGCCAGCGGCTCCTGCCCCTGGAATTTGTCGAGCGCGGCGGCCAGGTAGTAGGTCCCGAAGTAGACGTTCACCGGCGGCTCGAGCAGCAGCTCCGGGCTGAACTCGGCGTAGCCCAGCGCGTGCGCCACGCGGCGCCCGGTGCGCGGGATCATCTGGAGCAGGCCGTACGCGTCGCTCACGCTGATGGCGTGGGGGTGAAAGGCGCTCTCGACGGTCATGATCGCGTACACGTAGTAGGGCGGCACCTTGAACTGCCGCGAGAAGGCCTGCACGAGCGCCGGGTACGCGATGGGGTAGGAGTCGCGCCAGGCCTTCGAGGTCGGCCCGTCATCGAAGCCGCCGTCCTCGTAGGCCCCGCGCCGCAGCGCGTACGGGTCGGCCAGCGCCCGCTGGGCCTCCCGCAGGGCCTTGCGGATCGCGCTGGCGTTGCGCGAGAAGGCGCGCGCCGCCTGGGTCGACTTGCGCCCGCGCTCGCGGATGCTCGCGCCGCTGCGCGCGCGCTTCGTCGCGCGGTTGTCGAGCATGTCCGCCCGCGCCCGGCTCGAAAGCGACCCGCCGTAGGACAGCGTCCGCAGGTCCATGCCGATGACGCGCAGCTCGCCCGCGGCGTCGTCGAGGAGCCCGAGGTTCGCGAGCTCGAGGGCCCGCACCGCCTCCGGCGCGGCGTCGCCGTAGTCGTCGGCGAGGCGCTGGATCGCGACCAGGATCGTGGGCAGCGGGGCGCGCGCCGGCGCCTGGTCGAACGCGCCGGCCAGCGACGCCTCGCTCCAGCGCACGGTCTCGCTGGCTCGGACCCCGGCGACCTCGTCGGGCACCGCCCCGTCGAGCTCGGCGAGGCGGCTCCACGCCTGCACCCCGTAGTAGTCCCAGGGCGCGTCCTCGCTGAGCCCGGCGAAGACCTCGCGGGCGGCGGCGTCATCCCCGGAGAGCTGGAGCGCCCGGGCGTACCAGTAGCGCTCGTACAGGCGCGACGTCCCGCGCGCCCGACCGCCGCGGTCGCCGAACCTGCGCGCCGCCTTGGCGGCTTGCTCGGGCTCGCCCATCCGCAGCAGACACCAGATCATCCGGTCGGTCGGATCCGGGTCTCCGCGGCGTCCGCTCTTGCGCGCCAGGTAGTACGCTCGGTAGGCGTCCTTGTAGCGGCCGAACTCGTAGCGCAGGTCCGCCACCTGGCTCCAGTACCCGCGGCCTTTGCGGCCGGAGTGGCGGTCGAGGAAGATCTTCTCGGCCGCCGCGAGGTCGTCCATGTAGGCGTAGAGGCGCGACAGGCGCCAGTCGTCGAGGCCGTCCCCGCCGTGCTCCGAGAGCCACCGGTGCGCGGCGAGCGCCTCGGGGAAGCGGAAGCTCTCGTACTCCGCCCGGAGCAGCAGCTCCATCGCCCGCCGCTCGGTCCCGCGCTGCTTCGCGGCCCGCGCCTCGTCGATCGCCCGCTCCGCCATCACCCGCGCCTCGTCGAAGCGCCGCTCGGAGACGAGGTAGTCGACCTGGTCGAGGTCGACCGGGGATCGCGCCGGCGCCGCGCCGAGCGGCTCGAGGAGCAGCAGCGCCTCGAGCCCGGCGCGGCTCTCCGGGGCCTCGCGCACCAGCGCCCGGAGCGGCTTCACGGCCGCGTCCGCGCGCCCGAGGCCGATGTCGAGCGCGGCGCGGCGCACGATCACCTCGCGCGCCACCGGCGAGTCCGGGTAGCGGTCGAGGAAGCGGTCGTAGAGCTTGCGCGCCTTCTTGGCGTCGCCGGCCTCCTCGGCCAGGCGCGCCTCGAGGCGCAGCGCCCGCTCGCGGTAGGGCGACAGCGCCGCGGCCTCGACCCGGCGCAGCTCGGCGCTCGCCTCCGCCCGGTGCCCGGAGGCGGCCAGCGCCTGGCCGAGCCCCCAGCGGATGACGTCCTCGAGCGCCGTCTTCGCCTCTCGCGTCCGGCCGAGCTCGAGGGCCTCGGCGTAGGCGTCCGCGGCCGCCGCCCAGTCGCCCGCCGCCAGCGCCAGGCGACCGACCAGGTGCAGGCTGTCGCGCCTCACGGTCGCGGGCGCCGACGCGTCCCGCGCGAGCCCCTCGAGCAGCGCTCTCGCCGTGTTCGCGGCCCCATCGCGGGCCGCATCTCGCGCTGCGGCGAAGCGCGCCTCGGGGCTCACCACCTCGGTGGGCGCGTCGACCCCGTAGCCCCCCGGCGCGAGGGCCGACTCGGTGCCCTCGGTGGCGAGGACCAGCGTGACCTCGCCGCCGCTCGCCGCCGTCGGGTCAGGCGCCGGCGCCTCGGCGCGCGCGTCCCCCGCCCCGATCAACCCCGCGACGGCCAGCGCGAGGCCGATGCGCGTCAGGGGGACGGCGGAGGGGGGCGGCTCGGTGGCGGGGCGGCGCATGGGGACCTGACGATGCGGGCGGGTAGGGCTGCGGGGGCGGGACCGAGAGGCCACCGCCGAGCCTGGACCGGGACGCGTCGCGAGCGACCCAGGCTATCAACATCCTTGAAGAACCCTTGGCCTCGCGGCAAGTTTCCCACGACTTTTGGGCCGCCGCTCCCCCGGGGCCGTCGCGTGGCCGGCGACCCTGTCGCCGCGCGAGCGAGCCCCTGCGGAGATCTCCGAGCTCCGGCCGACCGGCGCGCCGAGCCGGGCGCCTCCCGCGGCTCCGAACCGGTGTTCACGGCGTCGGATCCGCCGGCCGGGCGCTCGGGTGGCCTCCGAGCGGTCCCCTACTGCGGCTTCGCGGCCTTCTTCGCCCGCTTCGCCGGCGCGCGGGTGCGCGCGGGCTTCTTCGTGGCGGCCGCCGAGGCGGTGTCGCCGTCCGGCTTCGCCGCGGTCGCCTTCGCGGTCGCCTTCGCGGGCTTCGGCGTGGCCGCCTTCGCGGGCTTCGCCGCAGCGGCCTCGGTCGCCTTCGCCGGCTCCGGCTCCGGCGTCGCCTTCGCCTTGGGCTCGGGCTTGGCCGCCGCCTTCGCCTTGGGCTCGGGCTTGGCCGCCGCCGCCGCGTCCTTCTTCGCCTGCTCCAGCTCGCCCTCGGCGCGCTCGGCCCGGCGCCGCTGCTGCGCGAGCTCGTGCTCGAGTGACGCGACCTGGTTCTCGAGCTCCCGCACCATCCGCTTGAAGTGCTTGAGCTCCTTCTGGGTGACCAGGTCAAAGCGCCGCGCGATGGTGGCGACCCGCTCATCGAGGGCGTCGCGCACGTCGCCGCGCAGGTTGATGACGCGCCGCACGACGTCTTGCAGCTTCGGGTGCGAGAGCAGCCCCGCCGCGGGTGCGCTCCCGAAGACCTTGTTCGCCGTCTTCATCGCCAGGTCCTTGAGGCTGTTCACCACGATCCCTCCGAGGTGATCGACCCTCCAGCGGGCCGCGGAGTGGCAGGATGATGGTAGCTGGCCCCCCGCCTGTCAACGACGTGGTTGCGACGCGACCGGCCTCCGTGCTTGCCTCTCGCCGCCGCGCCGGCATAGGTTCGCGCTGGACGCGGGGCGCGAAAGGCCCCCAGCACGACGGAACCCGGTCAATGAGCCACGAGCCAACCAGCGGGAGCCTGGTGCCCCTCAGCCGCCTGTCCATCGACGGGCCGCGACGCCATGACGGCGCGTGGGGCGCCGACCAGAAGAGCGACGTCCCGCGCGGGGCGCTGCTCCCCGAGCCTCCCCCCGCCCTCGTCGACGGCCAGCGCCGCGTGGTCCGCTACCTGCGCCTCTCGGTCACCGACCGCTGCAACTTCCGGTGCCAGTACTGCATGCCCGAGGAGGGCGTCGCCTTCGAGCCCAAGGCCGGGATCCTAGACTTCGACGAGGCGACCCGCGTCGTCCGCGCCTTCGCCGCCCTCGGCATCAACCGCGTGCGCCTCACCGGCGGCGAGCCGCTGCTCCGGCGCGACTTCCCCGAGCTCGTCCGGCGCATCGCCGCGGTCCCCGGCGTCGAGGACCTCGCGCTCTCCACCAACGGCTTCCTCTTCGCCCCCATCGCCCGCGAGCTGCGCGCGGCGGGGCTCAAGCGCGTCAACATCAGCCTCGACACGCTCCGGGCCGACCGCTTCGCGTCGATCACCCGCACGGGGGATCTGGGGCGGGTCCTCGACGCCGTCGCCGCCGCGCTCGCCGAGGGCTACGCCCCGGTCAAGCTCAACGCCGTGGTCCTGCGCGGCTTCAACGAGGACGAGCTCGGCGGCCTCGTGCGCTACGCCGGCGCCACCGGCGCCCTGCTGCGCTTCATCGAATACATGCCCATCGGCGTCGACGGCTTCTGGTCGGATCACACCTTCATGTCGACCGACGACATGATCGCGCGCCTGTCCGAGGAGTTCGTCGTCCACGAGCCGCGCGGCTTCGCGGCCGACGTCGGCGTCGTCGGCGGCGGGCCGGCCCGCTACGCCACCGTCGTCCCGAAGGGCGGCGGCGCGCCGGTCGAGGTCGGCTTCATCAGCGCGCTCAGCCACAACTTCTGCAGCAGCTGCAACCGCGTCCGCGTCACCGCCACCGGCGCCCTGCAGGAGTGCCTGGCCTTCCCCGGCACGCTGTCCTTGCGCGACCTCATGCGCAGCGGCGCCAGCGACGCCGATCTCGCCGGCGTCATCGAGGGCGCGCTCTTCGGCAAGGGCGCGGGTCACCGCTTCGATCCCTTCGACGGCGGCGTGCGGACCTTCCAGCCGATGAGCGTCACCGGAGGGTGAACGTGACCCGACCGGTCGCGCACGGCGCCCTCGCCACGGAGAACGAGGCATGATCAGGCTCCTCGCCGTCCTCACGCTCGTCACCGGCCTCACCTCAGCGACCGGCTGCGGCGCGTCCCCCGAGCCCGCGGCGCCGGCGCCCTGGGCCGCCGCGCCGGGCGCCACCACCGCCGACCTCGCGGCTCAGCTCACGAGCTGCGGCGAGCGGCTCGGGCGCTGCGAGAAAGACAAGACCGGCGCCGGCCTCATGACCGTCGCCTATGTGGTGCTCTGGGCGATCCTCGTGGGCTTCTTCTTCAGCGCCCGCAGCCGCCAGCGGCGCCTCATCCTGGAAATACGCGAGCTGAAGGCCCGGTTGGCACGTTCGCTAGACGACCGCGGCTCGAGCTGAGCCGACGGGAGAGACCCGATCCATGTCCTCGAGCCACATCTACTACATCCCGCTGCTCCTGATGGTCGGGCTGGCGGTGGGCCACCTCCTGGGGCGGCGCTCGGCGTTGTTGCAGTGCCGCGAGGACGAGATGGCCAGAAGGAGCCGAGAGGAGAGCGATCTCGCCGCGATGCAGGAAGCCACCCTCCGGGCGGCCGGGCGGGAGGACGCGCGATGAGCCTGCGGTCCTGGCTGCCCGGAGCGCTCGCGCTGTCCGTCACGATCGGCACCGTCGCCGCGTCTGCGCTGGCGGCGGAGGCCGCGCCCAAACCGAAGCCGAAGCAGCTCCAATACGACCTCGACATCCTGGGCTTCAACGACGGTGAGCCCTACCGCCTGCAGGGGGCTGAGGCGGAGGCGGTGGTCGGGGACCCGGGCGCCGAGATCTGGCAGTTCCAGAACGACAACTGGATGCTCAAGAACCAGCCCGGGGCGTTCACGAAGCTGAGCGACGTGGTCGGGCGCTTCCCGGAGCGCGCGCCGACCGACCTGATCGCCGTGTTCCAGGTGGACCTCGACGGCGACCGGACGGCCGAGATGCTGCTCGTGCCCGACGACGTGCTCAACGACGGCAAGCACCGCTACGGGCCGACGCTGCTCAAGCTCACCAAGGAGGGCTACCACGCCATCTGGGCGGCCACCGAGCTCCCCGGCGAGCGCTTCGGGGTGGTCGACATCCGCGACCTCAACGACGACTCTCGCCCCGAGATCCTGGTCACCGGCGAGTCGGGCAAGACCGGCTTCTACCAGTTCATGGAGCTGCTCGGGCAGGGCAAGAAGGGCTTCGCGTCGCTGCCGGTGGACCACGTGGACTCGCTGCACTACGTGGACCTCGATCGCAACGGGCAGGTGGAGGTCGTGCGCCGTCAGCGGGTCGGGCGCCGCGGGCCGGCGTACCAGTGGACCTACGTCGACCACCTCTACCGCTGGGACGGCGCGCGCTTCGTCGCGGCGGACCAGGCCTTCCCACGCTACCACGACGAGCAGACGTTGCCGACGCTGCTCGGTGACCTCATCGACCACTACTCGGCCCAGGCGCCGATCCTCGAGGAGAAGGTCACGGCCATCGAGGACGTGCGGCGCCAGGTGTTGAGCTGGACGAAGCGTCCGCGCGGCTTCTACCAGAAGAAGGTGAACGCGCTGCGAGAGCTGCAGAAGAAGAGCCTGGCGCCCGCCCGGGCCAAGCTCGAGGCGCTCGACAAGGCCTACCCCTACGACGTGCAGGTCCTCATCGGGCTCGCGCAGGTGCTCGCGGCCGAGGGGGAGTGGGAGAAGGTGCTCGACGCGGCCATCCGGGCGCTGACGATCGAGCCGCGCAACCGCCAGGGGTGGTGGTGGCTCGGGGTGGCGTTCAGCCAGCTCAGCGAGCGCTCCTCCGCGGTGGCGAGCATGTTCAGCGCGGTCAGCCTGTGCGGCGCCAAGGACGAGGGGCTCGCCTTCCTCAAGGCCCGCCGCGGCGAGCCCGGGATGGAGGCCGCGCTGCAGGACGCCATCGATCAGGCGATGAAGGAGCTCGAGGCGCACTGAGCGCGGGCCGCGCGGTGTCGCCCCGGCGAACCCGCGGGGCCTACCTCAATTACACTTCTCGAGGTCTTCCGAGGACTTGGCGTTGCTCAGGCACTCGGTGAGGTCGCGGGTCGCGCGCTCGTTGCACTCCTGCTCGCACTCCTGGCGCAGGAAATCGAGCTGCAGCGCGGCCATGTCGCGGGCCATCTTCGCCCCGGCCTCGCCCATCTTGCCGAGCACCTCGTCGCTGCTCGACTGCTGCTCGACCGCGCCCAGGTAGAGCTTGCTCACGTTCTCGCAAGCCTGCGCGCAGTCGTCCTTGGTCGCCTTGGCCGGGCAACCTCCGATGGCGATCGCGGCGATCAAAAGCAGGGCGCTCGACAGCGTCCGCATCAGCTCCCTCCTGGGCCAGGCACACGGGCGGCATGAAGGTCGCGAATCGCTCGCGCTTTGTCAACGGCCTCGGTGGCGGGCATGATCGGGGTCGGCCAAGGAGATCGCGATGTCGCTCTACCCCGGGATCCCGGCCGGGATCACCTCCCTCGTGGTCGTCGCTTGCGCGACGAGCGGCCCACCGCGCGCCGGGGACCCGGCCGACGCGCCCGCCACCGCGGCGCTGACCGTCCTGAACCCCACCGACGACACCTACGCCGTCACGGTCGGTGGCGCCCCGCGCGCCACCGCGCCCCCCGGCGGACGGGTCGACCTGACCGGCCTCGCCGCCGGGGAGGCGGTCGTTATCGCGCACAACGACGGCCTGCACCTCGCCCAGCGCCACGTCCTGACCCTCGACGCGGCCCGCCCGGCGACGGTGACCCTGCGGCGCCAGCTGGCCCGGCTGCGGGTCGTGAACCGGCGTCACGTCCCCATCGAGGTCCTCGTCGACGGCCTCCCCGCCGGCTGGGCGGCGCCGGACGGGGAGACCGTGCTCGAGGGGGTGCCCGCCGGGCAGCGGACCCTCGTCGCGCGCGCCGCGGACGGTCCCCGCGCCGTCCGCGCCGAGCGCTACCTCAACGAGGACGAGGAGACGAGCTGGGCGCCGGCGGTCCCGGTCGAGGCGGCGAGCGGGGAGGGCGTCCCGCGGCCCCCGCCCGGGCAGGGGCTCATCTGGATGCGCAACACCTCGAGCTTCGACGTGCGCGTCTTCATCGGTGGCGAGGAGGTGTCCTTCGTCTTCGCCGGCGCGACCGCCGAGATCGTCGTGCCGCCGGGCACCCACACCCTCGTCGTCCACATCGAGGGCGCCGACGCGATCAGCGAGCACGAGGTGGAGCTGCTGCCGAACCAGACCGCCGAGTGGGACTATCGCGGGGGGTGAAGCGGGGACCCGCGCGCGCCCCCGCTACGTTGTCTGGGCGAGCGTGATGTCTTACCGTCACAGCGACACCGAACCACCGTCCCGCCGGGGACACGAGGCGAGGACCCGACATGGCGACCAAGAAGACGAAGGACGAGCCCAAGCCCAAGGCCGAGGAGTCCGGCGAGGTCGACGAGGCGAAGCTGAGCTACGCCGAGATCGCCGCGCTGAGTGGCCAGCCGGTCGTCACGACGACCCGGGTCATGCAGCAGTTCCCGCCCAAGGAGGAGGTCGACAAGGGCGTCATGCCCGACATCGTCCTGACCACGACGGTGATCTGGGGGCCGCTGCCGCCTGAGCCGCCGCCGAAACCGAACCGCCGCGCCGCGACCGTCGAGACCCACGTCATCGAGCGCGGCGCGCCGAAGGCCAAGCGGCCCCCGTCGATCGGGAGCATGCCGGTGCCCGGCGGCAAGAAGTAGCCGTGCGCTCGCTCGCGTGGGTCATCGCCGTGGCGCTCGGGCTCGCGCTCGCCCCCTCGGTCGGCTGTCGCGACGCGGACCCGGCTCCGGCGC
>PHBI01000252.1:0-5897 GCA_002841945.1 Deltaproteobacteria bacterium HGW-Deltaproteobacteria-14
GTGAGATACACGTTGATCGCGTGGATGACCGCTGCCAGCGATCGCCCACCCGCCCTCGGTGTAAGCTCCCGAACTCGCTCTCGAAGCCGCTTCTCGCTGCGCTCGGAGAGCAACACCTCGGGAGGACCGCCCACTTGGGGTTGAAGACGGAACCCGAGGAGATGCCGAGTCTCTGGACGCGCCACGGCGCTCTTCGCCTCGTTCACCTGGAGACGCAGCCGCCTCTCGATGAACGCGACAACGCTCACAGCGGTTCGAGCACCGACCGCACGGCTTCCTGTACCACCCGATCGACCACGTTCGGGATCCCCAGCCCACGTTCGCCACCGCCTGACTTCGGGATCCACACGCGCCGGATATCCCCGGGTTGGTAGGTTCCGTCTCTCAGGGCAGCGGCGAGCGCAGGACCGAGCTGCGGCCAGTGCTTGCGCACGTCGCCGACGCTCTGCCGGTCAGGGCCTGGTGCTCCCTTGTTCGCCGCGACCTTCTCGAGCGCTACGTTCAGTCGCTCGATCACCTCTTCCGACGAGAAGACCGGCATCCAGGCGCTCGAACGCATCCACCCGATGAAGCCCACGAGACGGGCCTCACCGAGCGTCTCGAGTTCGAGTACCGCCGCCACGGCACGCTCTGCCTGATTGCGACCTTCGACGTTGTGACGGGCAAGGCGATCCTGCCCACCATCGGCCCGACGCGGACCGAGGAGGATTTCGCCGCGCACATCGGCCGGACCGTCGACACGGACCCGCTCGGCACTTGGATCTTCGTTCACGTCTCTCGACGATCTCCGTCAACGCCTCCTGGAATTCATCGAGTACTTCAATGCCGTCCTCTCCAGGCCCTTCCGCTGGACCTACTCCGGCAGGCCGCTGCAGGCCTGATGGTGACCGGATCACCATCTCCGCCGCGACATCTAGAAGAAGACCAGGCCGAACCCGAGCTGGAGCCCGAGCAGGTCGTGCTCGGCGGCGCCGAGGGGCGTGGTCGGCGTGATGTCGAGGGTGAGCTGCAGGCGGAGGCGCTCGACAAACGCAGCTGCGAAATAGGCTTGGACGATGAACTGGCTGCATTTTCGCGAATCACCGCGGGTTTGTGCCGCAGTGCAATCGGAGGTCAGAAAGTCGTCGCTGGAGGAGAACCGGAAGCCCGCGCGGACCCCGATCGACGGCTGAAAGACCGGCGTCGTGAGAAAGAGCAGCGACACCTCCGGGCCGCCGCTGACGTCGAAGGAGAGCGGCTCGTCGTCGCTGCCGGTGAGGCGGGAGACGAGGCCGTCGAGGGACGCCGCGAGGTTGAGGCGGAGCCAGCGCGAGTTGATGGCGAAGGGGTCGAGGCTCGCGCCGATCTCGATGTTGGAGCCGACGATGGCGTAGCCGAGGTTGTCCGGCGGCTCGTACTCGATGCCGTTGACGCCGAGACGACCCGCGGTCAGGACCAGCGCGTGGGCGGCGGCGTCCTCTTGGGCCGACGCGAGGGCCTCGGCGGCCGCGAGCAGCCGCCGGCGGACGTGGAGCCGGCCGTACTCGGCGTCGCCGGGATCGAGCCCGAGGTCGCGCCAGGCGAAGTGGTAGTCGTCGAGCAGGCGCATGGTGTGGTCGAAGTCGCTCTCGTCCTCGGCGCGGTGGTAGCCGTCACCCGCCGCCGGCAACAGCCGGGGCGGCTCCGCGCCGTCGGCGGCCCAGGCGCAGTGCGGGTGGATCCGCGCGGACGGACGCAGGTCGACCGGGAGCCGATCGCACTGCGCGTAGACGCGGTCGATGGCGACCTGGCTGAGGACGCGGAAGTTGCGCAGGGCGGCGCCGTCGCACGCCGGACGAAGACGCTCGTCCCCGTCGAAGACCGCGAGGAGGCAAGCGAAGGGGCGCCAGGCGTCCGGCATGCTGGCGGGGTCGTCGGGGATCCAGCCAGCGCGGACCTGCGCGCCGTCGAGCTCGTGGTAGGCGTCGTACATCCCGAGGTAGAAGTCGAAGACGCGGAAGTCGCGCTCGAAGAAGCCGAGGAAGGCCCCCAGGTGGCCGCTCGCGGTGGGGAAGCGGCGCGAGGTCGCCTTCACCAGGTCCGCGACCTCGGTGTGCTCCTCGAACAGGGCGAAGAGCTCGCGGGAGCGTGCGGTCTCGATGAAGTCGCCGAGCTTCTTGCCGAGCATCCCGAGGAGCGAGGCCTCGGTCGCGGACGCGGACGCGGCCTCGGTCGGGGCGAGCGGCGGGAGCAGCGTCCGGCTCGGGTTCACGTAGAAGAGGCGCACGCCGGCCGGCAGCTCTCCTCGGTGGCTGTCCGCGGACGAGTCCGCGGCGAGGTCGCGCCACCCCGCGGTGCCCGCCGGATCGACGTCGAGGCCGCGAGCGGCGACGCGATAGGCGAGCCGCAGGGGGCTGTTGTCGAAGACGCCGCCGTCGATGAAGCGGGCGGTCTCGGCGTCCCCCGGGGCGCACCCCGGGCCGCCGCGCTCCCCCGGCCGGGCGAGGCAGTAGGCGAGGGTCTGGGGCGGGAAGGCCACCGGGAAGGCCGCGGACGCGAGAAAGAGCGCCTTCAGGTGAGCGTAGTTGGCGTCGCCGTCGCCCGCGACGAAGGGCAGGCGCGGCTCGGGCAGCGCGGCCGCGGGATCGACGTAGTTCTCGACGTCGGGGGCCTGCCCCATCCCGCGCCCGCGCAGGCGGAAGACGAAGCGCTCGGTCTCGCGGCGCAGCCCGAGCCCCGCGGCCTCGAGCGGCTTCGGCTCGACCCGGGTCGTCGTCGCCCCGACCACGACGTCGCACCCTTCGGGGAGGCCACCTTCCCAGTAGGGGGCGAGCCGCATGGCGGCCTTCTTCAGGGCGCGATCGCTGAAGACGTGGGTGGCGGTGACCTCGCCCGGGATGAAGAGGTCCTCGAAGCCGACGTTCATCCAGACCTGCCAGCCCGGGTCCCGGGTGGGGTCGGGGTTCGGCGGGAGGCAGCTGCTGAGCCCGGTCGTGAAGGCGTTGATGCTGCCGGCGGAGGCGCCGGTCGCGAGGACCACCCGGCGTCGGGGCGTGCCGCGCTTGAAGATCTCGCCGAGGACGTAGAGCGCGCCTGCCTCGTAGGCCCCGAGGGAGACCCCGCCGCTGACCGTGACGAGCACCGGCTCGGAGGGCGGGGGGGCGGCCGGCTCGGGCTCGGGGGGCGCCCCGGCGTGGGCCGGGGTCACCACGAACGCCCAAAACAGCAGGCCCAGGAGCGGGCGCCGCATCTCAGCCTCCCTCGCCGCCACCGCCGACGGCACGTCTCAGCATGTCACGCGCGCCGGCGGCGCCGGATCGCCAGAGCACCGAGCCCCAGCGCGACGATCAGGGCCCAGGGGCCACCCCCGCCGCCTCCCTGGCAGCCGCCGCTGCCCTGGGCTCGGACGCTCGGCTCGACCACGTCGCTGTCGACCACGTCGGGCAGCGAGCCCTCGACGCACTGGCCCGCGCCGGTGCAGCTCTGGGTGGCCGCGCAGGTCCCGCAGCTGCCGCCGCAGCCGTCGTCGCCGCAGGCCTTGCCGTCACAGCTCGCCGTGCACGGCAGGTCCTCGCACTGGGAGGCCGCGTTGCACTGCTGGTTGCCGCCGCACGCGCCGCAGCTCCCGCCGCAGCCGTTCGGTCCGCACTGCTTGCCGTCGCAGGCCGGGACGCAGGCCGCGGCCAGGCACTGCGAGTACGGTGAGCAGTAGTAGCCGCTCGTGCAGGTGCCGCACAGCGCGCCGCACCCGTCGGGGCCGCAGTCCTTGCCGTTGCAGTTCGCCTCGCAGGCGGGGTGACACTGGCCGTCCGTCTTGCAGATCTGCCCGCCGGGGCAGAAGCCGCAGGTCCCGCCGCAGCCGTCGTCGCCGCAGGTCTTGCCGGTGCAGTCCGCGGTGCAGGTCGTGCCGCCGACGCAGCCCCCCGCGTAGGTGCAGCTCTGGCCGGGGTTGCAGGCGCCGCAAGACCCGCTGCACCCGTCCCAGCCGCACACCTTGCCGCTGCAGTCGGGGGTGCAGCCGCCACCGGTCGTGCACTGGTACTCGAAGGTGCAGCTCCCGTTGTTCGGGCAGGTCCCGCAGGTCCCCGAGCACCCGTCGCTGCCGCACTGCTTGCCGGCGCAGTTGGGCGTGCAGCCGGACGCGCCGACGCACTGCCCGGTGTAGCTACAGCTCTGCCCGGCCGGGCACGTCCCGCAGGTGCTGCCGCAGCCGTCGCCGCCGCAGCTCTTGCCGTCGCAGCTCGGGACGCAGGCGCCGCCCTGGACGCACTGCCCGTTGAAGTTGCAGCTCTGCCCGCCCGGGCACACGCCGCAGGTGCCGCCGCACGCGTCGGGACCGCACTGCTTGCCGGCGCACTGCGGGGTGCAGCTCGACGGCTCGACGCACTGGCCGTTGTAGTCACAGCTCTCGCCGTTGGGGCAGGACCCGCAGCTGCCGCCGCAGCCGTCCGGGCCGCACGCGCGGCCGGTGCAGACGGGCGTGCAGCCGCTCGCCGTCGTGCACTGGCCGAGGTAGGTGCAGCTCTGGCCCGCGTCGCAGCTGCCGCAGCTGCCGAAGCAGCCGTCGAAGCCGCACACCTTGCCGTCGCACTGGGGGGTGCAGCCGCCTGGGACGACGCACTGGCCGTTGTAGTTGCAGCTCGCGCCCGCCGCGCACGCGCCGCACACGCCGCCGCAGCCGTCGGGGCCGCACTGCTTGCCGATGCAGCTCGGGGTGCAGCCGCCGCCGGACACGCACTGTCCCTGGTAGTTGCAGCTCTGGCCGGCCACACAGCTGCCGCAGGTGCCGCCGCAGCCGTCGCCGCCGCACTGGACGCCGCTGCAGATGGGGACGCAGCCGCCGGTGTTGACGCACTGTCCGCTGGCGTTGCAGCTCTGCCCGCCCGCGCAGCTGCCGCAGGTGCCGCCGCAGCCGTCCGACCCGCACGTCTTGCCCGAGCAGCTGGGGCTACAGCCGGACTTCGGCACGCACTGGTAGGTGTAGCTGCAGCTGTGTGTGTCGGGGCAGATCCCGCAGTAGCCGCCGCAGCCGTCGCCGCCGCAGGCCTTGCCCGCGCAGTTCGGGGTGCAGCCGTACTTCGGGACGCACTGGTGGTTGTAGTTGCAGCTCTCGGTGGCGTCGCAGATGCCGCAGAAGCCGCCGCAGCCGTCCGACCCGCAGGTCTTGCCGAGGCAGTTGGCCTCGCAGACCGCCTTCGGGACGCACTGGAAGTTGTAGTCACAGCTCGCGTCGGGGCCGCAGCCGCTGCCGCAAGGGTTGCCGCAGCCGTCGGTCCCGCACTGCTTGTTGGTGCAGTTGCCGGTGCAGGCGCTCGGATCGATGCAGCGGCCGTAGACGTTGCAGATCTGCCCCGCAGGGCAGCTCCCGCAGTTGCCCCCGCACTGGCTCCCGAGGCACGGATCGGCCTGATCCGGGTCGATGCAGCCGTGGTACGGGATCAGGTTCCAGAGCCTCTCGACCCCGCAGGTCTTGCCGAACCACGCGCAGTCCACCGTGAGGCTCAGACCGAAGGCGCAGTAGGTGAAGCTGCTGCCGCTGCAGAGCCCGTTGATCGGGATCCCGGTGCAGTCGGCGGCGCGGGCCGGCGCGGGGGCCGCCAGGAGCCCGATCAGCAGCGCTAGCGCGGCTGCGAGCGGGACCGCGGCGAAGCGGCGACGCTGACGGGGGAGCTCCAGAGGCGTGGCGTACGCGGTCGTGGTGTCCATGGAGCGCAGTATAGGGAACCGCTGCGCCCGGCGCCACGGGTCAGGCGACGGACAAATGTCAACACCGTTGACATACCAGTCGCCGAGGGCCGGTCCCAGCCGCGCGAGCGGTCGGTGGAGGTCGCGGAGCGGCCGGATCAGTTGAGCGGACCTGAACGGCAGGGCGCGGACCGGAGTCCGCAGCTCTCTCCGACGGCAGGTCGGGACCCGGAGGCCGCAGCTGGCGCCAGAAG
>PHBI01000252.1:5948-11804 GCA_002841945.1 Deltaproteobacteria bacterium HGW-Deltaproteobacteria-14
GTGGCCCCGCCGGTCGGCCGCGGAGGACGCAGGTCCGCGCCCGATACCCGGGCGCTGCGCCCCGCACCCCGCGAGGGAAGCCCTGAAAGGCCCGCCTGGCCGACGCGAAGCGGCCCAGGCGGTGACGAAACTAGCCCCGAGCAAAACGCAGCGAAGCGAGTTTTGATTGAGGTGTCCTGGACACCGCTCAGAGCTTGCCGACGCGCCCGTCTTCGTACCAGACCCGCCAATCCGCCAGCTTCTCGCCCGCACGGTACGTGCCCTCGCTCCACTTCGTGCCGTTCGGGTAGAAGTAGACCCAGCGGCCCTCGCGCACGCCGTCCCGGTAGCGGCCCTCACCGCGAGCGCCGAAGCTCGTGTACTCGGTCCACGTGCCGACGCGCTCCCCGTTGGCGTAGCGCCCCTCGGTCTGGACCTTGCCGTCGGGGAAGTAGAACGTCCATGGCCCATCGGGCTGCTCGCCCGCGTAGGCGCCGCGGGACAGCAGGATCCCGCGGGCGTCGTAGCGCGACCACACACCGGATCGCTGATCTTTGCGGTAGACACCCTCGGTCCGGCTGCCGTCCTCGGCGACCTCGACCCAGACCCCCTCCCGCGCGCCGTCCTCGATCGGCCCGGACGCCTCCGAGCGCCCGGCGCCGTAGAGCGTCCAGCTGCCGCTGCGTCGATCGCGCTCGTAGGCCCCCTGGGCGACCAGGGCGCCGTCTTCGGAGTACTCCTTCCACGGCCCGGTGCGCTGATCGTCCTTGAAGGCGCCCTCGGCGCGCTTCTTGCCGTCGGGCCAGGTGATGACCCAGCTCCCCGAGCGGCGCCCGGCGCGGTAGGTGCCCGTCGCGCGCCCGCCGTCGTCATCGACGACCACCCAGCGACCCGCGCGCTTGTCGTCGACGTAGGCGCCCTCGGCGATCAACGCGCCCCCGGCGTCGAAGAGGCGCCAGCTGCCGACCCGCTTGCCGGCGGCGAAGCGCCCCTCGAGGTGAGAGCCGTCCGGGTTGAAGCCGACGTAGGGGCCCTCGAGGACCTCGCGACGCCAGGTGCTGTCGACCTTGATGCCGCCGTGCTCCTCGTACTCGACCCAGCGCCCGTCGCGGCGCCCGTGATCGAAGGTCCCGGCGAGGTGGACGCGGCCGTTGCGGTAAAACTCCCGGGTCGGGCCATGTGCCACGTAGTGCCCGTCGCCGCCTCGGTAGACGCACCAGAGCTTGTCGCCAGCCGGCGGCGGATCGCCGATGAGCTGTGTCCCGTCAGGGCATGCGAGCGCGGGCTCGGCCGCGAGCGAGGTGCCCGACGTCCCGACCGTCAGCAAGATCACCGCGACACCGACCCAGCAAACGTTCCGCATCCAGCGTCCCCCCTACCGGGCGTTGGCGCCCACGCCCCGAGAAGCACTGTAGCATGCCTTCGAGATCGCGCGGAATACACGGTCCGGACTCCCCGAGAACCCGGCGTGTGTTGCGTCGCGCAACGCCGCCTGGCGTCGCACTACGAGGTAGGCTATCGACGAGTTCGAGGAGGAACTTGAAGGTTATCCACGTCGACATGGACGCTTTCTACGCGTCCGTCGAGCAGCGTGATCGGCCCGAGCTGCGGGGCCGTCCGGTGGTCGTGGGGGGCGATCCGCGCAGCCGGGGCGTGGTGGCGACGGCGTCCTACGAGGCGCGGCGCTTCGGGATCCACTCGGCGATGCCGTGCCGCGAGGCCTACCGGCGCTGCCCCGAGGCGGTGTTTGTGCCCCCGCGGATGGCCCAGTACGTCGCGGTCGGGCGACAGATCCGCGCGATATTCCACGAGATCACGGACCTGGTGGAGCCGCTCTCGCTCGACGAAGCGTACCTCGACGTGACCGACAACCACCTCGGCGAGCCGCTCGCGCGGACCCTCGCCGTCCACATCAAGGCGCGCATCAAGGCCGAGCTGGATCTGACCGCGTCGGCGGGGGTCGGCCCGAGCAAGTTCATCGCCAAGATCGCCAGCGATCTGCGCAAACCGGACGGGCTCGTGGTGATACCGCCCGAGCGCGTCGAGGAGTTCGTCGCGACGCTGCGCGTCGAGAAGTTCTGGAGCGTGGGGCCGGCCACGGCGAAGCGGCTGCACGCGGTCGGGATCCGGACCGGGGCGGATCTGCGCGCGCGCTCGGCCGAAGAGCTGCGCGCGCTGCTCGGCAAGCACGGCGCGTTCCTGCACGGGCTGGCGTGCGGCAAGGACGAGCGGCGCGTCACGCCGTGGCGGGAGCCGAAGAGCAAGGGCAGCGAGCGCACCTTCGCCGAGGACGTCCGAGAGCTGCGCGTCCTGCTCGAGTCCCTCGACGAGCAGGCCGAGCGCGTGCTGAGGAGCCTCGACAAGCTCGAGCGGACGGCGCGGACCGTGACGGTCAAGGTCCGCTACGACGACTTCACCACGATCACCCGCAGCCGGACGCTGGCGACCGGCGTCGGCGACGCCCGCACCCTGCACGAGACGGCGGCGGATCTGCTGCTCCACGCGACCGAAGCGGCGACTCGGCCGGTGCGGCTCATCGGCGTCTCGGTCAGCGGCTTCGTCCACGACGACGGCCCGACCCAGCTCCCCCTCCCCGGGGTGTGATCAGCGCTTGATTAGGCGGGCCCGGGCCTCGAAGGCCTGCACGACCTCCTGGATCAGCGCCCGGAACGCCGGGTAGTCGGCGGGCTCGACGCGGTCCGGGAGGAGCCGGACGGTGCGGGTCACCACCAGCTTGGGGCCGTCCACCTTCACCCGCTGCTCGAAGCGGTGCGGGCCGCGGGCGAGGACCAGCTCCGGCGGGACCGCGCCCCACGCGAAGCCGGGGGGGGCCTCGAGGCTGAGGCGCGTCGTCTCGAGGTGGGGCAGCACCCGCAGGGGCGTGCGCCGGGCGGGCACGGTGACGAGCTGCGCGAGCTCGGGGACGCTGTCGAGATCCGAGCCGAGCATCGGCTTGAGGAGGTGCTGGACGACGCGGTCGGCGCCGTCGGTGACGGCGAAGTTCGCCGCGTCGACCGTGAGCTTCCAGCGCATCGGCGCGTCCGCCGCCTTCACGTCGTCGGTGGCGTCGTCGCGCACGTCGGCGCCCGGCACCAGGCTCGCCGCCCACTGCTGCCAGATGAGGCGCCGGCGCGCCTCGTCGGAGGCGTCCCACGCCTTGCGCAGCCCGGCCGTCCCGGGGCCATAGGCCGCGCCGGCGACGGTCCCGGTGGCGCTCCCGTCCGGGGCGATGCGCAGGCGCACGTCGAAGCGCCAGGTCAGCCGCTCGAGGAGCGCGGCGTCCAGCTCGGGGAGGCGCTCGAAGAGCGGGCGCGTCGGGTCGAGGGCGCGCTCGGGCGCGAGGCAGCGGGCCCCGTAGAGTTCGAAGGGCAGCGCGTCGAAGGGCGCGAAGGGGCGCGAGAGGTCCACCGGGACCGCGTCGGCGCCCGCACCGAGCCGCACGATCGGGTAGAAGAAGCGGTTCGTGTTCGGGGTCGGGGCGGCCACGTCCTCCGGCGTCCCGTCGCGCTCCGGCGCGCACAGGAGCAGCTCCGCCGGGACACCCAGCGCCCGCGCCAGGGTCAGCAGCGTGAGCGCGCGGCTCCCCTTCTTCTGCGCGATGACCGCGTCGACCGGGGTCTGAAAGGCGTTGAACCGCTCGGTGTCGTCGATCTCGTCGGTGACCCAGCCGAAGGCGGCGCGCGCGCGGTGCGCGTCGTCGCCGGCGCGACGCGCGATCTCCGCCGCCGCCTCGCGCACCCGGGTGCCGGCCGCCGTCAGCCGCAGCACGCGCCCGACGTATCCCTCCGCGACACCGCGCCACGCCACGGCGTCCGCCGCGATCGGATCGGTCGACGCGCCCGCGGCGGCGACGGTCAAGTCGACGAAGGGGAAGAAGCTCCGCGCGCCGACCGCCAGGGGCTCGCGGGGCATGGCCGCGAGCATGTCGAGGTCCCAGGCGACGCGCTGCCCGCTCGCGTCGCGCCGCGCGCTCGTCGGCTCGGGGGCCCCGCCGAAACCTCGCCAGCGCACCTCGAGCCCCGGCGCGACCCGGACCTCCGCGCGCACCTCGAGGCTCGGCACGTCCCACGCGCCGAAGACGAAGGCGCTCAGGTACCCCCCGTCCACCGGCGCGACCTGGCTCCGCTCGAGCCACGCGGTCTCGATGGCGTCCCCTGGCTCGAGTTCGGGGAACGAGAGATCGGCCTTGCCGCGCGTCCGCTCGGGCCACAGCACCCGGCCATCCGCCTTGAGCGTCCGCGCCGAGAGCAGCGCGCCCGCGGAGGGGGGGCGGAAGTCGCCGAGGGAGTCGGCCCCCGACTTCGTCTGCACGAGGTGTACGCGGTGGGTCAGCTCCACCACCGAGCCGTCCGCGCGCACGTCGATGACCCGCCGCTCGTACAGCGTCACGACCGGGTAGCCGCTCAGATCGGGGCTCCCTTCAGCGCCTCGCGAGGCGAGATAGCGCGCGACGATCGCGCGCCCGTCGGCGATGTCGTCGAGGCGCGCCGCGCCCGTCGCGAGCGGCCCACGGGGCGGGTTCGGCCGCCCCGCCAGCCAGTCGCCCAGGAGCTCCATCGGCGCGAAGTCCGGGTGAACCGTCAGCGCGTGATCGATGGCCGCCTCGACCGCCCCCGCGTCTCCCGCCTGGAGCGCGATTCGCACTTGCTCAGCGAGACCCCACGCATCCTGCGGACGATTGCTCAGATACTCATCGACCACCTTCTTCGCAGTTGCGAAATCGCCCGCCGCACGGAGCCCCTGGAGGCCGGCGCGCAGGTGCTCGAGGTGCTCGGGCTCGAGGGCGAAGGCCCTCAGCAGGCGCTCGGCGCCCTCCCGGTGGGCGCCCCGGGCCCGGTCGAGCTCGGCCAGGCGCGTCGTCGCGGCGCCCGGGAAGCGCTCGTCGAGGCGCTCGGCGGCGGCGCGGGCGCGGGCGATGTAGCCGTAGGCGGCGTAGAGATCGACCAGCTCCTCGCCGATCGCCGGGCCGCGGTCGGCGACCCCCTCGAGCCGGCCAGCGAGCTCGAGCGCCTCGGCCTCCCGGCCCCGGACGCGGGCGTGCCGCGCCAGCGAGAGCGCCGCGCCAGGCGCGTCGGGGTGGGCGTCGTAGGCGCGCCGCAGGTAGCTGTCCGCGACGTCCTGGCGATCCTCGGCGGTCTCCACGCCGGCGAGCCCGTGCAGCGCCACGAGGTTCGTGGGCCAGGCGACGATCACCGCGTCCCAGCTGGCGCGGGTGACCCGCCGCCGCTCCGTGTCCGGGAGCTCGCCGTCGGCCAGCGCCGCTCGCGCGGCCTCGAGCGCCAGCGTCGGGTGACCCGCCAGCGCGGCCTCGAGCCTGGTCAGGTCGGCGCCCGCCTGGACGACGTCGTGGCGCGGCCGCTCGATCTGCGCGTCGAGGCGCCACAGCGCGCGGAAGCACGCGGCGCCGTCGCCCGGCGCGAGGCGGACCGGCGCGTCGGCGAGGCCCAGGGGGGCCGCGAAGGTCGTGACCGCCCCACCCGGCCCCGCGTCAGCCGCGAGCGGTCCCGCTCCCCAGCCCGCACCGGCGTCGCTCAGCACGCGCGCCGCGCCGCCGTCGAGGGGCAGCAGCCGCACGCGGAAGAGGCCGCGGCCGTCGCTCGACGCCAGCTTCACCGTGATCCGCACCGGCGTGGCCGGGAGCCGCAGCCCGACCGCGCGCTCCCACGGGTCGCGACGCAGCCCGTCGATAGCGAGCACCTCGGCGCCGTCGACGAAGACGCGCAGCGAGCGGTTGGTCTCGACGCGCATCACGACGTCGCGGGAGGGCGCGTTCGGGGGCAGCTGGATCGTCGCCTGGGCGAACCCGACGCCCGGGTCCCCCTGCAGGTCGAAGAACGTCGCCTCGCCGTCGGAGAAGCGCCCGCGCCAGGTCGGGAG
>PHBI01000253.1 GCA_002841945.1 Deltaproteobacteria bacterium HGW-Deltaproteobacteria-14
CCCCCCGCGGTCGCCCCAGCCCCGGCCAGCCCCGCGCCGAGCGCCACCATGAGCCCCGACGAGCTGAAGGAGCTCGAGCGCCGCCCCGGCGCGACCCCCGCGCTCGCCCAGCGCGAGCTCCCGCCCGCGGCCCCGGTGGCCGGTCTCGCCGGCGCGCCCGGGCCGTCTCCGATCGCGGGTCCGGACGACGCGCTCGTGAAGCTCGTGGTCTTCAGCGACTTCCAGTGCCCGGTGTGTCGCCGCGCGGCCGAGCCGGTCAAGCAGCTCCTGCGCGAGTTCGGGGGGGACCTGCAGGTCATCTGGAAGCACAACGCCCTGACCGCCCACGCCAACGCCGAGGGCGCGGCCATCGCCGCGGTCGCCGCCCAGCGGCAGGGGAAGTTCTGGGAGTTCCATGACCTGCTGTTCGAGAACAACGCGCGCCTCGGGGCCAGCGATCTCGAGGGCTACGCGGCGCGGCTCGGGCTCGATCTCGAGCGCTTCAAGAAGGACCTCGCCGACCCCACGGTGAAGGCGCAGGTCGACTACGAGCGCTCGCTCGCCGAGTCCCTCGAGGCGCGCGGCACCCCGAGCTTCTTCGTCAACGGCATGAAGAACGTCGGCTGGGGCAGCTACGTCGGGATCCGCTCCCAGGTCCGCCGCGCCCTCGAGAAGGCCCAGGCCAAGGTCGCGGCGGGTACCCCGCGCGCCGAGGTCGCCGCGCTCGAGGCGGCCGCCATGGGGGACGAGGGCAAGCGCCTCGCCGCCGCGGTCTTCGGCACGAAGTAGCGCGTCGCGCAGGTCACGGCTGCGTCAGGCGGCGTCCGGTCGCGCTCGGCGCCGCATCACCAGCAGGAGCGCGAGCGCGACGAGCGGGGCGAGGCCCGACAGCGGGCCACCGCCGGCGGCGCAGCCGTCCTTCGTCTTGGGTGGCGGTGAGGTGTCGCCGCCGTTCGGCTCGACGTCCGCGTCACCCGCGGCGTCCGCGTCCTCGTCGGCCACCGGGAACGGGTCGAGGACCGTGACGGTGAACGGCTCCGAGCCGCCCGAACCCGCGATGAACAGTTGCTGCGCCCCCATCGGGGTGTCCGGGTGGACGTCGAAGGACACCGTCGTCGTGTCGAAGAAGGCGATGCTCTGGGTGCGGCCGCCGATCACCACCGTGCGCGTCCCGCCGAGGTCGCTCCCGTGGATCGTCAGCGGCTGCCCGCGGAAGGCCGGGTTCGGCACGGCCTCCGTGATCTTCGGCACGATGAGCGCGTCGTCGGTGACCTGCATGGTGAAGATCGCCGAGCCCGCGGGGTTCGTGACCGCCGCCGTGAACGGCGTCCCCACCGCGGCCCCGCTCGTGCCGAGGCGGCACGCGCGCTTGTCACACCACAGCACCTCGAGGCCCTGGGTCGCGGCGTCCACGTCGTCGAGGCGGTTGCCCACGATCCAGACCGCGCCGCCCTGAGCCACGTTGACCGGATAGACGCCGACGACCTGCGGGCGGCCGGGGTCCCCGGCCTGGATGTAGAGCGGCCCGGCGGGCGCCGAGGTGAGCTGTCCGACGGCCACGGTGACGTCGTGGGGGCCCTCGGTGACGGCGTCGGGCACGATCACCGTGACCGCCATCGCGCGCGCCTCGACCAGCGTGGCGCCGACGAGCCCGATCTTCACCTTGACGTTGACCGGCACGATGTTGCCGCGGATCGTGACGAGGTCGCCTTGGCGCGCCGGGTTCGGTCCGATGCTGTCGATGTCTGGGGTCGGGGGCTGCACCGCGATGAGCCGCGTGGCGGAGCCCTGAGGCGAGTCCAGCGACAGCACCGCGTCGCCGAGCAGGCTCGCGTCGAAGGGCACGTCGAAGCTCAGCACGAACGGCGTCTGCTCGTGGACGGTCGCGGCGATCCCGCCGAGGGTGACCCCCGTCACCGCGTCGAGCGCCTCCCCCTGCACCGTCGCGAGCGCTCCCAGGGTCAGGACCTCCGGCGTCACGGCGGTGATCTTAGGAGCGGGCGGCGCCACCTCGACGCTCGCCTCCGCGCTGCCCGCGGCGGTCGTCGCCACGAGGGTCTGGGTCCCGAGCGGGGTGTCCGCCACCACGATGAAGCGGACCTTCACCGGCTGCACGTTCACGACCTGCTGCGCCACCCCGCCGATGGTGACGCTGGTCGCGTCGACCACGAAGTCGGCGCCGTTCACCTCCGCCACGCCGCCGACGGCGAGCGGGGTCGGCTGCACGTCGCTGATGCTCGGCGCCCCCAGCAGCTGGGCGACGGTCAGGGTCAATAGCGTCAACGTCATAATGCGCTCACGGTCACTTTCGACCTCGGTGGGGACCGACCCGTCGATCCCGTCGGTGGCGCGGACCCGGCGGCCGATGTCTCGCCCACGAGGGCGTCGGCCGCCTGCGACGACGGGGTCGTCGCTGACGTCCTCGGCGAACACGCCGTCTCGGAACACCGGTGACAACACATCACCGGAACCAAGTCATTGCTAGGGCTCGCGATCGCGCAGGTCAAGACGTCCGCCGTGGTGGGGGCGCGGGGCTCGATGACGACGGTCGGCGGCGCCGGGCCGACGCTCGGACGCCGCTCGCGACAAGAGAACGAATTGAATCAGGTTTCAGAAGTGTCGAGGGGGGCGCGCAGGGTGAGCCGGTTCACGTCGCCGCTGGACTCGTGGGTGAGGCCCCAGCCGTGGGCGTCGGCGATCCGCTTGGCGACGGCGAGGCCGATCCCGACCCCGGGCGCGTACTTCCCGGTGGAGGTCGAGCGGCGGAAGCTCGTGAAGATGTCGGCGGCGTCTTCAGGGCTGACCCCCGGGCCGTCGTCCTCGAGCTCGAGGCAGGCCACGCCGATCTCCTCGGTCGCCCGCAGGATCACCCGTGTCCCGCGCGGCGCGGAGCGCAAGATGTGGCCGATCATGCTCCGACCGAGCTGCTCGAGGAGCGGGCGATCGGCGCGCACGATCAGCGGCTCCGCGGCCAGGTCGAGCGCGAGCGCCACGCCGTTCTGGTCGCAGAAGGCGCGGACCTCGTTGGCGATCTCCGAGGCGATCACGACCAGGTCGACGAGCTGCAGCCGCGTCAGGGTGCGGGCCGCCTCCATTCGCGCGATCGTCAGCAGATCCTCCACGATCGTGATGACTCGGTGGGTCTCCTTGCGGAGCGAGGCGAGAAAGCCCACGCGATCTTCGACCTCCATGTCCGGCTCCTCTTCGAGCATCGAGGTGACCCCGCGGAGGACCGTGAGCGGCGTGCGGATCTCGTGGCGGATCGCGGCGACCAGCTGGTCACGCCGGGTGGCGCGGGCCTCGCGATCGGCCGCCCGCGAGACGCGCACGACGACCTGATCGTGGGTGCCGCGCTCGACCCGCGCCTCGAGGGCCTCACCCAGCGGCCCCGAGAACGGCACCTGGAGCGTCTCGGAGGGCTGCACGGCCGCCAGATCGGTGGTCGTCCCGGGGCCGAGCAGCCCCCCCAGCGAACGCCCGACGAGCGCCGCCGGGGCGGTCCCGAGGAGCTCCGCCGCCAGGCCGGTCGCCTGCCGGACGAGGCCGTCGGGGCCGGCCAGCACGAGCCCTTCGCCCAGGGCTCCGAGCGCCGACTCCGCTCCGGTGTCCGTCGCGCCGAGCGCCCGCTCGGCCCACGCCGCGATGCGGCCCATCGGATCGCCGTCAGCGGCGAGCACGATGGCCCCCTGTGCGGTCCCGCGCCTCCAGGGCAGCACCCGCCAGCGATCCTCGCGCAGCGAACGCCGGAGGTGGCCTTCAAACCGAGAGCGAACCAGGTCTATAATCGCGCTCTGGAGGTCGGTCTCATCGTCATGGCCCGAATCGGAAAGAGCACCATCGGGGTGCGTAGTACGCAGCGTCGCGCCCGCTGGACCGATCGCGACGATCGCGCCGCGCGCTCCCGCGAGCTGGCCCATCAGGGTGAGGGCCTCGGCGACCACGGCGACGCCCTCGGGGAGCGGCGCCGGGGTCTCTCGTCGGTCGTCTTGTCCCCACTCTTGCACCGCGTCCTCCTGGAGAACTGGATTGCCTGAGCGGCACATCCTGATCATCGACGACGAGCCGGAGCTCAGCAACCTGCTCGCGTATCGCTTGCGCAAGCAGGGCTATAGTGTGGTCACGGCGAGCGATGGTGCGCAAGGGCGCCACGAGGTGGACGAGGGCTTCGACGGCATCGTGCTGCTCGACCTACGCCTGCCGGACGTCGACGGGCTCGACCTGGTCGAGCCGTTCATGCGCTCCAACCCCGACATCCGCATCATCATCATGACCGCTCACGGGTCGGTCGACGCGGCGGTCGAGGCGACCCGCCGTGGCGCGTACGACTTCGTCGAGAAGTCCGAGGACGTGTCGCGGCGCATCGCGGTCGCGGTCAAGAACGCCTTCGACAACCGCGAGATGTCCTCGCGGGTCAAGGAGCTCCAGGACCAGGTCACCGAGAAGTACCAGTTCGGTCGCATCGTGGCTCGATCTCCGGAGATGCAGAAGCTCTTCGAGACCCTCCATCACGTGCGTGACTCGAAGGTCACGGTGCTGCTCCAGGGCGAGAGCGGGACCGGCAAGGAGCTCGTCGCGCGCGCCCTGCACTACGAGGGACCGCGCCACAAGGGGCCGTTCGTGGCGCTGAACTGCGCCGGCATCCCGGAGTCGCTCCTCGAGAGCGAGCTCTTCGGCCACGAGCGAGGCGCCTTCACCGGCGCGATCGCCGCCAAGAAGGGGAAGTTCGAGGTGGCCGACGGCGGCACGATCTTCCTCGACGAGATCGGCGAGATGCCGTTTCACCTCCAGGCCAAGATCCTGCGCGTCATCCAGGAGCGACGCGTCGAGCGGGTCGGCAGCACGACCGGCCGCGAGGTCGACGTCCGCATCATCAGCGCGACCCACCGCAACCTCCTCGAGATGGTCCACGAGAAGCGGTTCCGTGACGATCTCTACTACCGCCTCGCGGTCTTCCCGGTGCACCTGCCGCCGCTGCGTGAGCGCACCGGCGACACGGCGCTGTTGACCTCGCACTTCCTCGAGAAGGCGTGCCACGAAGAGAAGAAGCCGCTGATGACGATGTCGCCCGCGGCGATGCGGATCCTCGAGCGCTACACCTTCCCGGGCAACGTGCGCGAGCTCGAGAACATCATCAGCCACGCCGTGGTCGTCGGCGCCGGGCCGCTCGTCAGCATCTCCGACATCCCGTTGAGCGTCGTCGAGGCGGTCCGCCGCCTCCCGGCGGAAGGACGCGACGACAGCGGCGCCGAGCCTGCGCAGAGCGTCGACCATATCTTCGAGATGATGTTTCAGACCCTCGAGGAGCTGCCCTCGATCGAGCACCTCGAGGCGGCGCTGATCACCCGCGCGCTCAAGCTCACCGACGGCAACATCCCCCAGGCCGCCCGCGCGCTCGGGATGTCCCGCCCGACGATCTATCGGCGCATCAAGGACCTCGGCGGCAAGGACCACCTGCTCCAGGGGCTCGAACCCAGCTGACGGACCGAGCGTCCCGTCACGGCCGGATCAGCCCCGGACGCCCAGGGTCGCGCGCAGGGCGGACGCCGCCTCGGCGGGCAGGGCCGCCGCCGAGAGCGCGAGCGCGCGCCGCGCGAGCAGCCGGTAGGTGGCCTCGGTCTGGGCGTCGCCGGCGTCCGCGAGCGCCGCCAGGTGTGCGGCGATGGTCGCGACGTCACCGCGGGTGATGGGGCCGGTGATGGCGTCCGCGGGCGGCCCGACCGCCAGGTTGTCCAGCGCGCCGCGGGAGAGGGGCTGGAGGGCCGCGCGCGCGTCCTCGGGCGTGAAGCCGCAGCGGCCGAGCAGCGCCATCGCCTGGTCGAAGAGCGCCACGGTGTGCCCCGCGGCGATCACCGCCGCGGCGTGGTAGAGCACCTTCGTCCCTGGCCCGAGGACCCG
>PHBI01000254.1 GCA_002841945.1 Deltaproteobacteria bacterium HGW-Deltaproteobacteria-14
TCGTCGGGTGCTCGAGCAGCGCCGGGTTGCAGTCGACCTTGGCGCTGCAGAACAGGTCCTCGAAGCTGACGCCGAGGTCCAGAAAGCCCTGGCTCGCCGACAGCGCCACGTAGATGTCGACGATGACGAAGGCGTCGGCGTTCTCGACGCAGGTGAAGGTCTCGGTCACCGGGGGCGGCAGGACCACCCCCAGCGGCTCGCCGCTCGGGTCGCTGATCGACTGCACCGTGACGGTGACCCGGCTCTCGTCCGTCCCGCCGGCGACGCACGGCCCGACGTAGGAGGCGCCGCCCCCGGCGCTCGAGGTGAGGTCGTCCACGGTGATGACCGGCTGCCACGCGCCGGCGCCGTCCTTGTATTCGACCTGGACGTCGTAGACGACGGTGCCGACGCCCGGGAGCTCGAGGGGCAGCACCGCGAGCTGGACCCGCGAGGGCGGAGGCGACGCGCCGCTGCAGCCCGCGACGAGCGCGACCACGAGGGTGGCTCGGCTGAACCAACGGGCGCGCGACGCGATCGGTGCGACGAGCATGTCTGCCTCGCTATGCCAGCGCGGCGCAGCGAAGCGTGTTGCAGTGCAAGCTTCGTTCGGCGCGCACGTTTTTTTCGGGAGAGCGACAGGCGAACGCAAGTGGCGCACGTACACCAGTCGTGGGGCAGTCTAGCCCATGTGCGATCGCGAGGGCAATGATCGAAAACGCCCAATTGGAGAACAGCAATCGTGCGACGCAATACGCGATGAATCGCGGCGGGCGCGCGGTGCGGTCTGCGGATTCCGCACGACGGCCCCTGCAGATTCCGCAGAGCGGGTCCGACCCCGAGACCGACACTCACGACAAACCGTTTGATTTGCAAAGAGATTTCACCTCGGCGCGGGCGTGGCACGCGAATTGTATTGATCGCCGCGTACCCTCGGACCCCTGGAGGCCCCGCATGAAGCGCACTCTCACGATCTCCGGTATCGCCGTCCTCGTCCTCGCCCTCGCGGCGCCCCTCGCCATGGCCCGGCCCCCTCGCGGCGCGGGTCCCGGCGGCGGCGAGCGCGGCGGGCGCATGGCCCAGAACCTCGGCCTCTCGACCCAGCAGTCGGAGACGATGCAGAAGCTCCGCGAGCTGCATCAGGCCGAGGTGAAGGTCACCCAGGAGCAGCTCCGCGCCAAGCACGAGGCGCTCGCCAAGCTGTGGCAGGGCGACGCCGTCGACCGCGCCACCGTCGTCGCGGCCACCCGCGAGATCAGCGCCCTGAAGGCGCAGCTCGAGCTCAAGCGCGTCGACCACCTCTTCGCCCTCAAGAGCGTGCTGACCCCCGAGCAGTTCAAGCAGCTCCTCGACGACGGCCCCGGGATGCGCGGGATGCGCGGGATGCGCGGCCACGGCATGCGCGGCCACGGCATGCGCGACGGGACGGGCCCGGGCGCCGGCGGCGGCCGGGGCATGGGCCCGTGCGGCGGCGGCGGCGGCCCCGACGGCGCCGGCCCGGTTCCCGACGACGCCGAGGACCTGTAGCCCTCGCCGGGGGAGATCACCCTGTCGAAACGGCGGGGAGCCGTGACGCGAATCGTGATAGATGAGGTGTCCATGGCCTCCCCGCCCCCGATCGACGCCCCCTCCCACGGCACCCGCCGCGCCCGCTGGGGCATGCTCGCGACGACGCTGGTGATGGGGGCGGCCCTCGTCATCACCGGGCTGACCACCTATCTGAGCAATCGCACTGCAGCAGATTCGGTGGCAAATGCCCGCACACTCGACATTTATCGCGGCGTGCGACGCAACATTCGAGACGGGCTCGAGGCCCCGCGCGCCGCCCTCGAGGAGCTCCTCGAGGACTTCGGCGAGCAGGGCCTGCGCTACGTCGCGCTGGTCGAGCCGGGCGGGACCCTGGTCGCGACGGCGGGCGAGCCGCTCGGCCAGCTCCAAGGCGCGCCGATGGGCGGCCCCCCGCGCGAGCCGATGCTGATACGGGTCGGCGACCGCCTGCGCCTCGAGGCGCCGCTGCCGGGGCGGCGCGGGCGACCGATGATAAGCCCCCGCGGGGCGCGGGTCGTCATCGAGGTCGAGCCGCTGATGGCGGAGCAGCTCGCGAGCACGGCGCGCAACCACCTCCTCGTGAGCGCGGTCGCCGCCGTGCTGCTGCTCATCCTGGCGCTCTTCTTCTGGCGCACGGGCGCGCGGGCCGACCGGGCCGAGGCGCAGCTGGCGCGGGACCGGCGGCTGGCGGCGCTGGGCGAGATGTCGGCGGTGCTCGGCCACGAGCTCAGAAACCCCCTCGCGTCGCTCAAGGGGCACGCGCAGCTGGTGCTCGAGCGGATCGACCCCGAGGCGCGCGGCTACAAGAACGCCGAGCGCGTGGTGCGCGAGGCGGAGCGGCTCGAGATGCTGACCCGGCAGATCCTGGACTTCGCGCGCACCGGCAGCATCGACCGGGCGCCCGTCGACCCGGCCGAGCTCCTCCGGGGCGCCGCCGATCAGGTCGCTGACCCGCGGGTGCAGCTCGACGTCCGGGCGGCCCCCGCGGCGTGGGACCTCGACCGCGACCGCATGAACCAGGTGCTCGTCAACCTGGTCAAGAACGCCGTCCAGGCGTCGCCGGACGGGGCCGCGGTGGACGCCCGCTGCGCCCTCGAGGACGGCGCCCTGGTGTTCACGGTGCGCGACCGCGGCGACGGCTTCCCGCCGGGGGAGGCGGAGGCGGCGTTCGAGCCGTTCCGGACCCACCGGGTGCAGGGGACGGGCCTCGGGCTGCCTATCGCGCGACGCATCGTCACGGCCCACGGCGGGACGATCGAGGCGCTCAACGCCCCGGACGGGGGCGCGGTGGTGCGGGTGCGCATCCCGCCGGCGCCGACCGCGGCGACGACGACATGAGGAGACACGGCATGGCGCGCATCCTGGTGGTGGACGACGAAGAGGGCATCCGCACCTTCATCGGCGAGGTGCTCGAGGACGAAGGCCACAACGTGGTCCTCGCCGCCGACGGGCAGCGGGCGCTCGACGCCCTGGGCAAGGGCAGCTTCCACCTGATGCTGACCGACCTGAAGATGCCACGGGTCGACGGGATGACGCTGCTCCGCAAGGCGCGCGCGGACTACCCCGAGATGGAGGTCATCGTGCTGTCGGCGCACGGGACGGTCGAGGGGGCGGTCGAGGCGATGAAGCTCGGCGCCTTCGACTACCTGCAGAAGCCGATCGCGAGCCCGACGGAGCTGCGCCTCTTGGCCGAGCGCGCCCTCGAGCGCCGCGGGCTCAAGGACCAGGTCGAGCGCACCCTCGCGACCGACCCCGGGGAAGAGCGCCTGTCCTGGGGAGACCCGGCGATGAGCTCGGTCGTCGCCGCCCTCGGCAAGGTGGCGCGGACCGACGCGACCGTGCTGCTGGTCGGCGAGAGCGGCACCGGCAAGGAGGTCGCCGCCCGCGCCGTGCACGCGCAGAGCAAGCGCAGCGGCGGGCCGTTCGTCGCCATCAACTGCGCGGCGCTGTCGGACAACCTGCTCGAGAGCGAGCTCTTCGGCCACGAGAAGGGCGCCTTCACCGGGGCGCTCCAGCGGCGGCGCGGGCGCATCGAGCTGGCCGACGGCGGGACCTTCTTCCTCGACGAGGTGGGCGAGCTCAAGCAGGAACTCCAGGCGAAGCTGCTGCGGGTGCTGCAGGAGCGGACCTTCGAGCGCGTGGGCGGCTCTCAGGCGCTGACGGCGGACGTCCGCTGGGTGGCGGCGACCAACCGCGACCTCACCGCCGAGATGGCCGCCGGCCGCTTCCGCGAGGACCTCTACCACCGCCTCGCCGTGTTCCCGGTGCGCCTGCCGCCGCTCCGCGAGCGCCGCGCGGACCTGCTGCCGCTGGCCGAGCACCTCCTCGTCCGCGTCGGCCAGTCCCTCGGCAAGCCCGGGCTGAGCCTCGACGACAGCGGGCGCGCGGCGCTCGTCGGCTACGACTGGCCGGGCAACGTGCGCGAGCTCCTCAACGCCCTCGAGCGCGCCGCCATCCTCGCCGACGGCAGGGTGCTCAGCGACGAGGAGCTCATCCTCGGCACCGGCTCCACCGCGGGCGCGACCCCGGACGCGGGCGGCACCCTGGCGACCGCCGAGAAGACCGCCATCCTCGAGGCCCTGACCGCCGTCGGCGGGCACCGCAAGAAGGCCGCCGAGCGCCTCGGCATCGGCGAGCGCACGCTCTACGACAAGCTCAAGGTCTACGGCATCAAGTAGGCGCGCCGTGCGCCCGCCCCGCCGCCGACGCAGGCTACTTCTCGCCCTCCGGGCCCATCGGCGCGGACGGGCTGTGGAGCAGGCGCCACAGCGAGACCTCGCGGTCGATGGCGACGCCGAAGCCGTAGCGCTCGTGCTCGTCGCTCCAGCCGACCCAGCGGACCTCGCCCGGCAGCGAGAACGGCACCCCCCACATCTCGCCGTGGAGCGTCAGGATCCTCCCCGGCACCACCCGCTCGCACTCTTCGAGGGTCGCCGAGAGGAAGGCCCCGGTCGGGCTGAAGTCCTGGATCTCCGCGCTCGTGAGCACGGTGGGGTTGTCGTCGAAGGCGTAGGACGCGGGCCAGGCGACCATCAGGACGCGGTGCGAGGCGCGGCGCTCGTGGTCTTTCGGGTCGCTCAACGGGGCCTCCTCGGGGGCAGCGGGCGTGGCGCGCTGAAGCGCGCGGGTCCACTCCCACGTCGTCCGATGTCCCGATCCCTTGAGCCCGTCTCCGCCGGCGAATGAAACCGAGCGCGCTACCAGATCGGGCTCGGGAGCCCCAGCAGCCGCTCGAAGGCCGCCCCGAAGCGCGGCTCGGTGAAGAGCCAGCGCGCCGGCCACAGCGGCGAGCGGCACGACTCCGGCCCGATGCGGCCCGTCCACAGGTCGGCGAACCCCTCGGCGGCGATCTCGCCGAGGCGGTCGAGGATCTGCGCGCCCGCCTCCGGCGTCGCCAGCGACGGCGTCCCCGAGTACGTCTCGGCGTGGTAGTAGCGGAGCTTCTCGCGGAAGCCGCGCACCATCGAGCGCAGGCCCTGCTTCTGCCCCGGCGACGCGAGCGGCGGCTTGCCCTGCTCGGCCAGGGTGTCCTCGACGGTCCGCCGCCCGAGCTCGCGGTACACCGGGTCCACGTGCTGCCCGATGAGGTGCAGCATCAGCGACGTCTCGAGCGCGCCCCCGTGGGAGTCGCCGACGAGGTCCTCGCGGCGGATCCCCGCGACGTCGCCGATGACGTCCGACAGGTCCGTCGAGCCCCCGGTGAGCCGCGTCAACAGCAGCGAGAACAGGCTCGCCATGCGCGCCCCGTGGCGGCGGTTGACGCGGTCGCACGCCGCCTCGATGGCCACGAAGTGGCGCGGGCCGCCGTGGAAGTTCGTCACCCACACGTTGCGAAAGCCCTGCGCGTTCAGCGTCCGCCCGAGATCCTCGATGACCCGCATCACGGTCGTCGGGCGAAACGCCAGCGACCCCTTGTGCGGCAGCACGTCGGCCGCCACGTAGACCGGCGGCACCTCGACGTGGACGACCTCGGGGAAGCGCCGGGAGAAGTGGTCGATCGCGGCCCGCGCGATGCCGCGGGCCTCGATGTTGTCGGTCACGGTCGGCAGGTGCGGGCCGTGGACCTCGACCGGCGAGCAGCTCACCCAGACCACGGTCCGGCCGGGATCGAGCGCCGCGATCTGACGGCCCGTCAGGTGCTTCCAGGCGAGGAGCTCCGCCATCAGGGGGTGGACGGCGCGGGCGCCGGGGCGGGCGCAGGAGCCGGCGCGGGCGCAGGCGCGGGCTCGGTCGGCGCCGGGGTC
>PHBI01000028.1:0-11607 GCA_002841945.1 Deltaproteobacteria bacterium HGW-Deltaproteobacteria-14
GCGGCCGCCAGGGAGAGCTTCTTCTTCATGCCGTGGGAAAACTCGACCACGAGGGTCTTCCCCGTTTCGGCCAAGCCAAGCAGGTTAAGAAGTTCGTCGCACCGTACCTGCGACAGGGGGGCGGGAAGCTGGTACATGCGCCCCACGAACGTGAGGTACTCCCGCGCGGTGAGGTTCTCGGCCGCCCGGGACAGCTCTATGGCAGCCGCGGCGCTCTCCTGGGAGCTCGCGGTGGTGTTCTGGATGACGTGGTTCACCTGGTAGAGGCCGTCGGTGATCTGGGCGATGCCCTCGGCCTGATCCCCGCTCGCCTCGGCGATGCGGCCGATGTGCTCGGTGACCTGACCGAACCCGATGACGATCCGGTCGAGCGCCCCGGCGGTCTCCTTCGCGATCCGTGTGCCGAGCTCCACCTTCTGGATCGACGCCTCGATCATGTCGGTGGTCTCGCGCGCCGCCTGGGCGCTGCGCGCCGCGAGGTTGCGGACCTCCTCGGCGACCACCGCGAAGCCCTTGCCGTGGACACCGGCCCTGGCGGCCTCGACCGCGGCGTTGAGCGCGAGGAGGTTCGTCTGGAAGGCGATCTCGTCGATCACCTTGATGATCCGCGAGATGTCGCGGCTAGAAGCCTGGATGGCGTCCATCGCGCTGACCATCTCACCCATCGCGCGGTCGCCGCGGGAGGCGCGCTCGCTCGCCTGGTGAGCGATCTCGCTCGCGAGCTGCGAGCTCTCGGCGTTGTTTCGGGTCTGGCCGGCCATCTGGGTCATCTGCGCCGAGATCTGCTCGATCGTCGCGGCCTGCTCGGCGGCGCCGCCCGCGAGCCCCTGCGCGGTCTGGCGGATGTGACCGGTCCGCCGGTCGACCTGCGCGGCCGCCTCGCGCGCCCCGGAGAGCGCGCTGTTGAGGCTGTCGAGGGTCGCGTTCCACGCGGTCTGGAGGAGCGCGTACTCGCCTCCGGTGGCCCCGTTGAGCCGCTGGGTCAGGTCGCCGTCGGCTGCTCGGCTGAGCGCGTCGCGGAGATCCCGGGTCGGCCCGGCGAAGGCCTCGAGGATGCTGTCGACCCCCTCCATGACGCTTCGGTAGCCTCCGCTGTAGGCGGCGGCGTCGCTGCGCTTGTCGAGATCCCCGATCCGGGCGTGGTGTGCGAGGGACTCGAGCTCTGCGTTGAACGCGTTGAGCGTCACCACGATGCGGTCGAGCGACTTCGACAGGACCACGACCTCGGCGCCTCCGGTGCACCTCACGCGCTGGCTCATGTCGCCGCTGGCGATGCGCGTCGCCGCCGCGGTCAACCCCGCCATGCCCCGCGAGACGCTGCGTCCCATGACCAGCGTCGCGAGCTGCGCGACCAGGCCGACGACGACCACGGCCACCGCGGCCTCCGTCTCGGAGATGATCGCCACGACGACCGCGCCGAGGAGGCCCACGACGGTGTTGGTGAGGATGAGCTTGCGGACGATGGGCATGTTCTTGATCACGGGATCCTCGCGCGGGCCGGAGGTCGGGGCGAACGGGTCAAGCGGCGGCCTCGTGCGGGCCTGCCCCACGGACGGCTTTGATGTGCGCAGTGAGCCCACCGAGATTCAGGATGAGGCTGATCTGGCCGCTCGACAGGATCGAGCAGCCGGCGATGGTGGCGTGGTCGCCGAGGTAGTCGGGGAGCGGCTTGATGACGGTCTGCCGCTGTCCGAGCATGGCGTCGACGTGGAGCGCCGCGAGCTTCGCCTCGTGCTCGACGATGACGAGGATGCCGCGGGCGGGATCGTTGGCGGTCAGGCCGTGCACGCTCGCCAGCCGGATGACCGGCACGAAGGTGCCGCGCACGTCGGCGAGCTCGCGGCCGTCGGGGAGGGCGCGGATCGTGTCGCGCCCGATCTGGATGGACTCGCGGATCGAGAGCAGCGGGATGGTGTACTGCGCCTCACCGACCTCGACGAGCATGCCCTCGATGATGGCCAGCGTGAGCGGGATGCGGAGGGTGAAGGTCGTCCCCTGGCCCCGCTCGCTGGCGATCTCGATGCGGCCCTTCAGCTGCTGGATGTTGCGTCGCACGACGTCGAGGCCGACCCCGCGCCCGGAGACGTTGGTGACCGTCGCGGCGGTGGAGAACCCCGGCTCGAAGATGAGCTGGTAGACCGCGGAGTCGGGCCACGACGCCGTGCCGCCCGGGTCGACGAGGCCGCGGTCGATGGCCTTGCTCAGGATCCTGTCGCGGTCGAGGCCGCGTCCGTCCTCGCTGACCGAGATCCACACCTCGCCGCCGTGATGACGGGCGTCGAGGCGAATGGTGCCCTTGGCCGGCTTTCCCCTGCGGACGCGCTCCTCGGAGGGCTCGAGGCCGTGGTCGATGGCGTTGCGCATCAGGTGGACCAGGGGGTCCGCGATGCTCTCGATGAGGTTCTTGTCGACCTCGGTCGCCGCCCCCGACGTGACGAGGTCGATGTCCTTGTCGAGCTTCTGCGCCAGGTCGCGGACGAGGCGCTCCATCTTGTGGAAGATGCCCCCGATCGGGACCATCCGGACCGCGACCGCGACGTCGTGCAGATCGCGGGTCACGCGGTTGAGGTGCATCGAGGCCTGCTGGAAGCCCTCGAGCTTCAGGCTGGCCGCCTCCTCGTTGTGGGTGACCATGTTCTCGGCGAGGATCAGCTCGCCGACGAGGTTCATGAACGAGTCGAGCTTCTCGACGTCGACGCGGATCGTCTCGCGGCGCCCCCCGCCGCCAGCCGTCGCCGCCGGTGATGGGCCGTCGTCCGGTGGGGCCGCGCCTTCGGGGGCCGCCGGGATCGCCGGGGCCGCGGGGGCCTCCGACGGCGGGGGGGCGGGGAGCTCGACGGTCGCCGGGGAGGGCGCGGCGACCGGAGCGACCGGCTGAGGAGCGCTCGCCGCCTCGGGGGAGCTGGATGACGCGGCGATGGCGTCGCGGAGCTTCTCGACGACGCTGTCCGCGCGGCTCGCCAGGGCGGCGTCGGACTGGGCGGAGCTCACGATGTCGAGCCCGTCGCGCGAGAAGTCCAGCGCGTCGCACATCACCGTCACGTGGTCACCGGTCAGGGTGAAGCGCTCGGCTCGGAGGTCGTCGAGGAGGGACTCGGCGATGTGGGTGACGCGGACGAGGTGTGGGAAGTCGAGAAACCCCGCGCTGCCCTTGATCGAGTGGAACGCGCGGAAGATGGCGTCGAGGGTACCGCGGTCGGGCTTGCCGCTGTGGGTGCGGGTGCGCTCGAGGGCGATGAGCTGGACCTCGACGTCATCGAGGAGCTCGCGGGACTCGATGACGAACTCGTTGAGGAGCTCGGCGTCTTCCAATCCAAGGGGACTCACGGGCAGACCTCCGGCGTGTCCCGGTCGTTGACGGCGACGCAGGGGCGACGTGCGACGAGCGCGCAGGTCATCGGGGAGTCATCGCTGGCGAGCAGGTCGGGGTGGGGTGTTGGCGTCATCTCAGGCGTGGCTCCTCGCGACTCGGCGCCGCGTGCGGGGCGCGTCGCTCTATCGATAACGGGTTCTCGACCCCACGCCTTTAGCGGGCATTTCACGGTGTCTCGACGGCGCCCGGCGTGAGATGGGCCCGCGCGTACGGTGCCGCGCAGCGACGAGCGCCGCTCCCCCGCTCCTGCGATCCCGTCTGCGGGCGCGTGCGGTGCGCTTCACGGCGTCTCGCGAAGCGCCCGGGGGCGTCCTTTTCACTTCAGGTCAGGGGGGAATCCTCCGTTCTCTCCAGCAGAACCCCGCGTGAGGCCCGGATGACCATCCCCACCATGACGCAGCGCAACAACGCCGATGAGCTTGGCGAACTCCACGTCATCTTCACCGCAGCGGCGCATCTCTTCGCTGTCTCGCACGCGGCGGTCGAGCAGATGGTGACGCTCCCCGCCATCGTCCGAGTGCCCAACACCCACCCCGCCGTGCGGGGCGTCATCAACCTGCGCGGCGCGGTCATCGGCCTCGTCGACCTGCGCCTCGCGATCGGACAGCGGTCCGTCGCCGCGGATCGGGACGCGCTGCTGGCGTCGCTGGCCGGCTACGCCAGCGATCACCACGCGTGGCTCGCCGAGCTGGCGGCGGCGGTGGACGCCGGTGCCCGATTTCATGGCGAGACCCACGCCGCGGGGTGCCCCTTCGGTCGCTTCCTGGAGGAGCAGGCCGCAGCTGGGACGATCGCCCACCGCGTCGGACCCTTCGAGCGACCGCACACCGAGCTCCACGCTGCCGGCGCCGAGGTCGATCAGCTCGTCGCCCATGGCGACCTCGCCGGCGCCAGAGCGCGGGTCGAAGGGCTCCGAAACACCACCATGTTCCGCCTCGACAGGCTCTTCGCGGACGCCGCCGAGCTGGCCGGCGAGACCCACCGCGACATCGCCCTGGTGCTGCGGCAGGCCGGAAACTCGCCGCTCGCCGTCCAGGTAGACGGCGTCGAGACGGTCGACCACCTGGTCGCGGCCGATGGGCCCGACCTCGACGGGCTGAACATCGGGGGGCTCGTCTCCAGCATCGCGCGTGACGCCGGCGGGCGCCTGGTGTCCGTGCTGGACCCGTCCCACATCTTCCGGCTGGTGGCCGCGTGACCGCGCCGAGGCCCGCCTCCGCTCCGGTGCGCGGCGTCGCGTCGAGCCACCCGCCGCGCCCGGCCACAGCTTCCCCGGAGGCCCCGTGAGCACCCCGAGCAACAAGGGCGGCCGCCCGTGGTTCGAGCGCCCACTCGTGTCGTTCTTCGAGTCCGTCGGCGTCCTCGTCGGCGACGACGTGACCATCGCCCTCGCCGGACTCCACGGGCAGGCGGCCCTGAACCCGTGTCGGGGTGACGTGTTCTGGGTCGAGACCTGCCTGCTCGGGTCCGAGCAGGGGCGTGTCGCGGTGGTCGTGGACGAGGCCCTCGTCCGGAGCCTCGGCGCCAAGCTCCTCATGCTCCCGGCGTCCCCCGACGAGGTCACCGACGAGATCGAGCTGGCCTTCGACGAGATCATCAACGTCGCGATCGGCGCGTGGAACCGCGAGGTCCACGAGGAGAATCGGCGCTGGAACAACGGCGTCGACGCGCGCAGCCTGCGCCGCATCCCGGTCGCCGAGGCGCTCAGCGACGAGCCGCCGGAGCGGGTGCGCGCGGTCGGCTTCAGCCTCACGCTCGACGGCGAGACCCACGCGCTCGCGCTGGTCGGCACCGGGGACTGGCTGCCCGGCGAGGCGAGCCTCGCGGCGCCCGGCCAGGCCGGCGCCGCGCCGCCGCTGCGGCCCGAGGTCGCGTCGGGGAGGTCGAGCGCAGCCCCGTCGTCGCAGCCGACCGAGGGGTCGCCTCCACCTCCGCCGCTCGGATCCGTCACCCCGATCCGCGCCATCTCTCCGAGCCACGACGAGTCCATCGGGCAGCCCGGCTCGCGGCCGGTCTCGGCGATCCGGCCCCGACCCAACTCCGGGGCGGCCACGGCCGCCGCCGTGGTCCCCGCGTCCCCGCCGGAGCTCGATCAGTCGCTGGCGGCGAGCGCCGCCATCGCGGTCGTCGACGTGACAGGGGCCTTCCTGCAGTGGTTCTATGAGCAACTTCGAAACCCGGACTTTGTTTTCAGCCATTGCCCGGAGAGCTTCCTCGACACCGGCGAGTACCGCGCCGTACTGCTGGTTCACCCGCGCGCCCTTCAGGACGCGGGGATGGCCTTCGAGCAGAAGATTATCATGCGGCCAAGTTGAGCGAGGCGCGCCCCGTCACCGCCCGGAGATCCCCGATGAAGGTCCTGATCGTCGACGACAGCAAGGTGATGCGTCTCTTGGTGCGCCGCACCCTGCGCCAAGCGGGCTTCGAGAACGTCGAAGTCCACGAGGCCGAGAACGGCCGCCAGGGCGTCGAGGTCTACCAGCGTGAGCAGCCGGACGTGGTGCTCGCCGACTGGAACATGCCGGAGATGGGCGGCATGGAGCTGCTGCAGCACCTGCGCGTCTACGACCCCGCGGTGCGGCTCGGCTTCATCACGTCAGAGCAGACGCCGGAGATCAGGGCGGCGGCCCGCGAGGCTGGGGCGCGCTTCTACATCACCAAGCCGTTCACCCCCGAGGAGTTCAAGATCAAGCTCCACCCGCTGCTCGGGAGCCCAGGCTAGATGTGCGGTCTGCACCCGCCGCTCGCACGGCGTGGACACCGGCCCAGAGCCCCGCTTCGCGGGGCTGTGGATCGGTGCGCTAGGGATTGCCCTCTAGCAGGACGTAGCCGCGCTTGCGGTCGATGGCGACGCCGTGGATCGAGATGGTCTGGCCGGCGAGGTCGGGGGAGACCGCGCCGAGGTCGATCTCCGGCAGCGGGAAGTCCGCCAGGCCCTGGCCGGCGAGCCCCTCGAGCAGCTTCGAGAGCAGCTGCTCGCGGAGGAGATCGATGAGCACGCCCTCCTGGTCCTCGGAGAAGAGGTCCGACTCGACCCGGACGATGTCGATGACGATGTCCTCGGGGGCGATGCTGCCGATCGTGAGCGAGAGGTTGCCGGTGGCGTCCGCGCTGACCTCGGCCGTCGTCGTGAAGGCCACGATCATCCCCACGTCGAGCGGGAGCCCGCCGAACTTCAGCGTCGCGTCCACGTCCAGCTCGCCGAGCTGCAGGTACAGCTGGTCGTCGAGGCAGTCGGTGAGGATCGGCGGCATCCGCCCCGAGAGCGTCACGGAGACGTCCGAGACCCCGTACTCGGAGAGGTCCCCGAGCTGAGACGGATCCACCGAGACCTCCAGCGCGCCGCCCCACCAGACGCTGAACAGCACCTGGTTGAGGACGTCGGTCGACAGCCCGAAGCCGAGGCGCTTGTCGCTGCGCCAGGTGGGCACGCCGCTGTCGGTCCCGAAACACCCCCCGCGCACGATGGAGCCTGGCGCCGACCACGGGACCCGCTTGAGCGTCGAGACGGTCGTGCCGAGATCGACGTCGAGGGCGTCGGTCGAGAGGTGCACGTCGGTCGGGCGGCCGACCATCGCCAGGTTGATGGGCTGCATCCCGGGTAGCAGCGGCGGGACCACGAAGCTCTGGTCGAGGGCGAGCGCGCCGAGCGCGTCCTCGAGGAGGCTCGGGACCTGGCCGCGCAGGGCGTCCTCGAAGGCGCCCGACATGGCGTCGGCGACGTCCTGCTCGAAGAAGTTGATGAGCCAGTTGATGGCCCACCCGACGTCGATGTTCAGGTCCGACACCTGCACCACCGTCGCCCCGGCGGTCACGCGGATCTGGCCGCCGGTCACCGCCACGTTCAGCTTCATCTGGATGTCGATCGCGCTGGCGGTGACGATCCCGCCGACGTCGATGAAGCCGTCCGCGTCCACGTCGAGCGCGAGGTTGTTGATGCGCATGGCGAGGTTCAGCGACCCCAGCGCCGGGGTCACCGCGAGGATGGGCTCGTCGTACTCGAGGTTCTTCAGGTAGACGTCGTAGCCCGCGTAGGTCACCACCGGGGACGGGAGGAGCGACGAGAGGTCCATGTCGTTGACCACGCGGCTGAAGATGGTCGTCAGGTCGTCGAGCTTCGGGCCGCGCACGCCGTCGTCGATGAAGGCCTTGGCGAGGTGGACGATGAGGCCGTCGTCGAAGCGGGCCGCCGGCGCCTTCCACCCCGTGGCGAGCAGGAAGCTCTGCGCGACCCGCGACGTGTTCCCGTTCACGTCCGTCGCCTCGATGGTGATCACGTTGAGCCCGTGGGGGCCGCCCCACGGGATGTTGATCGGCCAGCTGTGGGCGCCCTCGGCGACCTGCTGCGCCGCGCCGTTGACCCGGACCTCGTGAAGGCCGCCGGTGGGGTCGGTGACGCTGCCGGTGATGGTGATCTGCCCAGTCGCGCTCGTGACCATCGCGCCGCGCGCCGGGTAGGTGATGTCGATGCTCGGTGACGAGGCGTCGGCCGCCACGGTGCGGCTCGCGCTCAGGTTCCAGGGCGCGCCGGTCGCCACCGTGAGCGTCCAGATGCCCTCTGCGTCGAGGGTCGCCTTCTCGCCGTTCGGGACCGCCTCGCGCAGCGTCCCGTCGAGCCGCGACTCCGTCACCAGCGTGTCCCCGACCTCGGGCACCGGGTTCCCCCAGGCGTCCGCCAGGGTGCTTGTGCAGCGCACACGGGCTCCGACCGTATAGACGTTTCGGTCCGGGCTGAGCCCAAGGTGCAGTGCAACAGGGCTCCCCGGCAGCACCGTCAGGGTCGCCGGGACCTGGGCCGCCTTGACCCAGCTCTCCTTGGGCGTGCAGGCCAGCTGGTAGCTGCCGGTGCGGGTAGAGGTGACGCGCAGGCGGGTGTCGTCGAGCCAGTCGATGCCGTCGACCGGCAGGGTGAACACCTTCTCGAGGGTCACCGCGTTGCCGTAGGCGTCCTCGCCAAAGCAGCTGATGTTCACCGGCTCGGTGGGGTGGATGGTGTCGGTCGAGAGCTCGGTCCGGAGCAGCACGAGCTTGCCGGGGACGACCGTGACGGTCACCGCGTCGTCGGCCACGACGCTGCCGTCGGCGAGGGCACAGACGACCGCGAAGGCGCCCGGGCGGATGAAGGTCAGCCGGCTGCCCTCGACGGTGACGCCGTCGCCTGGCGTGACCTGGACGGCGGTCGCGGCGGCGGCCGGGTTGCCGCGGTCGTCCTTGACGGTGCAGGCGACCGAGGTCGAGTCGCCGGCGGTGAGCGACGTTCGGTAGACGTGGGTCCCGAGGGTCGCGGCGGCGCCAGCGGCGACGGTCACGTCGACCGGCGACGTGTCCTCCGTCGCGGGGATCCCGCCGAAGGCGCACCGGACGCGGTACACCCCGGCCCAGTTGAAGGTCACGCGATCGCCGTCGCGGGTGACGCCCTGGGCCGGCTGGCCGTTGCCCGCCGTCACCTCGAAGTCGAGCAGCTCGGTCTCCCACGCGGCGTCGAACTGGTCGTACGCGGCGCAGGTGACGGTCGCGACGCCGCCGGCGGTGAGGTCGACGAGGTCGACGGTGGTCTCGACGCGGCTGAGCTGCGGGGTCTGACTGGCGTCGCCCACGGCGTCGGCGGTCAGCGCTGGTTTGGGGCTGGCGCCCGTGCAGCCCGTGGCCGCCGCGAGGGCGGCCGCCGCGACGAGGAGGCGACGATGGGGGCGAGCGACGAGCGCGTGCTTCATGTGACCTCTGGGGAGGCGGGGTCGTCCGAGGGCGGGCTCGGGCCGAGGGCGTCGCTGTCGGTCTGCGGCGGCGGCGACCCGTACTTTCCGAGGGCGATGATGTAGCGCAGCGTGATGTCGGGCGGGATGCCGTGGCTCGCTTCGACCGTGCTCGCGATCTCCTTGACCGGCTGATGCTGGGCGTACAGCCGCAGGATCGTCGGGGTCGCCTGCTCGAGCTTGTCGCCCCAGCGCACGACCTCGTCGTCGGTCAGCGTGAGCCGTTGCTGCGTCAGGCGCCAGATCCAGAACTGCAGGCCGGCGTAGATCGCCACCAGGATCCAGAGCGGGAAGCGGAAGCTCTCCGAGACCGGGATGACGAACCAGCTGTAGCCGGCGATCTGGACGAGGATCATCGCCGCGGCCGCGACGGCCGCGATCCATCCGATGCGATACGGGGTCATGGGCTCCAGGGTCCGCGTTCGAGGGTGAGCTTGGTTTCCCCACCACCTGGCCCGTCTCGCCTCGGCCAGGCGGGTCTTTCGGGGGGCGCAGCGCCCGGGTGTCGGTCGGCCCCGAGCCCCGCTGCGGAGCGACATCGTCGGTCTACAGGGGCAGCTACGACCTTCGCGTCCCGCCCTGTCGTTCTACCTTAGGCGGGCGAGGACCAGGGGATCAAGGGGGGCGGGGTGGGGCGCGTGCGCGCCTGGGCTCAGCGCTCCTCGGACGTGCGGACGCGCGCGACCCGGGGGCGGACGGCGCCGGCGTCCCCGTCGCGGTCCGGCGCCACGCGGCTCGGCGAGCGCGCCGGGGCCGGTGGACCGGTCGGCACCGGGGGAGCCGGCTTGACGTGCGCCTCGTCGGGCTGCTGCGCGGGTCCGGGGGCGGTCCTGGCGACGCGAGCGACGTCCGGGGCGGGCTTGGCGGCGTCGGCCTGGTCGCCGTTCGGCTTGGCGGCGTCGGGCCGGTCGCCGTTCGGCTTGGCGGCGCTGTCGCCGTCGGGCTTGGCGGCGTCGGCCTGGTCGCCGTTCGGCTTGGCGGCGCTGTCGCCGTCGGGCTTGGCGGCGTCGTCGGCCGCAGGCTGGGGCTTGGCGGCGTCGTCGGTCTCGGTCGGGCGCGCGCCGTCGTCCCGGGGCTCCTCGGCCTGGGGCGCGTCGGCCTCGCCCTGGGCCTCGTCCTTGACCGGGGCGTCGCCGTCCACCTTGTCGCCGTCGGCCTTCTGGCCGTCGTCGGCCGCGGCGGACTCGCCCTGGGCGGAGATCGGAGCGTCCCCCGTCGCGGTGGCGCCCGCGTCGCCCTCCGCCGCCACGGCGCCGCCGCCGTCCTCGGCGGTGCCCGCGCCGTCGCCGCTTGGGGCGGCCTCAGCCGCGCTCGGGGCGTCGTTGGTCGCGACCGGGTCGTTGCCCGGGATGCAGGGGCGGATGTAGGTCAGCACGGGCTCGGCCATGAGCCAGCGCACGCCGTCGGTGGTGAGGTGGATGTTGTCGCCGGTGCGGATGCGCTCGACCTTGGAGCTGCCCGGGAGCTTCGCCTCCTCGAGGGGCCGCCCGTTTCTCCCCAGGGTCGCGCCGAAGGCGTCGACGAAGACCGCGTTGCCGCCGGCGGCGGCGTAGGCCTCGACGCGCTCGCGCATGATGCGGTTGACGACGGGGCCCTGCGCCTCGGCGCGCTCGCCGGCGAAGGCGTGGGGGCCCATCCAGATGACGAGGCGCTGCTTCTTCTTGCCCCCCGTGAGCGTCAGCAGCTTGTCCACGCGCTTGGCGTAGATCGCCTCCCACTTCTCGCTGTCGAGCCCGACCCACTTGCCCTTGTTGTAGAGCGGCTGGAAGTCGTTGGTACCCAGGGACACGACCACGATGTCCGGCTTGTGCTTGGCCATCAGGCCCGGCGCCAGCGCCAGCCAGTCGTGGAAGTCGGGGCGCGCGAGGCCGGAGGAGGCGCGTCCCCAGCGGTGCATCTCGATCCCGTCGTCCTTGAGGATGCGCTGCAGCATCGGGCCGAGCACGCTCCCGAGGGTGGAGCTGCCGATGGCGTAGACGGTGGGAGAACCCTTGGTGGCGGGGCAGCGCTGCGCAGCGGCCGGGGAGGCCGTCAGCATCAGCGCCGCGAAGAGCGTGGCGATCAATCCAGTGTTTTTCATCGCGGGGACCATAGCGCAGGGGGCCGTTTCAACCAAGGAACGAGGTCGCGCCTGGTTCTGCGGGTCGGGCCCCCGGCCTTCGTTGGCACGGCGACCCCGGCTCCGGGGGCGCAGGGATCAGGGGCGAAGGTAAGAAGTTTCCCCACCGCCTGGCCCGCTTCGCGTCGGCCAGGCGGCCCCTTCGGGCTTCCTTCGGGGGGGGGGCGGGGCGCAGCGCCCGGGTATCGGTCGGGCCCTGCGGTCTCCGCGGCTCGCGTCGGCCGACTTCGTCGTCCGACGGGACCAGCTACGACCTCCGTGTCCCGACCTGCCGTTTCAGGTCAGTCTCGCCACCGCCTGGCCCGCTTCGCGTTGGCCAGGCGGGCCTTTCAGGGCGCGAAACGGCGTCGTATCGGGCGCGG
>PHBI01000028.1:11624-56766 GCA_002841945.1 Deltaproteobacteria bacterium HGW-Deltaproteobacteria-14
CCAGCTGCGGCCTCCGGGTCCCGACCTGCCGTCGGAGAGAGCTACGGACTCCGGTCCGCGCCCTGCCGTTTCAGGTCAGTGAGGGTGCGTGACGCCGGCGGATCGCGCGGCAGCGTGCGGCGGAAGGTTCAGGGGCGAAAGTAAAAAGTGAGGGTGCCTGACCCCTGTGGATCGCGCGGCAGCGTGCGGCGGAGGGTTCAGGGGCGAAAGTAAAAAGTGAGGGTGCCTGACCCCTGTGGATCGCGCGGCAGCGGGGGGCCTGGGCTCGAGGGGCGAAAGTAAAAAGTGAGGGTGCCTGACCCCTCAGGGGCGGCGGGCCCGTCTCCGGGCCCGCCGTCGGGGGAGGACACCGTCTTGCGCTGCGGCTCAGCGCTTCTTCGGCGGGCCGTAGGGCCCGAACTCGCTCTCGGACCCGAGGGAGAACGGGCTGCGCTTGCGCCCGCCGTCCACGAAGGTCCGGCCGCCGGTCTGCCACGGCTTCGGCTTGAACTCGTTGGGCATGGGCGCCTGCTCGCCGAACCCGGTCTGGCGCCGCGCGCCGGAGGAGCCGACGGCGACGAAGGGGCTCCGGTCGTAGTCGTCGTGGCTCACGAGGGGCGGCAGCTCCGGCGGCTCCGGCATCGACATCTCGGTCACCGGCTCGCGCTCGCGCACCTCGGCCCGGTTCACGTCGGTGCGGTCGTCCGCCTCGGAGTCGAAGCCGGTCGCCACCACCGTGATGTGGAGGTCGTCGCCGAGCCCCTGGTCGATGACCGCGCCGAAGATGATGTTCGCGTCGGGGTGCGCCGCGTCCTGGATGAGCGAGATGGCGTCGTTGATCTCCATCAGCCCCATGTTGTCGCCGCCGGTGATGTTCACCAGGATCCCGCGCGCCCCGTCGATCGAGGTGTCCTCGAGGAGCGGGCTGGAGATGGCCTGCTTGGCCGCGATCGACGCCCGGTCGCGCCCGGACGCGGCGCCGGCGCCCATGAGCGCCATGCCCTGCTCGGCCATGATGGTGCGGACGTCGGCGAAGTCGACGTTCACCAGGCCCGGGATGGTGATGAGATCCGAGATGCCCTTCACCGCGTTGTAGAGGACGTTGTCCGCCTCGCGGAACGCCTGGAGCAGGCTCATGTTCTCGTTCGCGATGGCGAGCAGGCGCTGGTTCGGGATGACGATCAGCGTGTCGACGCACTTGCGCAGCGCGTCGAGCCCCGCCTGGGCGTTGCGCATCCGCGGCCGCCCCTCGAACTCGAAGGGCTTGGTCACGACGCCGACCGTCAGCGCGCCGAGCTCCTTGGCGACCTGCGCCACCACCGGCGCCGCGCCGGTGCCGGTGCCGCCCCCGAGGCCCGCGGTCACGAACACCATGTCGGCGCCCTGCAGGAACTCGGCGATGGAGTTGGTGTCCTCCATCGCGGCCTTCCAGCCCTTCTCGGGGCTCGCGCCCGCGCCGAGACCCTTCGTGAGCTTCGCCCCGATCTGGATCTTGTGTGGCGCGTCGTTCTTGTCGAGCGCTTGGATGTCCGTGTTGCAGGCGACGAAGTTCACCCCCTGCAGCTGATTGCGGACCATGTTGTTGAGGGCGTTCCCGCCGGCACCGCCGACGCCCACCACCTTGATGTTGGCTCCCATCACGACGGTCTCTTCGAAGCTGATCATGGCTTGGTTCCTCCCCAGGACACCGATTTGTCCGACACTCTGCGGGCGGTCGGACATTGCCCCTCTATGACTGATGTTCTTCGCGGCCGCGCGGGTGACGCCGCGCCCACGACCGCTGCCTAGAACCACTGATCGATGAGGCCGCGCATCTTGCTCCACACCCCGCCCCCGCGGGTCGGCTTCGCGGCCCCGACTGGCTGGCTCATCATGTCGAAGCTGTCGAGGCACAGCCCGACGGCCGTCGCGTAGCGCGCGTCCTGCACCACGTCCACCAGGCCCCCGGCGCCCCGCGGCGTGCCGACCCGCACCGGCATCCCGACCAGGATGTCCTCGCCGAGGTCCGCCACCGCCTCGAGGTTCGCCGTCCCGCCGGTCAGCACGACCCCGGCCGCCAGCAGCTCGCGGCACCCGGCGACGTCGATCTCCTGGGCCACGCGGGTGAACATCTCCTCGAGCCCGGGCTCGAGGATCTCGCACAGCAGGTGGCGCTGCCGGATCTGCGGCTCGCGCCCGCCGACGCTCGGGACCTCCATGGTCTCGCCGTCCGACACCATCGTCGCCAGCGCGCACCCGAAGCGCTGCTTGATCGACTCCGCCGCGCGCACCGGCGTGCGCAGCCCGCGGGCGATCTGCTTGGTCAGCTCGTCGCCGCCCCAGTCGAGGCTCACGGTGTGGACCAGCGCGTGGTCGTACCAGACCGCGAGATCCACCGTCCCGCCGCCGACGTCGACCACGACGCAGCCGAGCTCGCGCTCCTCGCGGGTGGTCACCGCGGCGCTCGAGGCGAGCCCGCCGAAGACGACCTTGTCCACCGTGAGGCCGCCCTTGGCGCAGCACTCGATGGCGTTGATGAGGGCCGTGCGGTTGGCAGTGATCACGTGGACCCGCGCCTCGAGCCGCACCCCGTTCATCCCGACCGGCGTCCGGATGCGGTCGTGCCCGTCGATGATGAACTCCTGCGGCAGCGCATGCAGGATCTGCTTGTCGGAGTGCAGCGGCACCGCGCGCGCCCCCTCGAGGACCCGGTCGACGTCCGACTGCTGCACCCGACCGCCGCGGATCGCCACGGTCCCGTCGGAGTTGTAGCCCATCGTGCCCGACCCGCCGATGCCGACGCGGACGTTCGAGATCTGGCAGCCGGCCATCCGCGCCGCCTCGTCGACGGCGTGCATGATGGCCTCGGTGGTGCGCTCGATGGACACCACCTGCCCCTCGCGGAGCCCACCGCCCGACGGCACCAGCGACACCCCGATGATGTTCCGCTCGCTCCCGTCGGTCTCCATGATGACGACCGCGACCTTGCTCGAGCCCAGATCCAGCCCCGCGACGATCTCCGTTCCCCGCGCCATTACTCTCCCTCCCCGTCCGTATCCAACTCGTTCGGCTCGAGCGCCGGGCGTCCCCCGGTCAGCGTGGGCCGCGCCCGTCCGTCGTCTGTCTCGAGGTCGTCCGCCACGCCCGCGCCGGCACCCGGGCCGAGGCGCGACGGCGCGATGGCCGGCCCGAAGAGGTCCGGGTCCGGCGGCAGCCCGAGCACCGAGCGCTGCGCCTCGCGCGCCCGCTCCGCCGCCTGCTCCATCAGCGCCTCGCCCGCCGGCGGCAGATCCGCCTTGACCACCACGCGCCCGCCGCCGTCGGCGCCGTCCACGTCGAAGGCGTCCAGCACCACGTACTCCGCCGTCCGGCCCTCCTGGCGCAGGCTCTCGAGCACCCACTCGAGCCGGTACAGCTTGTCGCGGTACGGCCCGTGCCCCAGCACCGCCTCGGTGCCGAGCGGCGACAGCACCAGCGTCAGCCCCCGCACCGCGTCGAGCCGCACCTCGCCGACCGGCCAGCGCCCGTCGAGCCCCATCGTGCGGTAGAGCTCGAGGACGTTGAGCACCGCGCGCAGCCGCGCCTCGGTCTGCGCGCGCTGCCCCGGCGCCGCCAGCGCGTCCGGCGCGATCCCGGTGATGATCGGCAGGCTCGGCGAGCTCCCGACGAGCTCCGCGGCCGCCGCCGCCGTCGTGAAGACCTCGCCCGCGGTGTCGACCAGCATCAGCTCGCCGAGCGCCAGGTACGCCGCCGGCTCGTGCTCGACCAGCGAGACGACCAGGCGGTCCGGCAGCTCGCGCTCGACCTTGCACCAGCTGACCCAGGGGTGGCTCTGGCAGCGGGCCTCCATGGCGTCGAGATCGGTCGCCAGGAGCTGGGTCCCCGGCGCGACCCCCAGGGTGGCGCGGATGGCGTCGTAGCTCAGCTTGCGGTTGCCCTCGACGAGCACCTCGTGGACGTTGAAGTGCCCGCTCGTCATCACGTAGTGGTAGGCCCGCACCCCGAGCAGCGGGGTCGTGAACGCCACGGTCGCGACGACCACCGGCAGCGCCCAGCCGAACAGCGTCCCGAGCGCCGCCCGCAGCGCGCCGCGGCGGGGCTCGGGGGCGCCATGCTGCAACGCAGCGCGCGCCTGCCCGGCGACGTCGGCGACGATCGGGCGGTCCGCTCGGGTCTTGACGACGCGACGATTTCCGCCGCGGCGGACGCGCTGTTGCAGTGCCGCGAGGCGGCTCCCGGCGGAGGCCAGCAGCCCGCGGAGCTCGAAGCGCGCCTGCCCCCTCTTGCGGTTGCTCATGGCGTCACCTCCGAGTCGCTCCAGTCGCCCCAATCTCCGATGACCTGCACCTCGGGGCGCAGCGTGACGCCGAACTGCCGGGCCACCTCGGCCTGGCACAGCGCGATGAGCGAGCGGACGTCGCTGGCGCTGGCGCCCGCGACGTTCACGATCCAGTTGGCGTGCTGCTCGGAGACCTGGGCGCCGCCGAGCTTGCGGCCCTTGAGCCCGGCGGCGTCGATGAGGCGCCCGGCGCTGTCGCCCGCGGGGTTGGCGAAGACGCTGCCGCAGCTCGGCAGGTGCAGCGGCTGGGTCGCCTTGCGGTAGGCCAGCACGCTGTCGAGGCGCTCGCGCATCTCCAAGCTGGCGTCGGTCACGCGGAAGCGCGCCGCCGTCACCACCGCGCCCGCGGGCAGGCTCGAGTGGCGGTAGGCGAGGCCGAGCTCGGTCGGGTCGAGCCACGCCGGGGCGACGTCGGGGCGGACGACCTGCGCGGTCACGAGCGCGTCCTTGACCTCGCCCTCGCGGGTGCCGGCGTTCATGCGCACGGCGCCGCCGATGGTGGCGGGGACGCCGCCGAGGAACTCGACGCCGGCCACGGACTCCTGCTTGGCCAGGCGCAACAGGCGCGTGATCGAGCAGCCGCCGCCGGCCTCGAGCTGGTGGACCCCGGCGCCGAGGGCGTCGCGGGTCAGGGTGCAGTGGCTCAGCTCGCGCCCGAGGGTCAGGACGGTGCCCGGGAAGCCCGCGTCGGCGATGAGCACGTTCGAGCCGTTGCCGAGCAGCAGCGTCGGCTCGTCCACCGAGCGCAGGGCCGTCAGCGTCGCCTGGAGCGCCTCGAGGGTGTGGGCCACGACGAAGCGGCGGGCGGGGCCGCCGACCTTGTAGGTCGTGTGCGGGGCCAGCGGCTCGTCGCCGCGGGCGTCGACGTCCGGGATCTGCTGCAGGCGCGCGAGGAGGCGGTCGATCATCGGGCGATCCCCTCCAGGCGGTCGACGATCGCGCTTGCGGCGTCGCGGCGGGCGAGGGCCCGGGAGGCGTCGGCCATCGCGGCGAGCGCCGGGCGGTCGGCCGCGAGCTCGGCGAGCCAGGTCGCGACGTCGGCGTCGTCCCAGGCGTCCTGGCGGACGAGGCGCGCGGCGCCGGCGTCGGCGAGGACCGAGGCGTTGGCCTCCTGGTGGTTGTCGGCGGCGAACGGGAAGGGGACGAGCAGGCTCGGCAGGCCCACGGCGGTCAGCTCGGCCACGGTCAGGGCGCCCGCGCGGCAGACGGCGAGGTCGGCGGCGGCGTAGGCGGTGGGCATGTCGTCGATGAACGGCAGCACGGTGGCGCGCTCGGCGAGGCCGAGCTCGGCGTAGCGCGCGCGGGTCGCGTCCGCCTCGGCGGGGCCGGTCTGGTGGACGACGGTGATGGTCAGGTCGCCACGCGCGGTCGCGAGGGCGGCCACGGTGGCCGGGACGCGCTCGTTGAGGAAGCGGGCGCCCTGGCTGCCGCCGAAGACGAGCACGCGCAGCGCGTCGGCGGCGCCGGGCGCCTCGGGGGCGTCCGCGAGGCGGGCGGCGAGGGCGGCGCGGATGGGGTTGCCCGTGAACGTCGTCTTCTTCGCCTTGAAGGCGCCGGCGCCGGCGGCGAAGCCGACAAACACCACGCGGACGAGCTTGCCGAGGAAGCGGTTGGTCATCCCGGGGGTGGCGTTCTGCTCCTGGATGGCGGTCGGGCGGCGGGTCAGCCAGGCCGCGAGCAGCGCCGGGCCGGAGGCGTAGCCGCCGACGCCGAGGACGACCTGGGGCTCGAGCCGACGCAGCAGGCGCCAGGACTGGAAGATGCCGACCGGGAGGCGGAAGAGGCCCTTGACGCGGCCCCACAGGCCGCCCCCCTTGAGGCGCGAGACGGTGATGGTCTCGAGGCGGTAGCCGAGACGCGGCAGGATCGTCGCCTCGAGCCCGCGCTCGGTGCCGACGAAGACGACCTGGGCCGCCGGGTTGCGGCGCAGGATCTCCTCGGCGACGGCGACGCCCGGGTAGACGTGGCCGCCCGTGCCGCCGCCGGCGATCATCACGCGCTCGAGCGCCATGAGGGGCGCGACCATCAGAGCACCTCCTCGAGGGTCTGCCGCCTCTTCTTGCGCAGCGGCCAGCGCAGGAGCGCCCGCCAGCCGGTCGGGGCGGCGGTCTGCTGGCGCCGGACGGCGTCCTTCTTGCGCTTGGCGGCGGTCGGCGCGGGGGGCGGGGCGTAGGCGCGGACGGTCGCGATGCCGTGGGAGCGCGAGATGTTGAGCAGGATGCCGACGGCGATGGCGTTGACGAGCATCGAGCTGCCGCCGTAGCTCACGAAGGGCAGCGTCAGGCCCTTGGTGGGGATGAGGGCGACGGCGACGAGCATGTTGATGACGGCCTGCAGGCCGAGCAGCAGCGTGATGCCGAAGGCGAGGAAGCGCCCGAAGGCCTCCTCGGTGCGGGCCGCGATGCGCATCCCGCGGTAGACGATGAGCATGAAGGCGGCGCCGATGAGGATCATGCCGATGGCGCCGAGCTGCTCGCCGATGACCCCGACGATGAAGTCCGTCTCGCCCTCGGGGAGCAGCCCCGTCAGCGTCTGGCCGCCGTAGCCGATGCCCTGGCCGGTGACGCCGCCCGAGCCGATGGCGATCTGCGAGGCGACCATGTGGTAGCCGCGGCCGTCGCGGTGGGCCCACGGGTCGATCGAGGCGAGCACGCGACCGAGGCGCATGTCGTTGGACGCGATGGCCTGAAACGCCAGGAACCCGCCGACGAAGACGAAGAGCGTGATGTAGCTGACGCGGGTGCCGGCCGCGAAGAGCATCGTGAACATCAGCACCACGAGGATGACGCTGGTGCCGAAGTCGGGCTGGAACAGCGCGAGCAGGATGAGGACGCTGCACACCATGAAGTGCGGCACGAAGGCGACGGTGAACTGGCGGATGCGGCCGCCCTTCTTGGCGATGGAGTGGGCGAGGAAGAGGACGAAGCCGAGCTTGGCGAGCTCGGCCGGCTGGACGTTGAAGCCGGGCAGGGCGAGCCAGCGGCGGGCGTTGCCGGCCTCGACGCCGGCGACGATGACGAAGACGAGCAGGAAGATGACGCCGAGCAGCGCCGGGTAGACCAGCGGGCGGAGCTTCTTGTAGTCGACGAAGGTGAAGGCGACGAGCAGCCCGACGCCCAGCGAGAGGTGCATCAGGTGGACCTTCAGCTTCGCCGCGCCGTCGCCGACGAGCTGGGTCGCCTCGTTGATGGTGGCCGAGTAGACCATGACCGCGCCGAGCCCCATGAGCAGCACCACCGCGGCGAGCAGCGGGAAGTCCCACGGCGCGACGCGGCCGAGCTCGCGGCTCAGGTCCGGGGTGTACTCGCGGCGGGCGGGCGCCGCCATGTCGGGGGTCGTCGCGGCCACGGTCACCTCACCTTCAGGCTGGCGAAGGCGACCAGCGACAGCATGATGGAGATGATCCAGAAGCGGACCGTGACGCGGGACTCCGGCCACCCCTTCTTCTCGAAGTGGTGGTGGATGGGCGCCATCGCGAAGACGCGCTTGCCGGTCAGCTTGAAGCTGTAGCGCTGGATGATGACCGACAGGAACTCGAGGACGAAGATCCCGTGGATGATGATGCTGAGGAACTCGTGCTTGGTGAAGACGGCGATGGCGCCGAGGGCGCCGCCGAGCGGCAGCGCGCCGACGTCGCCCATGAACACGAGCGCCGGGAAGGTGTTGTACCAGAGGAAGCCGATGGAGGCGCCGGCGATGGCGGCGCACAGGATGCTGAGCTCGTTGACGCCGTCGACCTGGGGGAGCAGCAGCCAGCCGGCCAGGGGCTTGCCGAAGAGGGTCGCGCCGGTGAGATAGGCGAGGATGCCGAAGGTCACCGAGCTCATGATGGTCGGGCCGATGGCGAGGCCGTCGAGGCCGTCGGTGAGGTTCACGGCGGTCGAGGTCGCGAAGATGACCAGCGATGCGAAGACGGCGTAGAGCCAGGGCGGGAGCTCGACGGTGAAGGTCTCGGGCTTCACGAACGGGAAGTGGAGGCGCATGTCGTAGTGCACCTCGGGCGCGACGTACGCGAAGAAGATCCACATGAAGACGCCGACGGTGACGAGCTGGCTCGCGAGCTTGCCCTTCTCGGGCATCCCGCCGGAGCTCTTGTCGCGGAGCTTCCAGTAGTCGTCGAGGAAGCCGATGACCGTGTAGCAGGCGGTGATGCCGAGGGTCAGCCACACGAAGGGGTTCTGGAGGTCGCACCACAAGAGGCAGCTGACGAGCGCGCTGATGATGAGGAGCGTGCCGCCCATCGTCGGCGTGCCGCGCTTCTTGAAGTGCGACTCGGGGCCGTCGTCGCGCACGACCTGGCCGATCTGCTTGGCCTGGAGCTTCTTGATGAGCCAGGGGTAGAGCAGCAGGCAGATGAAGAGCGCGGTCGAGAGCGCCATGATGGCGCGGAAGACCGACGAGTCGAGCAGCCGGAAGAAGCCCGGCGAGTCGTCGCCCCAGAGCTGGTGAAGCCAGTAGAACATCAGGCGTTCTCCCCGGCGGTCGCGGCGTCCTGGAGCATCTCGACGACGCGCTCGAGGCGCTCGCCGCGGCTGCCCTTGACGAGCAGCCAGCGGTCGGGCGCGGCGAAGGAGCGCACGGCGCCCTCGAGCTCGGCCGCGTCGGCGGCGGTGAGGACGGTGGCGACCCCGGCGGCGGTGGCGCCGCGGGCCAGATCGGCGGCGTGGGCGCCGGTGGCGGCGAGCCAGACGAAGCCGAGGCGGCCGGCGGCGGCGCCGACCTCGGCGTGCAGGGCGCCGGCCGTCTGACCGAGCTCGCGCATGGTCCCGAGGACGGCGCCCTTGACGGCGCCCGCGGGGGCGGCGGCGGTCAGGGCCTCGAGGGCCGCGACGGCGCTCGTCGGGTTGGCGTTGTAGCAGTCGTCGACCACGGTCAGGCCGGCGGCGGCGCGGACCAAGCTCAAACGGTGCTTGCCCGGGCGGAAGCGCTCCGACAGCGCCGCCGCGGTGATCTGCGGGTCGAGGTCGAGGGCCCGGGCGATGGCGAGGGTGGCCGCGGCGTTGTGCGCGTTGTGCGCGCCGAGGGCCTGGAGCTTGACCGTCACCGGGGTGCCGGCGACGTCGATCGACGCCGTGAGCCGAGCGCCGTCGACCGCGACGGCGGTCAGGCGGACGTCGGCGTCCGCGGCGCGGCCGTAGCGCAGGAGCCGGCTCCCGTGGGCGCGCTCGGCCAGGGCCAGCATGCGCGGGTCGTCGGCGTTGGCGACCGCGGTGCTGAATTTCGCAAGTGCGTAATAGAGCTCGCCCTTGGCGTCTGCGATCCCGTCTACCGATTCGAAGAACTCGAGGTGCGCTGCAACAGCGCCGGTGACGAGGCCGACGTGGGGGCGCGCGAGGCGCGTGAGGGCGTCGATCTCGCCGGGGGCGCTCATGCCGAGCTCGAGCACCAGGAAGTCCTCGTCGCCGGTGGTCGCGAGCAGCGTCAGCGGCAGGCCGAGGTGGTTGTTCCAGTTGCCCGGGGTGCGGTGGACGGTGCCGAAGGCGGACAGGCCCGCGGCGGTCATGTCCTTGACCGTCGTCTTGCCAACCGAGCCGGTGACGGCGATCACGCGGCCGGCGTGGGCCTGGCGGACGTGGGCGGCGAGGGCGGTCAGGGCCTTGGTCGTGTCCCCGACCACGATGACCGGGACGTCGTCCGGCAGGCTGCCGGCGGCGATCTCGTCGCTGACGATGACCCCCGCGGCGCCGGCCTTGACGGCGGGCTGGACGAAGCGGTGGCCGTCGAAGCGGTCGCCGGTGAGCGCGAAGAACAGGCCGCCGGCGATCGGCTCGCGGCTGTCGGTGAAGACGCGGGTGAACGCGCGGGCGGGGTCGCCGCTCGAGAGCTCGCCGTGGACGGCGGCGGCGATGACACGGGCGGTGAGGGCCTTCACGGGCGCGCCTCCGTCTGCTCGAGGGCCTCGCGCGCCACCCGCGCGTCGTCGAAGGGGTGCCGGGTGGTGCCGACGATCTGGTAGTCCTCGTGGCCCTTGCCGGCGATCAGCACGGCGTCGCCCGGGCCGGCGTCGGCGACGGCCCGGGCGATGGCGGCGCGGCGGTCTGGCTCGACGAGGTGCGGGGCGCCCGCGGGGAGCCCGGCCACGATGTCGGCGATGATGGCGTCCGGGTCCTCGGTGCGCGGGTTGTCGGAGGTGACGACGCTCAGGTCGGCGGTGCGCGCGCTGGCGGCCGCCATCTCGGGGCGCTTGCCGCGGTCGCGGTCGCCGCCGGCGCCGAAGACGCAGACGAGGCGGCCCGCCACGAGGGGGCGGAGCGCCGTCAGGACGTTGTCGAGGGCGTCGGGGGTGTGGGCGTAGTCGACGAAGACGGCCGGGCCGGTGGCGGCGGCGGTCGCGACGCGCTCGAGGCGGCCGCGGGCGCCGGTGGCGGTGGCGAGCGCGCTGGCGGCGACGGCGTAGGGGACGCCGGCGAGGCGCGCCATGCCGAGGGCGACCAGGGCGTTCTCGAGGTTGTGGGCGCCGATGAGGCGGGTCGTGAGCGCGACGTCGCCCTCGGGGGTGGCGACCGTGACGCGGCAGCCGTCGAGGTCGAAGATCGCCGTGAGGGCGCGGAGATCGGCCTCCGCGGCGCCGCTGCGCGAGACCGTCAGCAGCGGCCCGGCGAAGGCGGCGGCGAGCCCGCGCCCGGCCGGGTCGTCGATGTTGATGCAGGCCGCGCGGGCGAGGTCGCTGAAGAGCCGCGTCTTCGCCGCGAGGTAGGCCGCCATCGTCTCGTGGTAGTCGAGGTGGTCGCGGGTCAGGTTGGTGAAGCCGGCGACCGCGACCTTGAATGCTGCGATGCGGTACTGCTGAAGTCCGTGTGAGGATGCCTCGACAACCGCGTGAGTGCAGCCGCGATCTCGCATTGCAGCAAGGAGCGCCTGGAGGGCCGGGGCCGGCGGCGTCGTGAAGATGGTCGGCTGGCGCTCGTCGCCGATGAGCACCTCGACGGTGCTCAGGAGGCCCGGGACGTGGCCGGCCGCGCGCAGGATGTCGCGCAGCAGGTAGGTGATGGTCGTCTTGCCGTTGGTGCCGGTGGTGGCGAGGACCTGGACGGTCTCGCTGGGGTGGCTCCAGAAGGCGTCGGCGATGACGGCGAGGGCCCAGGTGGTGTCGGGGACCTGCAGCCAGGCGACGCCGGCCGGCAGCGAGGCGGGGCGCGGGACCTCGGCGATGACCGCGGCGGCGCCGGCGGCGATGGCGGCGTCGAGGTAGTCGTGGCCGTCGGCGGTGAAGCCGCGGACGGCGACGAACAGGCCCGCGGGGCCGATCTCGCGCGAGTCGGAGCTGTAGTGCGTGACGGCGACGTCGCGCGGGCCGGTCAGCGCCGGGGCCTGCGCGAGGTCGACGACCAGGGCGCTCAGCGGGCGGGGGGCGAGGTGCGCGCTCACGGGGCACCTCCCGCGGCGGTGGTCGGCTCCGGCTGGAGCGGCGGCAGGGCGTCGCCGGAGGGGCTGGGCAAGGGCAGGGTGGGGAGCGGGCGCGTCGGGTCGAGCGACGGCGCGCGCAGCCCGGGGGCGCGGGTCTTGAAGGCCACCGTGACGGTCGTGCCCGCGGCGACGCGCTCGTAGGCGGGGACGTCCTGGGTGAGGGCGACGCCGCTGCCGAGCACTCGCAGGTCGAGGCCGATCTCGGCGGCGGCGGCCCGCACGCGGTCCATCGTCATGCCGCGGAAGTCGGGCACCGGCACGTCGGCGCCCTGGTCGGCGGCGACCGGCGGCGCGAGGGCGAGCAGGGCGTCGTCCTCGGACGCGTCCGTGGGGGCCTCGGCGCGGCGGCGGCGCAGGGTCTCGGGGTCGAGCCAGGCCTGGCGCTGGGCGGTGGCGTAGGGCGAGGCGATCCCGAGGCGATGGAGGGTGAACTCCATGATCGGCTTGAAGGCCGGGGCGGCGATGAGCCCGCCGCCGTTGCGCTTGGCGGTCGGCTCGTCGACGAGCACCACGATGGCGATCTCGGGGTCGTTCGCCGGGGCGACGCCGAAGAAGGTGTTGACCCACATCTCGTCGGAGTAGCCGCGCTTGCGGAGGTGCGGCTTCTGGCCGGTCCCGGTCTTGCCGGCGACGGGGAACTCGGGGATGTAGGCGCGGTGCCCGGTGCCGTCGGGCTCGATGACCCCCTGCATGAGGTCGAGGACGGTGCGGGCCGTCTTGGGGCTCACGACCTGGCGCACGACCTCGGGCTCGAACTCGCGGACGGCCTTGCCGGCGTCGTCGATGATGCGCTTGACGACGAGCGGGCGCATCAGGCGGCCCTCGTTGGCGAGCGCGCTGACCGCCGTGACCAGCTGGATGCCGGTCGCCGCCATGCCCTGGCCGAAGGAGACGTTGGCGAGCTCGACCGGGACCCACTGGGCGGCGGGGCGGAGGATGCCCTTGGCCTCGCCGGGGACGCCGCTGCCGCTCTGGGTGCCGAAGCCGAAGCCGCGCAGGTAGGACTCGAGGCGGTCGGCGCCGAGGCGGAAGCCCACCTTGGCGGCGCCGATGTTGGAGGACTTCTTGAGGATGAGCGCGAGGTTCCCCTCGTGCATGCGGCTCAGGTCGTGGATGACGTTGTCGTCGGCGTCGTGGAGCTCCCAGTCGCCGTCCTCGAGCTCGAACACGTCGGCGAGCGTCGCCACGCCGGCGTCGAGGGCGGCGGCGACGGTGAACACCTTCATGATCGAGCCGGGCTCGTAGACGTCGAGGAACGCGGTGTTGCGCGCGGAGTTCGGGAAGCGGTGGCTGTACTCGACGTAGGCGTCGATGTCCTGCTCGAGGGCGGCGGCCTCCTCGCGGGCGAGGTCGTCGGCGACGCCGGGGAAGGCGCCCTCGTTGAGGTCCCAGGCGCGGGCGAAGGCGAGGTCTTCCTTCTTCTTGGACAGGGCGGCGCGCTCGTCCTTGAGCGGCTGGCGGTCGCGAAACCAGTCCTGGAAGGTGTTGGGGTTGTAGGTCGGGAAGTTGGCGACCGCGAGGACCTCGCCGGTCTTGATGCGCATGACGACCGCGTAGCCGGCGCGGGCGCCCGAGGCCAGGCACGCCTTGGCGACCTCGCGCTCGGCGACGGCCTGGACCTGCTGGTCGATGGTCAGGACGACCGACGAGGCGCCGAGGGGGGCGTCCGCCGGGATGCCGTCGAGCAGGATGCGGCGGCCGCGCTGGTCTTTGATGGTCATGACCTGGTGCTGGCCGCCGGCGAGGATGGCGTCCATGCCGCGCTCGACGCCGCTGAGGCCGCTGGACTCGCGGCCGACGAGGCCGACGAGCTGCGCGGCGAGGTCGCGCTTGGGGTAGTAGCGGCGGGCCTCGGGGCGGACGTAGATCTGAGCCAGCGGGTTGTCGCAGCGCTCACCCTGCTCGCGGAGCGTGCGGCAGCGGCGGGCGGCCTCCTCGCGGGCGTCGTTGAGGCGGCGGACGGCGGTGTCGTCGAGATCGTGGGCGAGGTAGGCGAAGCGGCGGCCGCGGGTCGGGAAGAAGCGCAGGCCGTCGACGTCGGCGTTGATGGCGGCGGCGGTGTTCTCGGCCGCGCCGGCGATGGTCTCGATGATGCCGAAGACGGCCGGGTTCTTGAGCTGCTCGAGCTGGAAGAACTTCTCGAGGAGATCGAGGCGGCGGTCGAGCTTGGCGCGCGGGGTGCCGAAGACGCGCGAGACGAGCCGCGTCATCGGGGTCGTGAGCTTGCGCGCGAGCTGCGTGGCGGGGTTGCGGGCCTGGTCCTCCTCGACCGGGCGCGCGGTCGCCGGGTCGATGCGCTCGTGGACCTCGGCCTGGGAGAGGCCCAGGATGGGGGCGAGGGCGGCGGCGGTCTCGGCGGCGTTCTTGACCTGGGTCGGGTCGACGGTGACCGACCAGCGGTGGACGGTGACGGCGAGGAGCGCGCCCTGGCGGTCGACGATGTCGCCGCGCCAGTCGTCGAGGGTCTCGCTGCGGACGTAGTTGCGGGCGGCCTCGCGGCGCAGCTCCGGGCTCTCCACCGTCTGGAGCATGACCGCGCGCGCGGTCGCGAGGGTCAGGCCGAGCCCGAGGGCGACGCCGATGAAGAGCATGCGGCGCTTGATGGTGCGCGCGCCGACCGGGAGGACCTCGGCCGGGCGGGCGTTGGCGACGTTCTTGCGGCCGGCCGACGACTTGGTGCGGCCGGTGCGGTTCTTGTTGCCGGCGGCGCGCTTGGGGGCGGCGGGGCGGTTGGAGCTGGGGCGTCTCACGGCGAGCCCTCCCCCGCGGCTTCGTCGTCGCCGAGCTGCCCGTTCGGTCCGATCTGGCCTATCTGATCCGGGCGCGGGGGGCCCTCGTCGGCGCGCGGGATGTGGAGCTCGTCCTCCGGCCCGGGGACCTTCATGCCCAGCTCGTCCTCGGCGAAGGCGCGGACGGCCAGCGGATCCTTGTAGGCCGACAGGGCCAGCTCGAGGCGCTTCTTGGCCTCGGTGAGGCGGCGGTAGTCGAAGAGATCCTGGTCGAGGGAGTAGCCGACGCGGATGAGCTGGTAGTGCTTGTGGACCTGGTAGATGCCGAGCCCGGTCATCACCACCGTGAAGGCGATGAGGGCGAGGAGGCGCCCGACGCCCCAGCGCAGGCGGGGGGCGCGCTGGCGGCCCGACGGCGGGGAGGTGCGCGCGCTCACGCGAGCCTCCGGGTGCTGCGCGGGGCGCGCTCGGCGGCGCGCATCCTGGCGCTGCGGGCGCGCGGGTTGTCCGCGATCTCGGCGGCGGTGGCCTCGACCGACTTCTTGGTGAGGACGCGCCAGGTCGGGGCCCAGCCAGCGGGCAGGGGCATCCGCGGCGGCAGGTCCGGGCCGCGCTCGCCGAGGCGCAGCGCGTGCTTGACGCGGCGGTCCTCGAGGGAGTGGTAGCTGATGACGACCAGGCGGCCGCCGTCGACCAGCAGGTCGGGGGCGGCGGCGAGGGCGCGGTCGAGGGCGCCGAGCTCGTCGTTGACGGCGATGCGCAGCGCCTGGAAGACCCGGGTGGCCGGGTGGATCTTGCCGGCCTTGCGGTCGGGCACGAAGCGCGAGACCGCCGAGACCTCGCGGGCGAGGTCCCCGGTGGTGGCGAGGCGGCCGGCGGCGGCGGCCTCCTTGATGCGGCGCGCGATGGTCCCGGCGGCCTTGACCTCGCCGTACTCGCCGAGCAGGCGGGCGAGCGGGCCGGCCTCGAGGCTCTCGATGAGCGCGAGCGCGGTCGGCGCGGCGTCGTCGCGCTGGTCCATGCGCATGTCCAGCGCGCCATCCGGGTGCTTGATGGCGAAGCCCCGGTCCGGGGCGTCGAGCTGCCAGCTGGACACGCCGAGGTCGAGCAGGATCCCCGAGACGCGGACGCCGGCGCCGAGGGTGGCGGGCAGCAGCGTCGGGAGGTCCTCGAAGTTGCCGTGGACGAGGGTGACCGGGGCGTCGCCGAAGCGGGCGCGCGCGGCGGCGAGGGCGTCGCGGTCGCGGTCGACGCCGACGACGCGGTGGGTCGCGCCGACGCGATCGAGCAGCGCCTGGGTGTGGCCGCCGCCGCCGAGGGTGCCGTCGACGAGGACACCGGCGGGGGTGTCGGCGAGGAGCGCCGTGCAGGCGTCGACGAGGACCGGGAGGTGATAGCTCGCCATCGCTTACACCCCCAGGTCCGCGAGGTGGGCCATGACCTCGCCGGAGCGGGCGGCGACCTCGGTGAAGCGGGTGTCGAGCTGGGCGGGGTGCCAGAGCTGAAAGCGGTCCTCGTCGACGCCGACGAAGCTGATCTTGTCGACGAGCTCGCAGCGGTTGCGGAGGCCAGCGGGGATGAGGATGCGCCCCGCCGCGTCCACGTCGACCTCGATGGCGGAGCCGAAGTAGTAGCGCTTGAAGTCGACCACGGTGGGGTCGTTCTTCAGCCGGCTCACGCGCTCGAAGTACGCCTGAAAGCTCGAGTTCGGGCGCACGTCGAGGTGGTTCGGGGAGCCGAGGGCGTTGGTGATCCAGACGCTCTTGTCGCCGAGCGCGATGAGCCGTTCGCGAAAACGCTTTGGCATCATCGTGCGGCCCTTCTCGTCGAGGGCGTGATCATGGCGACCGGCAAACATGACGGGGGAATTCGCTCCCGATGGTAGAGATCCACTTTCTACCACAGTGGAGCGAGAATAGACGCCGCCGATCGAGGCCGTCAAGGCGGTTGATCACATTGATTTCAAAAGATGATCTGCGCCCTGACCGGCCGATCGGTCCCCGATCGGATTACCACAAGATATGGTGTTGCGGTGCCATGCGAGGCACATCTTCTTGGGGGTGGAAAGTGGATCGCGATTGTTAGCGAGACCCCACCGTCACACAGACTGTAACTTTGTTCAGTCTGCCGCGTAGTACGCGGGCCACCTCTCGCCGGATGTGGCTGGCATTCAGCGACCGGCCGGTGTTCGGGCGGTCCCGCGGGAGCGACCGGGTCACGAGCGCTGGTGGTAGAGGGTGGATCGTCGTGGTGGGAGCGGGTGGATCGCGGGCCTCGGGGGCGTGTGGACAACCTGTGGACGACCGTGTGGATAGCGGGTGGATCTCCGCGTTTCACATAGGCGTGCGCACAGTCACGTCACTTCGCGAGGAGTAGCCCGACTCCGAACCGGTGACAAAAAAAGAGACCGGATTACGCATCCTCTCTCGCAGGCGCTCGGGTCAGGGTCGGCGCCGCGGGTGGTGCCGCCGCTCGGCGTTGTGGGAGGCCGCTCGTGGGTCGGGGCGGGCGCGGCCGCAGATGCACACGCGGGGACGGTGGCGTGAGCGTTTTGGGGGGGGCGTGCCGCAGGTGGTTGCGCACACCCGACGAGCCCCCATATCGTGAACGCCAGTACCCGGCGCGTTCGACCGAGCCCAAACGCTACAGTCAACGGAGTGAACCATGAGATCAGGTGAAGTCGCTCGGACGACAGTCCTACTCGTCGCCGTCGCGTCCCTTGGCGGCTGCTTTCCGCCCGTCGAGTCGGCGCCCGATGTCGCGGCGACTGACGACACGATGACCGAGACACCCGACGCGGCGCCGGTGGACTCGACGCAGGCGGACACGACGGCGTCGACCTCGGACACGAGGGAGGACGACGCGCGAGATGGTGGCCTCGAGCCAGACACGGGCGCCGGAGAGTCTGGCTGCGTCGGGGCGCCGGCCGGTCGAGCCTGCGATGACCACAGCCCGTGCACACAGGACGATCAGTGCGCCGCGAACGCGACGTGCGCCGGCACGCCGCGGTCGTGTGATGATGGACTGGAATGCACCGTAGACACCTGCGACGTCGTCGCTGGGTGCGTGCACACGCCGCTGACCGGCGCGACGTGCGACGACGGCGATCCGTGCACGGTAGACGACGTCTGCGATGCCGCCGGCGGATGCAGCGGTGTGGCGCCCGACTGCGACGATGACGATCCGTGCACGAGCGACGGCTGCGCCCCGAGCGGCGATTGCGTGCACGACGCGGCGGACAATACCGGGGGCGCCTGCGATGACGGCGACGCGTGTACCGTCGATGACGTGTGCGGTGAAGGCGGCGCCTGCGCGGGGAGCCCGGTGGCGTGCGACGACGCCAACCCATGCACCCTCGACGCCTGCGACCCCGGCGACGGGGGCTGCGTCTTCACGCCGGACGTGGGGGCGCCATGCGACGACGCGAGCCTCTGTACGACCTCCGACGCCTGCGATGCGAGCGGCGCGTGCGTCGGCGTCGCCATCCCCTGCAACGACGGCGACCCCTGCACGATCGACACCTGCTGGCCGGGGACCGGGCAGTGCGTCTCCCGTCCGCTGGGTGTCACGGTCACGAAGACAGCGTCCACCTCGAACTGGGATGTGCGCGGCGAGTTTGGCCGGGCGCGGCTCGTGCGCGGACCTGTGTTCTCAGGAAACTCTGCCGTGGTGGACGACGCGGGTTTTCTGGTCGCCCTTCGCCTGACGGTCGTCGGTAGCCTCGACCTCGGCCCTGGCCGCACCATGACGGCGTTCGGCGGCGGGAGCGTGTTGGCTCCGCCTCCCGTGTCGCTGATCTTCTCGCCGCTGGGCCGGGATTCCCAGCTTCGCGATCTGCTTTACACTGAGTCCGTGGCGGTTGCGGTGGGCCGGCTCGTTGATGAGGCGAGCGGAGCCTGGTCCGCGATCGTCCTCGTGCGCGTCTTGCTAGGCCAGCAGGTCGATCAGTCAATCGCCGGTGCGTCGGATCTCCTCAGCGTCGATCGCACGGCGACGGGCTTCGTGGCAGTAGGCAGCTGGGTCCCCGCCCCGGCTGCACCGGGCGGAATTGCTTTGGTGCTCCTCGATCCCTTCGGACAGGTCATGACGGCGACGAGCCTGGGCGAGCCGGCGGACACGGGCATTCATGTCACTGCGACCGCTTCTGGCGCGATCATCGTTGGGCGCCGGAACTCCGGGACGCCTCTGCTCGTGCAAGTCGACACGGAAGCGAACGCCGAGCAGGTCGTGGGGCTCCCCGCGCTCGGATGGACGAGCGTCGACGCTGCCCATGTCGATGAGTCCCACATTGCGGTCGTCGGGCTGAGCAGCGATGGTGTCCGGGTTGTGATCGCCGATCACGAGTTCTCCGTGGTCCATGAGTTCGGCGTCCCCGGCCCGTCGTTCGTCCGGTCGGCCTACCTCGCTGGCGGCCGCCTCGCGCTTGCCGGCTCACAGCTCTTCGATGCCTGGGTCGGCGTGTGCGACATGTCCGGCAACGTGGAATGGGACCAGACCTTCGATGGCGGTGAGCAGTACGCCGCCGCAAACAGCGTCGTCATCGATCCCGGGGGGAAGGTCAGCGTTTTTGGGCTCGCTGGGGCTTCTACCCCGTCGAGCCCGCTGCGGTACCCCATGCAGGCTCACCTGACGGTCGATGGTACCATCGACTGCGCGCCGTAGGGTCAACTCTGCGCGGTCGCCGCCCGGACCAGGAAGCTCGATGCCTGCGTCCGAATCCCATCACGAAAACGGCGCGGCAGCTCTGGGTTGCCGCGCCGTTCGGAGGATGCTCCGCCTAACGGAGCCCTCTGACGCCTCTCTCAGTTCAGCGAGAAGCAGAAGGCGCCACTCGAAGGTCCCGGCGTGCCCCCGCCGAGCAACGCCAAGATGGCGCCGAGGTCCAGACAGAAGCCGGTCTGGCAGGTCGACGTCAGGCCCAACGCGTCGAGTGGCTCGCAGCCGCAGAAGCCCGGGATCGTTGCTCCACCCATGTCCGGGATACCGCCGCCGCCAAAGGCGTCGAGGATGCTCAGGCACTCGGGGGGCGCGCCGGTGCTCGGAAGCGTGCCGGGACAGTACGCAGTCACGTCATCGCAGCTGCCGGCCGTGTCGTAGCAGTAGCCCGTGGTCGTGTCGCAGACGAGGTTGTAGCCGCTGACCCCGCCGTCGTCGCAGTCGGCGTCGCTGGTGCACGGGTCGGTGTTGGTGACGGTGCCGCCCTCGCAGGCGAACGTGCTCTGGTTGCAGACCCCGCCGAGGCCGCAGTCCTCGTCGGTGGAGCACTGCACACAGTAGAAGTCGGTGCCGATCTGCGTGCAGGCCGGGTACGGGTCGACGCAGCTCGCGCAGACGTCGCTCTCGCACTTGTGCGTCGAGGTGTTGCAGAAGAGCCCGTTGCAGTGGTCGTTCGAGATGCAGGCGACGCACTGGTCGCCGAGCACGTAGGGTGTCGGTGGCTGACAGTTCTCCGAGCCCCCCGTGCACTCACCGTTGGAGCACGTCTGCCCCAGGCTGCAGTCGTCCACGTTGCGGCACTGCACGCACGCCCCGCTGACGCAGTGGGGGGTCGCGCCGCCACACGCCGGGGTGCAGCCGCCGCTGCACGCCCCATCGCACACCTCGACGTTGTTGCTCGAGGTCGTGCAGGAGCCGCCGTCGGCGCAGGCCCCGTCATCGCAACGGGGCACGCACTTGCTCTGGTAGCAGGCGTTGCCGGCTCCGCACTCCCAGTCGTTGCCGCAGCTCTCGCACTGCGCGGTCGCCGCCACGCACGCCCCGGAGTTGGGGTTGCAGGCGTTGCCGGCGTCGCAGCCGGTGCCCATGCAGGTCGCGCAGTTGAAGTTCGACGGTGTGCAGTTGCCCGCCTGGCACAGCCAGCCGGTCGCGCAGTCGTCGTTGTTGCCGCACGGCGGGAGGCAGGCGTTGCCGGAGATGAGCGGCGCGCACTTCCACGGCGTGCCACCGCACTCGTCGACCGAGGCGCACGCCTCGCACGGGGTGGCCGTCGAGGTGCTGTCGGGCACGCAGGCCTTGGTGGCCGCGTCGCAGTGGAAGTCCGGGTCGCACCCGGCCGTGGTGCAGTCCTCGGTCGCCGGGCACTCGTCGCCGACGCAGGGCCGACACGCCTGGTTCTCGCACACCTCGTTGGCGTCGCAGTCCGACGGGCCGCCACAGCCGGTGGTCCCGGTGCTACAGATGCCGTGCTGGCAGGTCTCGCCGATCGGGCACTGATCGCAGTTCGCGCACCCGCACTCGACCGCCGCGCAGACCGACGTCCCGGCGACGGACACGCACGCCTGGTCGCCGTTGAGGCAGTCCCCGGTCGAGGTGCAGGGCAGCACGACGCACTTGCCGGCGTCGCCGCACACCTGGCCGAAGGCGCACGCGGTGTCGTTCGCACAGCTCGTCCCCGACGGAGCGCTGTCGTCACCGCACGCGGTGACGCTGCCGGCGGAGGCAATCACGACCATGAGCGCAAGCGCGCGCATCCTCACTCCAAACATGGCTCCCTCCGGGGGGCGTAGCTGTCTCTCTGGAACTTTGTCGGCCGCCCCCTTCCAGCCGGGCGGCAGCCGCGGACGCGAGAGTATATGAGCGCCGCGCTCGATTCCAAAGGGATTTGGTGATTCCCGGAGGCCGGGGCGCGAGGCGGGCGCCGCAGCGCTCGACGACGACCCCGGCGGGGCCGCGCTGCGGTGCTTGTCCCCGGTGCCGATGCGGGATACGTTCCGGCCATGCGCCGCCTCCTCGCTCCGGCCCGACCCGCGTCGCCACGCCACCCCCGCTCTGCTCGCCGGGCGGTGCTCGCGCTGGCGACCCTCGCGTTCGCCGCCTGCTCGCTCCCCGATGGGGACCAGTCGAGCGCCGAACAGGCTTACTACCGGCTCCTCGCCGTGCGCTCGGCCGGCGACGTCGACGGGCTCTGGGGCCTCCTCGATCCCGCCGTCCGCGACGACTTCGAGCGCTGGTACGGCGCCGAGCAGCTCGCCGCGTACGACGTGCGCACGAACTACCCCGAGGCCGACAAGGCCGCGGCGCTCGAGGCGATCGACGGGGGCCGCCGCGCCGACCTCCCGAGCGCCCAGGCCCTCTTCGCGGCGGTCCTCAAAAGCACCTCCGCCGACGCCCTCGGCGGCCTCGACGCGATGAGCGCCCACGCGCGCTCGGTCGCCGAGGACGAGGCGACCGGCCGGGCCACCGTCAAGACCTGGGGCGGCGATGAGCTGACGTTTGTGCGCGGGCCCGACGACCGTTGGTATTGGGGCCTGCAGGACGTCGAGCGCGAGCGCCTCAAAGGGGCGCGGCAGCGGGCCGAGGAGAACCTCGCCCGGGTCCGCGCCAACCTGAAGAAGCTCGGCCGGTAGCGTGAGGGGCGCCGCGCCGCGCCGCGCGGTGGCCGCACTGCAATGGACGCCCGGGGGCCGACGCGGGTAGTGTCGGGCGGTGGAGACCGTCGTCATCGTGACCGGGGCGATCGGGCGGCCCAGCCTGTCGGCGCGGCTCGCCCGCGCGGCCGGGTTCCGGATCGCGCTCCGCGACATCGCCGGCCCGCTCGATGAGGTCGCCCTCGAGGGCCCGGACGTCGTGGTGCTCGAGCTGCCCGCGGGTCGGCCGATGCGCGAGACCGCCGAGGCGATCGCGGCGCCCCCCGGGATGGCGGAGGTGCCGATCCTGGCCCTCGTCGACGACGCCCAGCTCAAGCAGCTCGGGCCGCGCGCACAGGTCGCCGACTTCTGCCTGCTGCCCCTGCGCGAGGACGAGTTCGTGGCCCGCATCCGCCGCCTCGTGCGCCCGACCGCGCCCGGAGACGACGATCGCGTCATCGTCGAGGACCTGGTCATCGATCTGCGCGGCTACGTCGCCGCGATCGACGGGGTCCCGGTCGACTTCGCCTACCAGGAGTTCGAGCTCTTGCGATTCCTGGCCACCCACCCGGGGCAGGCGTTCTCACGCGACCAGCTGCTCGCGCGGGTGTGGGGCTACGACTATTACGGCGGTCCGCGGACCGTCGACATCCACGTGCGCCGCGTGCGGGCCAAGCTTGGTCATCGCTACGCGGCGTGCCTACAGACCATCCGCCACGTGGGCTACAAGTGGCTCGCCGCGACCGACCGCGCGGCGGCGCAGTGAGCGCAGGGGAGCAGCGTTGAGCAGCAAGAGCAGTGACTTCGTGAGGAGCCAGGCCGCCAAGAGCGGGATCGGCTTCGTGCAGCTGTGGGTGGCGGACATCGCCGGCCGCCTGCGCGGGGTCACCGTGACCGCCGGCCAGCTCGACCAGGTCTTCGAGGACGGCGCGGCGATGCCGACGCGCGCCCTCGGGGTGACCACCCACCCCCCCGACGAGCAGGTCCTGCTGATCCCGGACGCCGCGAGCTGGGCCGTGCTGCCGCGCCCGGACGGCGCGGGGGCCGGGGTGGCGCGGATGTTCTGCGACGCGCTGGCTCCCGACGGCACGCCGAGCCCGTGGGACTCCCGCGGCGTCCTCAAGCGGGCCCTCGGCCACGCGACGGACCTCGGCTACACCTTCTACGCCGGCGCTACGCTGCAACATTACTACCTCAGCGGCGCGGTGGGGGCGCCCGCGCCGCTCGACGTCGGCCCGGACCACGGCTTCGGCCCCGCGCCGGAGCGCCAGGAGCTGGTCCACGCCACGGTCCGCGCCCTGCAGCAGCTCGGCGCGGTGGTCAACGCCGTCGCGCAGGCGACGGGGCCCGCCCAGCAGTCCATCGAGCTGGCGTGGGCGGACGCCCTGACCATGGCGGACACGATCGTCACCCATCGCCGCGTCACCTGCGACATCGCGCGGGGGCGCGGGCACGCGGCGACCTTCATGCCGTTCCCCTTCGCCGGGGGGCCGGGGAGCGCCATGCACCTGACGCTGTCGCTCCACGACGGCGGCGAGCCCGCGTTCTGGGACCCCGTCGACCCCGCGGGCCGCTCGGCGATCGCCCACCAGTTCGCCACCGGCGTCGAGGCCGCGAGCCCAGCGCTCAGCCTCCTCGCGCGGCCCACCGTGAACAGCTACACCGCCGCCCTGCCTCCCGGCCCGCAGGTCTCCTTGACGCCGGCCGGCGCGCGCGGGGACCAGGACGGGAGCCTGCACTACCGCGGCGCCGACACCAGCGCGAACCCCTACCTGCTGTTCGCGGCGCTGCTGGAGGGGGGGCTCGGGCCGGTGTGCGCCGGGGAGCCGCCGCCCCCCGACGCGCTCGTCCACCCCGTCACCCTCGTCCAGGCCGCGATCCTGGCGGAGCGCTCGGCGCTGCTGCGCCAGGTCCTCGGGGTCGACCTCGTGCAGGCGCTCGTCGCCGCCGCTCACGCGGACGGCGCGGCGTACCGCACCCAGGTCACCCCGTGGGAGCTCGCGCGCTACCTGGACATGTACTGACCATGGGATCGGTCGCCATCATCGACGCCACGCTGCGCGAGGGGCGGCAGGCCCCGGAGGTCACCCTGGACGCGGCCGCCTCGCTGGAGGTCGCGCGCGGGCTCGCCGCGAGCGGGGTCGACATGATCGAGGTCGGCCACCCCAGCGCGTCCCCGGCCGAGCGCGAGCGGGTGCGGGCGGTCGTAGACGCCGGGCTGGGGCCGCCCGTCCTGGCCCACGCCCGCGCCACCGCGCGCGACGTCGAGGCGGTCGCCGACGCAGGCGCGGACTGGGTCGGGGTGTTCCTCGGGGTCAACGAGACCACCCGCCGCGCGCGCGTCCCGGCCGCCGCCATCGAAGAGCTGCTCGCGCGCATCGACGCCGCCGTCCGGCGCGCCAAGGAGCTAGGGCTCGGGGTGCGCTACACGGTCGAGGACGCCTCGCGGACGACGGACGCCGAGCTGGTGGCCGCCTATCGGCGCGCGGTCGACGCCGGCGCCGACCGGCTGTGCTTCGCGGACAGCGTCGGCGCGCTCGAGCCGTCGGTGGTGGCGAGCCGCGTCGCCGCGGTGCGGGCGGCCTTCCCCGCGCTGCCGCTGGAGGTTCACCTGCACAACGACCGTGGGCTCGCTCTCGCTAACGCGCTGGCCGCCGTCGACGCAGGCGCGAGCTGGGTGAGCGCGTCGGTCCTGGGGCTCGGCGAGCGCTGCGGCATCACCGACACCTGCGCCCTGATGGCGAACCTGGCGCACCGCGGCCAGCGCGTGCTGCCGCCCCCGGGGACGCTGCCCGCGCTGGCGGCGACCGTGGCCCGCCTCGCTGGCATCCCCCACCCGCGGCGCGCGCCGGTCATCGGTCTGCACGCCTTCACCCACACGGCGCGGCTCCACGTGCTCGCGGTCGCGCGCGACCCGAACGCCTACGCGTGGATGCCCCCCGAGGCCCTCGGCCGCGTACACGCGACGGCGCCCATCCGCGAGGACAGCGCGGAGCACGACGCCCCCCCTCCGCTCGCCCCCCCCGCGCCGCGCGGTTAGTTGCGACGGCGGCCGGGGCAGGGGAGCGAGGCGGGCGCGAGCGCATTCGATCGTCCGCCCCACTAGCCGTCGAGGTGCTTGACGAGCCCGGGGTGGCGCCCCTCGACCTGGAAGCCGAGGCGATAGAAGTAGCCGCGGCGGTAGAAGCCGGTCGTGACCGTGTTGTAGCCGGCCGACATCAGGCGCTTGAACAGCTCCACCATCAGCCCGTCGCCGACCCCGCGGCCGCGGCGCGCTTCGGTCACCACCACCTTCTCGAGGTGGCAGACCCGGGTCTCGAGGTCGAGCGCGTAATACATGCCGCCGAGGACCCCGCCGCGCTCGTCAACCGCCAGCATGAAGCGGTGGTGTGCCTGGAAGGCCACCTGGATGTCCGCGCCGAGGTAGAGGCGGTGCAGCGCCGCGAGCTCCTTCGGGTTCACCGGCGGCCGCACCTGGTACGGGCGCCCGTCGGCGTCCTCGAGGGCCACCACGAGCTCGACGCCGAGCCCGTGCGACTCACCGCTGAGCAGCGTCGCGTCGTCGCCGGGCTCGAGGTGCGGATAGCCGAGCCGCGCCAAGAAGTACTCGAGCTCCGGCTCCGCCCCCGGCGCGCCGCGCAACAGCCCCACCCGCTCGGTCAGCGCCTCGGCCGGGATGGCGCCGGTGCGCAGCTCGTCGATCATGACGTCGAGCTGCCGCCCCACCCAGTCGGGCACCCGAGCCAGCACCGTCGCGCGAAACAGCCGCGTCCGGGCCTCCGGGTAGGCGTGGCGCAGCGCGCCGAGCTGATAGGTGCGACACAGCTCCTGGACCATCGTCGCCCGCGCCTCGGCCGTCGCGTCGCCGGCGAGGTCCGCCCAGGAGCGGTAGCGGTCGATCGCGTGCAGGAGCTGCCGCGGCACGAACCCGTGCCGCTCGATCTGCGCCGCGAACGCGCTCGCCGCCCGCGCGAGCACGGCGTCCTCCGCCGTGTCGGCGACCGTCCCCAAGAGCGCCAGCCCGTCGCTCACCCCGACGACCTCCACCAGCCCGGTCAGCACCGCCTCCCAGGGGGTCTCGCCGCGCACCTCGGGGTAGGCCGCCCGCACCGGCGCGACGAAGCCGCGCTCGAAGTCGTCGAGCAGCGCCGCGATCCCGCGATACGGCTCGCGCTTGGCCGCCGACGCCAGCCGCGAGCCGGTCTTGTAGTCCTCGCCGGGGATCGCGAAGTTCTCCGGCCTCAGGTCGCCCGGCACGAAGCGCCGCCCCATCGCGTCCCAGACGTCGCAGCACACCTTGCCGACGCCCCAACAGATCGCCGGCCACGCCTCGGCCAGCTTGCCGCGCTGGTGCAAGCGCTCGATCTGCCAGTTGGCGCGCCGCGTCCCCTGGAACTGCTCGGTCCAGATCCCGCGCTCCGGCCAGCGCCCGCCCTGCCGCGCCGCCACCACGCGGTCGACGTGGTCGCCGACGATCAGCAGCCACAGCTGCTCCTCGTCCAAGGTGGCCGCGCGCGGGCCGTGGTCGAGCTTGATCGCCAGGTCGTAGTGTCCGCGAAAGCGCGTGTGCACCGTCGCCCGGTAGACCGAGCGCCAGGGCTCGCGCCAACGCCGCGAGATCCACACGCCCCCCGGCGGGATGTCCGACAGCCGCACGCTGGCGCCGTCGTACAGCAGAAACAGCGTCTCGTGGATCAGCGCCGTGTCGCGCAGCGCGTCGAGCAGCCGCTCGCGCTCCTCGGCCGCGATCTCGTCGTCGAAGGCGACGACCTCGGTCCAGCCGTACTCGGCGCCGGTCTCCGGGTCGACGGCCAGCGCCGCCGTCGGGCCGACCCAGGCGCGAAAACACTCGGTCATCCGCGCCCGCTCGCGCCGCGCCGCGGCCTTCACCGCGTCGTCGAGGGCGAACGCCTCGATGGCGGCGAGCCCGCGCCGCGCCTGGCGATAGCGCGCCGGGTGCGCCGCCCCATAGTCGGCGAGGAGCCCGCTGAGCGCCTCCGCCTCGGCCTGCGACGACGCTGGGTCGCCCTCCGTCGCCTCCGCCCGCGCCGAGGCCAACGTCGCCACCGCATCGAGGGCGTCGTCCGACAGCATCCCCGACGCCAAGGACGCCCGCGTGGGGCCGTCGAGCAGCGTCTCCAGCCCGGGGGAGAAGCGCGCCAGCGTCGCGGCCGCCCGCTCTCCCCGCTCCGCCGGCAGCAGCACCCGCAGCGCCGCGCGCCGCACCTCGAGGTCCGGCAGCGAGGCCGCCGCGCGCAGCACCGTCAGCGCCAGCGCCCCGAGCTGGCCGGGCTGGCACGCGAGCACCCGCCCGATGAGCGTCACCGCCCCGACCGCGACCGCGCCGTCGTCGGCGCCGACGAGGGACGCGCCGGTCTCGAGCTCCGCCAGCCCCGGCTGCGCCTCACCCAGCGCTCGGGCCAGCGCCGCCCGCTCGTCCTGCGACGGCGTGTGCGCCGCCTCGCGGCCGACCAGCGCCACCCCGCGCGGCGGCAGGCCCCGCCGCATACGCCGCCGCGTCCCCACCGAGACGAACCCGAGCAGCGCCTCGTTGCCGAGCCACAGGGCCGGCGTCTGCAGCACCACGCCGAGGTCCAGCACGTCGCCGTCCACCGCGTAGACCGAGCTGCCGATGCGCAGCCGCCGCCGGCCGTCCGGGCCGCGCCCCCGGTCGGCGACCGCCAGCAGACGCCCCGTTGCGCCCACGCGGAGCGCCCCGGCCACCGCCTCCACGCCGCTGACCGTCACCCCGAGGGACTGAAAGAGCCAGCTTGGCAGACGCAACGCAATATCGACACCGTCGACCGTAACTCGCTGACCCCTATTATAAAGAGACTCGATCTCGGAGGAGAACGCGTCCTCGATGCTGCGACGCCGCAAGGTCCCCTTGGGGGTCAGCTCGCCGCGCTCGGCGTCGAAGTCGCGCGGCAGCACGGCGAAGTCCACGACCCGCTCGAAGGGCGCGAGGAAGCGGTTGGCGGTCACGACGTGCGGGCGGAAGTACTCGTGCAGCTCCTCGGGGTCCATCGCGCGCAGATCGGGGCGCGGGACGTCGAGGTTGGGGACGATGAGGCCGGTGTTGAAGGGGCGGTGGTCGCCGATGAGGACGAAGCGCTTGACCGCCTCGATCTCGCTGAACAGGCGCTCGACCCGCTGGGGGGCGATGGTCTCGCCCTTGACGTTCTTGAAGATGTCCTTTTTGCGGTCGACGATGCGGAAGAAGCCGTCCGCGTCCTGCTCCATCACGTCGCCGGTCTTGAGCCAGCGGTCGTCGGTCCAGGCGACCGCGTCGTGCTCCGGGTCGACGTAGCCCGGGGTGACGTACGCGCCGCGCACGAGCAGCTCGCCGTCGTCGGCGAGGCGCGCCTCGGTGCCGGGGAGCGGGACGCCGAGGCTGTCGTCGCGGTAGCGCCCCGGCGGCGTCATCAGCAGGCCGCCGGTGCCCTCGGTCATGCCGAAGCCGCTGTTGAGGTCGACCCCGTAGCGCTGAAAGAAGCGAAAGACGCTCGGGTCGAGGTAGCCCGCGGCGGACAGGCCGACGGTCAAGCGGTCGCCGACGACGGCGCGCACGGTGCGCGCGATCTCGTCGTCGGGGGCGCTGGCGAGGTCGACGAGCTGCCCGATGTGCTCGTGGATCTGGACCCACTTGAGCGGGATGCTGATGAAGACCGTCGGGCGGAAGGCGCGGAAGGCGTCGACGAGGGCGTCGACGGAGGTGTCCTCGGCGAAGACGTAGGTGGCGCCCCAGAACACCGAGCCGAGCATCTCGAGGTAGCGGCCGAAGGTGTGGTAGAGGGGCAGGTACGCCAGAAAGACCCCGCCCTCGTCCACGCTCGGCAGCGCGAGCCCCCGGGCGAAGCGCTTGGACACCAGGCAGCGCTGGGTGAAGCGGATCCCCTTGGGGCGGCCCGAGGTGCCCGAGGTGTACATGACGGTCGCGAGCGAGTCGGCGTCGAGGTCGGCGCTGTGTGCGGCGAGGCGCGTCTCGGGGACCGCGGCGCCCTGGCGCTCGACCTCGGCGAGGGTCAGCACCCCGTGGCCGCGGGTCGGCGGGCGGTCGATGACGACGACGCTGTGGACCGTGGGCGCGCGCGAGAAGTCGAGCCGCACCAGGTGGTTCGCGTTCGAGACGACGCAGACGGCGATCTGGCCGGCGGCGAGGATGTCGAGCAGGTCATCGGGGGTGGTGTCGGGGGGGATCATCGCCGTGACGACGCCGTGGGCGAGGCACGCGAGGTCGATGAGCGCCAGCTCGAAGCGGTTCTCGGAGACGAGGGCGACGGGGCCGGCGCCGCGGCCGTCGAGCAGGGCGAGCAGGCCGCGGGCCACCAGCGACGCGCGCGAGGCGACGTCGAGCCAGGAGTACTGGCCGGCGGGGCCGCGGGAGGGGACGCGAAAGAGGGTGCGGGTACCGTAGGTCTCGACGCGCTGCGCGAACAGGCGACCGACGGTGAAGCGTGAGGCCTCGATCAGGGCGAGCTCGAGGGCGAAGAAGGCGTCGCTCTGGCCGCGCTCCGCGACCAGGCGCGGGATCGGGGCGCGGCGCGCGAGGTCGAGCCAGGCCCAGGCCGCGCGCTCGAGGGCCGGGTGGCGCGGGAACGCCGCGAGGCGGCCCACCAGGCGCCGGCCCAGGGCGGTGACGGCGTCGAGATCGAGGTCGCCGCCGAGGAGGCGCTCGAGGCCTCGGTGGCGCAGGGCGAACAGCGTCTCCTCGAGGATGTCGAGGCCGCTCGCGCCCTCGCTGACGACGTCGACGGCGGGGTCGCTGGCGAGGCGCGCGAGCAGGGCGTTGAGGGCGTGCGCCGCGGGGGCGCCCCCGCGGGCGAGGACGGCGCGCACGTCAGCGGCGGCGGCGGCGAGGGTCGTGGTGGGCATGGCCGGCTCCTTGTCGCGAGGACCTTAGGACGATCTCCTCATGACGCGCCACAACGCGCTGCAGGCGCGGCGTTCGTCGGGTGTGGACGGCGCTATGACGCAGCGCGTCATCTTGTCGCATGGCGCACTTCGCGGTGGAGGCGTGGGTCGTGTGGCGCGACGCTGCGCCCGAGCTGCCAGGAGGGAGCTTGTTGCGCGAGACCCCAGACGTCGTCGAACACCCGCGAGGCGGAGCGCCGCCCGCGCGACGTTCGGGGCTACTGAGGCGGGTCGTCAGCTTCTACGCCGACGGGTTCCGCGCCATGACGCTGGGCCGCGTGCTGTGGCGCGTCGTGCTCATCAAGCTCGCCATCCTCCTCGCCCTCGCGATTGCATTGCAACAGAGCCGGCTCTCGACCCGCTTCGACACCGACGCCGAGCGGGCCGCCCACGTCCTGGGGGTGCTCACCTCTGGCACGCCGGCTCCCCATCGGTCGGAGGTCACCCCGTGTCCGTCGAAGCCTCGGTCGTCGAGTGGTCCCGCGCCCAGTTCGCGCTGACCGCCATGTATCACTGGATATTCGTGCCCCTCACCCTGGGGCTCTCCTTCGTCGTCGCGATCATGGAGACCCTCTACGTCCGCACCGGGGACCCCGAGTGGAGGCGCATCACGCGCTTCTGGATGAAGCTCTTCGCGGTGAACTTCGCCATCGGCGTGGCGACCGGCCTCATCCTCGAGTTCGAGTTCGGCACCAACTGGTCCAACTACTCGTGGATGGTCGGCGACATCTTCGGCGCGCCGCTGGCCATCGAGGGCATCCTGGCCTTCTTCCTCGAGGCGACCTTCTTCGCCGTGATGTTCTTCGGCTGGGACCGCGTCTCGAAGCGCTTTCACCTCGCCTCGACCTGGCTCGTCGCGATCGGCTCGAACCTCTCGGCGCTGTGGATCCTGGTGGCGAACGGCTGGATGCAGCACCCGACCGGGATGCGCTTCGACGTCGAGCTCGCGCGCAACGAGATGGTCGACTTCTGGGAGCTGGTGTTGAACCCGAACGCCGTCACGAAGTTCCTGCACACCGTCTCGAGCGGCTACGTCCTGGCGGCGCTGTTCGTGATCGCGGTCAGCGCGTGGTTCATCCTCAAGGGGCGCAACCTCGTGTTGGCGCGCCGCAGCATCCTCGTCGCCGCGAGCTTCGGGGTGCTCAGCGCCATCTACCTCGTCGTCCTCGGCGACAGCTCCGCCTACGTCGTCGCCCACGACCAGCCGGCCAAGCTCGCCGCCATGGAGGGCATCTACCGCGGCGCCGAGCGCCAGGGCATCGTGCCCTTCGGGATCCTCAACCCCGACAAGGAGCTCGGCGACGGCCAGGACGCGTTCCTCTTCAAGGTCGAGATGTCGCACATGCTGTCTCTCCTCGGCTTTCACGACGTCGACTCGTTCGTGCCCGGCCTCGAGGACCTCGTCTACGGCGACCCCGCCCGTGGCATCGAGGGGGCCGACGCCAAGATTGTGAAGGGGCGGCGCGCGGTGGCTGCGCTCGCCGCCTATCGCGACGCGCGCACCGCGGGCGACGACGTCGCCGCCGCCCGCGCCCGCACCGACTTCGACGCGGTCGCCGGCTACCTCGGCTACGGCTACCTCGAACACCCCGAGGACATCGTCCCCAACGTGCCGCTCACCTTCTACAGCTTCCACATCATGGTGGCGCTGGGCTTCTGGTTCATCCTGCTGTTCATGGTGCTGCTCTGGTACCACATGACCGGCGACATCACGCAGCACCGCAGCTGGCTGCGGCTCGGCCTCTGGACCCTGCCGCTCGGCTACCTCGCCGAGCAGACGGGCTGGATCGTGGCCGAGGTGGGGCGCCAGCCGTGGGCCATCCAGGACATGCTGCCGACCGCGGTCGCGACCTCCGACATCGGCAGCGCCTCGGTCGCGCTGACCTTCTGGCTCTTCGCGGCCCTGTTCACCGCGCTGCTCATCGCCGAGGTCCGCATCATGCTCGTTCAGATTCGCCGTCACGACGAGGGGGTGGGCCATGTTTGAGTCGCTCTCGCACGCCGCGCTGCAGGAGTACTGGTGGCTCATCATCGCCGTCCTCGGCGGGCTCCTGATGATGCTCACCTTCGTTCAGGGCGGGCAGACCCTCATCTACACCCTCGGCAAGGACGAGCGCGGCCGCACGCTGGTCGTCAACGCCCTCGGGCGCAAGTGGGAGCTGACGTTCACGACCCTCGTCACCTTCGGCGGGGCGCTGTTCGCCGCCTTCCCGCTCTTCTACGCGACCAGCTTCGGCGGCGCCTACTGGGCCTGGATCGCCATCCTGCTGTGCTTCGTCGTGCAGGCCGTGGCCTACGAGTTCCGCCGCAAGGCGGGCAACACCTTCGGCCCGAAGACCTACGAGGTCTTCCTCTACATCAACGGCAGCCTCGGCGTGATCCTCCTCGGCGTCGCGGTCGGGACGCTGTTCACCGGCGCGCCGTTCACGGTCGACGACCGCCACCTGTCCCACTGGGCCGGGCCCGCGCGCGGGCTCGAGGCCGCGGCCGTCCCGTTCAACGTCCTGCTCGGCCTGACGTGGCTCGCGCTCGCCCGCCTGCTCGCGGCGCTCTATTTCTTGCGCGCGGTCGCCGACGACGACGTCAACGCCCGCGCCGCCCGGCAGGTGCGCCTCAACGCGGTCATCTTCCTGCCGCTCTTCGCGGTGGTGGCCGTGCTGCTGTTCACGATGGACGCGGCCGGCTACGACCCGCAGACCGGCGCGGTGGTGATGCTCCCGCACAAGCACCTCGACAACCTCCTGGCGCTGCCGCTGCGCGCCCTCATCCCGCTCGCCCTCGGCGTGGCCGGGGTCGTCTTCGGCATCGCGCGCGGGTGGCGCGGCGGCCGCGCGCGCGGCGCGTTCTGGGCCGCAGCCGGGGGAACGGCCCTCGTAGGCATCGCGCTCTTCGGCCTCACGGCCCTCAACGACACCGCGATGTACCCGTCGACCGCCGACCTGCAGAGCTCGCTGACCCTGCGCAACGCCTCGGCCAGCCACTACACGCTGACCGTCATGAGCTACGTGTCGCTCACCGTGCCCTTCGTGCTCGCCTACATCGCCTACGCCTGGCGACAGATGAGCCGGACCCCGCTGAGCTCCGAAGAGATCGAGCGCGACAGCGCGAGCTACTGAAGCCGGAGGACCCCATGCCCATCGAACCCGTCATGACCTCGCTCGAGTCGGTCCTGTGGTACCTGACCCTGCCGCTGCTCATCGCCATGAGCTGGGCCTTCATCCGGGTCAACCTGCGGCAGTACGAGCGGCTCAACCCGCCGCCCGCCGAGGAGACGCCCCCGGCCGACGGCGCCTGAGAGGCGCGGGCCCAGACCCCACGCGCTCGGACCCGGTCGCCGCGGGGCGGCCGGGTCGCGCGCGCCGCTACTGAACCGCGGAGAGCTCGCGCCGGATCTGGTCCTTCACCTCGCTGCAGACGATGTCGCACAGCACGTTCGGGGTGTCGTTGGCGATGGCGTAGATGATGCGGGTCCCGTCCTTGCGGCGGGTGATGAAGCCGACCGAGCACAGCACCTGGAGGTGCTTGGACGCGTTGGCCTGGGTGAGCTGCGCGGCCTCGGCCAGCTCGTTGACGCTGCGCTCGCCGGCCACGATGAGCTCGAGCAGGCGCAGGCGGTTGGCGTCGGACAGCGCGCGGAAGCGCGCCACGACCTTGTCCATGAGCTCCCCCGGGATCGGCTCGTGGCCTTCCGCGGGGGCGTCACTCGGGGTTGTCTCGTCCGCTGTCATCACGCCACCCATCGATGAGGTCGCCTCGCGCACGCCGGGTCGGGCGCGACTCGCCGGCGGCCCGGTCCGAGCCGCCGTCCGGCCGCTCCAGATTAGCACCAACCCGGCGCGCTGTGTCGAGGCGTCCCCACCGACGGCGGCGGTCATCCCGGCCCGTCCCCGCGCGCCTCCGACGAGGTGACCTGGGGGGTGTCCGAGCGCGGCCCCATCAGCAGGGCATGCGCGCGCTGGAAGCGGGGCAGCTCCACCTTGGCTCGCGCCTCGGAGATCGGCCCGCGCAGCGACGGGGGCGTCAGGATCTCAGCCTTGAGCTGGGTGAGGCCCCCCTCGAGCACGCGCACGTTGGTGTAGCCGCGCCGCGCCAGCTCGACCCACGCCTGGGCCGGGTGGACCATGCCGTTGGAGTAGAGCACCACCAGGTCGCCCGGGTGGGCGTCGAGCAAGGCGGCGCCCTCGTCTCCGAGCACCTGGGGCACCGTCAGGTTGACGGCGCCGGGCAGGTGCCAGGCGGCGAACTCGTCGGCCGGGCGGACGTCGACGGTGACGACGCCCCCCGCGCCGGCGAGCAACCGGTCGGTGAGCGCCGACGGGTCGATGTGGTCAGCCTCCTCCTCGATCGGCGCCGTGAAGCTCGCGACGGGCTCGGCCGCGGCGTCTCCCGGCGAGCGCGCGGTGTCGGTGAGGGCGAGGATCACCCCCGCCCCGACGGCGGCGATGGCGAGAGTCTGAATCAAACGCTTGGTATCCATGGAGTTATATGCCTCAAGCCGTGCGGCGGGCGCGCCACGCGACCAGCCGGTTGGAGCCGATGAAGGCGCCGAGCGCCACCACGATGACGAGCAGGGCCGCGACCCCGGGGGAGACCCCGAGGACGCCGTCGAGGGTCGAGACCCCGAGGGCGCCTTCGGAGGTCAGGGGCTCGATGGCCGGGTAGGCGCCGGCGTAGATCAGGCTCCCGATCCCCGCGCCGCCGAGGAACACGATGGCGTCCCAGCGCCCACTCACGGCGCCGACGACCGCGGTGCCCGGGCACCACCCGCCCATCACGAAGCCCATCCCGAAGAGGAGCCCGGCGCCGATCTGCGGCACCAGGAAGGTCTCCATCTGGTACCAGTTGCCGAGGTCGACGGCGCCCGCCGCCGCCAGCACGCGGATGCCGATGAGGGCCGTGACGACGGCGCCGAACATCACCTTCAGGACCGCGAAGTCCCGCATGTAGAAGACGGCGACGAGCTTCTTGCTGCTGCCGAAGCCGCCCTTCTCGAGGAAGAAGCCGAAGGCGACGCCGATGGCGGCGGCCGCGACCAGCGCGCCCTGGCTGCCGAGGAGGCCCTCGCTGAAGAAGGTCGTCGTTGCGAGGGTGCTCATCATCTCCACACCTTCTTGAAGAGGGGGGCCGATACGAAGCCGCCGGCGAAGATGGCGGCGGTGAAGGCCAGGCTGCCGGTCAGGAGCATGGCGCTCCCGCTCAGCGCCTGACCCGAGGTGCAGCCGGCGGCGAGGCGACTCGCGAAGCCGACCACCGCGCCCCCGCCGAGCGCCATGACGAGGCGCAGCCGGACCGAGGCGCGGGGACCGCGCTCGACCTGCGGGCGCACGCGCCTGGACAGGCGGGCCGAGATGAAGCCGCCGAGGGCGACGCCGAGGACCATGAAGACGAGGTAGTGGGCGAGCGGGCTGCCGTCGTCGAACCAGCCGCCCATGTAGGCGTTGGCCTCGACCGCGGCGGGGGCGACGGCGTGGACCGCCTCGGCCGCCGCGCGGGCGACCGGGGCGGAGGCGCCGAGCCCGGCGCCGAGCACGACGTACGACACGAGGAGCGTCACGCCGAGCCCGATGCCCGCCAGGTACGGGTTCCAGTAGCGGGCCGCCTTCGGATCATCCGGCTGGAGCGGCTCGGGGAGGGTCTGGGAGGTCATGGGTCGGTTCTCCTCAGCAGCCGGCGCTGCGCTTGGCGCGCTTGCGGGCGGGGGGGGCGGGGGCGGGGGCCGGGGTCGGGGCCGGCGCGGTGGTGGGCGCCGCGGTCGGCGCGTAGCTCGCGGGGACGGCCATGGCGCCGGCGCTGCCGCCGCTGAGCTCGATCTGCTGCCAGTAGGCGGCGGTGCCGCCGGAGAGGACGCGCACCGACGGGGCGCTCGCGCCGAGCTCGCCCAGGACGGCGCCGGCGATGGCGTAGGCGATGGTGCCGTCGCGGTCGAGGATGACCACGCGGCTCGCCGCCGGCAGCGCGCGGACCTGGGCCGCGACGGCCTCGGGGGCGACGTTGACGGCGCCCGGCAGGTGGTACTCGGCGAACTGCCAGGGGGCGCGGACGTCGAGCAGGGTGTAGAGGCGCGGGGCGTCCATCAGCGCGGTCGCCAGGGCGGCCGGCGCGATCACCTCGGGGAGCGCCATCGCCGGGCCGGCGTGGCTGGCCGCGCCGTTGGCCGCGATGTGGGCGGCGTCCTCGCCGGTGGTCGCGTTGCCGGCGTCGACCCAGGCGTGCATCCCGCCGTCGAGGCTGCCGACGTCCTCGAAGCCCTCGCGCTCGGCCAGGCCGACCGCCATGCTGCTGCGATAGGCGGAGTTGCACATCAGGATCACCGGGCGCTTCTTGTCGAGGGTCGTGGCGAGGCGCTGGTACTCGTTGACCGGGATGTTGGCGTAGTCGCCGAGGCGGTGGGCGGCGTACTCGCTCGGGGTGCGGACGTCGACGACCATCGGCTCCTCGCCGTTGGCGATCTGCCGGGCGAGGTCGGAGGGGGCGACGAGGCGGCTCTTGCGGAGCGGCATCCCGGCCGCCTGCCAGCCCGCGACGCCGCCGGCGACGTGGCCCTTGAGGCGGTCGTAGCCGACGCGGCGCAGGCGGAAGGTCGCCTCCTTCACCTCGGCCTCGCTGCCGACGAGGAAGATGTCGGCGTCGAAGGGCACGACGATGCCGGTCCAGGTGTCGAGGCGGCCGCGGACGGCGACGTTGATCGAGCCCTTGATGTGGCCCTGGGCGTAGTCGTGCTGGCTGCGGAGATCGAGGATCCAGGCGCCCTTGGCGATGGCGGCGGCGATCTGCGCGGCGCTCTTCTGCGGCGGCAGCTCGTCGTTCCACTTCAGGACCGGCGGCCCCTGGCGGTTCATGGCGACGTTGTGCTTGAAGTACTGCGGGGCGACCGGCAGGCCGCTGACGACCTTGGCGACGAAGGGCGAGCGCTTGTCGAGGAGGAGGTAGGGGTTGGTGTCCTTCTCGGCCTTGATGGTGGAGACGGTGTCGGTGGAGAGGTGCGCGCCGCAGAGCGAGCCCGCGCCGTGGGCCGGCAGGACCTTGGTGGCGTCGGGGAGGGTCTTGAGGCGGGCGATCGAGTCGAAGGCCTTGTTCGCGAGCACCGCCGGGGTGATGTCACCGCCGACGAGGTCGGGGCGGCCGATCCCGCCAATGAACAGCGTGTCCCCGCTCAGGATGTAGGCCGGGTCGGCCTGCGCGCCCGGGACGTGGACCAGGGTGGTCATCGCGTCGAGGGTGTGGCCGGGGGTCGCCCAGAACTCGAGGGTGGCGCCGCCGAGCTGGATCTTGTCGCCGTCCTCGAGCGCGTGGTGCGGGAACTTCGAGCCGCTCGCGCCGCTGATGAGGATCTCGGCGCCGACGCGGTCGCGGAGCTCCATGTGGCCGGCGACGAAGTCGGCGTTGGTGTGGGTGAGGATGACCTTCTTTATCTGCAGGCCGAGGGCCTCGGCGTCGCGGATGTAGTGGTCGACGTCGCGCTGCGGGTCGACCACGGCCGCCTCGCCGCCCGAGCCGATGAGGTAGGTGAGCTGGGACAGGCAGCCGAGCTCGTACTGCCGGATGACGAAGTCCCCGGTGGTCTCATTGAAGGCGAGCTGCGGGGTCGCCGCCTCGTCGCCGTGGGTGCCGGCCTCGGCGTCGCCGCTGGCGAGGGCCGCGGGCGCCGCGAGCAGGACGCCGAGCGCCGAGAGCGCCGAGAGGGCTGCAGGAATGCGTCGATAACGGACGTGCATCGAAACCTCGTGAGGGGTCGTGTAAGGGATGTGGAAAGTATGACTGTATAGTTGTAGAGTCAATAGATAAAGTTGAGTTGGATCAACTTTGATCCGGTTGCCACGCCGTCATCCTCGCCACCCAATTGACATTGCTAGCAATTTTCGTTTGCTGCATTTGTCAACAGGGTTGACGTTGCGGGCGCGGACCGCTTCGCCGTGTCCGGTGGGGGCTCGTCGCTCGGCCGTCACCCGCCGCTCGCGGGTCGCGCAGGCCGGTCCAAGGCCCGGTCCGGGGACCCGGCTCCCGGTCCCCGGAACGACGAAGGGGACACCGCCGCGTGGCGATGTCCCCTTGCCGTGTTCAACAGCGCGTGGCGCGGCTACTTCACGAGCTCGTCCGGGTGCTTCTGGAGGTTCTTCACCTGGTAGCTGTTGAGGGTGAAGACCCCACCGGCCAGGGGACCGCTGTCCACCATCGCGAACGGGTCGGAGCCGTCAGCGCTCGCGCTGATCACCACCGCCTGTGTCGTCCCGTCCGCAAAGCCCAGGGTCACACGCGTCAGCCCCTCACCCTCGAGCCCGGCGTCCTTGGCGCTCTTGTCGCTGAAGCCCTTGGCCGCCAGCGCGCTCGCCGTCGCGACCACGGTGCGCACCTGCCCCTCGTCGACGGTCTTGCCCTCGGGCACCGACGCCAGCGTCGGCTCGCCGCCCCCCGGCGGCGACTCGTACACCACCGGCGCCGCGACGCCGGGGAGCTGCACCGTGATCGAGCGCAGATCCGACTTCGCCCGGCCCGCGGTGACCTTCTTCTCGCGCAGCTTGTCCGGCGTCGCCTCGAACCGCGTCGCCACGAAGTCCTGGGCGAGGAACGGCGCGCCGGTCGCGACGTCGCCGACCACGCCCCAGCGCTTGCCGTCGTAGGGCTCGGCGTCCATCTTCGCCGAGAACGTGAGCCGCAGCGTCCCGCTCGCGGTCGTCAGCGCGGCGCTCACGCCGCCCGGAGCCGAGAGCGCCGCCCGCGCCGCCGCCGCCTCGTCCGGCCGCGCCCAGCGCGCGCACGAGACCTTCGTCAGCGACGGCAGCACCGTCGCGAGGTCCGCCGGGTAGGGCAGGGCGGGCTCGTCGAAGCGCCACGCGCCGTCGCGCTTGGACACCGCGACCGCCCCCGCCGGCCCCTGAAACACCACCCCGGTGACCTGCTCCGGCGTCACGTCGAGGATCTTCTTGTCCATGACGTCCTCGACGGTCTTGCGCACCCCGTCGGCGGTGTACGCGGCGAGCTGCATCAGCTCGTCGCGCCCGTCGACCTGCGCCCAGACGTCGTCCTTGCCGCCGTCCTGGACGGTCAAGGCGATGACCTTGCCGTCGCCGGTCTTCGCGGTGAGCTTCCAGACCTCGCCGCTCAACGCCGTCGCCGGGGCCTCGGCCTTCGGCACGAACGCCTTCGCCCGCAGCCCCGCGAAGCTGCGCGCGAGCGCGCTGGCGGACGCGTCGGCCGTGACCCCGGCGGGCTCGCTCAGCGCCCAGACGACGGTCGGCGGCTTGGGCTTCGGCGCCTCGCCCCCCTCGGGCGGCGGCTCGGGCGCCGGCTCCTCCTGCTTGGTCCCGGTCAGCGTGAAGCGCCGCCCGTCCGGCGCCGTCACCGACACCTCGGTCAGCTCCTCGGGCTTGACCGTGAAGGCCTTCTTGTCGCGGAGGTTGTCGAGCTTCTCCGCGGCCGGCTCGCGGAGATCCTTGCCGCCCAGCCGATAGACCACCGCCGCGTCGCCCTTGGCCATCACCCAGGTGTCGGCGGCCGCGTCGCCGCCGCCGCCCTGCCCACCGGCGTCGTCGGCCTTCTCGACACGCCCGATCCACAGGTCGACCCCGCCCCAGACGGCGCCCTGGCTCTTGAGCGTCAGGCCGATCCGCCGCTCCGGCTCGAGGTCGTAGAGCGGTAGATCCCCGTCCTTGAGGCGGGTCGCGAACACGCTCGCCGTCTCGGTCTTGAAGAGCCCGGTGATCTTGTCGACCAGGTACTTCACCGCGACCGCGTCCACCGGCTCGGTCAGGTTCCAGGTCGCGTCCTTCCCGGCGCCGTCGCGCACCAGGTGCACCACGCCGTCCGGTCGCTCCAGCACGATCTCGTCGATGGGATGATCGATGTCGAGGGGCCCGTCGAGGAGCTTGCGCTGCTTCTCCGCGGCGAGGTCGGCGTCGGACGCGTAGCCCGCGATGGTCAGCCCCTTCGGGCCGGTGTCCTCGCTCTTGCGGGTGACCAGCAAGGTGACGATCACCAGCACCACGGCTACCCCGAACAGCAGGATCGATGACTTCTTCACAGCGTGAGCCTCCTCTGGCGCGAGCGCCGCCGCAGCAGGTAGGCGAGCCCCCCGAGGAGAAACAGCAGCGGGGCGACCAGGACAGCGGCGGCCTGCAGCATCCCGTGGTCCCCGTCGGCCGAGGTCGCCAGCGGGCGCGCGATGATCTGCTTGGCGCGCAGCTCGACCAGGGCGTCCCGCTGGATCGACCAGTCGAGGGCGTTCGACAGGAACTGCAGGTTCTCGCCGAGGGTGTGCTGGACCTGCTGGACCTGGTTGGACCAGTTCTGGAAGTTCGCCTGGTACTGCCGGAACTGCTCGATGAAGTCGAAGTTGTCGCCCGAGATCGACGCCAGATCGAAGCCCGCGAAGATGGCGTCGCGCGACAGCGGCTCGAGCCCGAGGTTCGAGCCCACCACCAGCACGCGCCCGCCGGCGCCGGAGTCGCGCTTGGGGTGCGCGACGACGTCCTTGACGGCGTCATCGTCCTGCTTGGGCTCGGGGGACATCGGGTCGGCCTTCTTCTCCGGGGCCACCGGGGCGTCCTTGCCCGCGAAGTGGCTCGGCAGCGTCCCGCTCGCGACCGCGACCACCGCCGTCGGCGCGGCGACCGGGTCGAGCTTGGCCGCGGGCCCGGTCTTGGGCGCGACGAGCTGCGCCCCCGGCTCGAGCGGCAGCGCCGTGTCGGTCGTCGTGAGGGCCGATTTGGACGTCTTGACCAGCGCCGTCACCGTCTCACCCGCCTTGGGGGCCAGCGTCAGCGCCGTCGTGAAGGGCAGCGTGACCGTGCTCGTGGCGCGCACCAGCGGATCCTCGCGGTCGAGGTCGTCGAAGGTCGGCACCAGCGGGTAGGGGAACTGCTGCGCCTGGAACGGCACGTAGCCCTGGTTGGTCTGCAGATAGGTCATCAGCGCGATGTCGCCGTGCTTGTCGGGCTCCATCACGAGCGCGCCCGTGGGCGTAATCCCCCAGGTGGTCAGCAGCGCGCCGATGTTGCTCGTGTTCGGCGTGAGCTTCCACGTCTTGGGGTCGAGCTGCGGCTCCCCGCGGGTGTTGTAGCCCTGGATCTGCACGTTCCACGGGTTGAGGAAGACCACCAGCGAGCCGCCGCCGAGGACGAACTGGTCGAGCTGATAGAGCTGATAGTCGGTGAAGTTCCCTTTGGGGCCGAAGACGACCAGCGACTGCACGTCGTCGGGGATCTCGTCGTCGAGGTCGATCTGCACGATGTCGAAGCCGCGCGCGCGGAAGAGCCCCTGGTTGATCTGCGCTAGCAGGCCCGCGATCTGCTGCTGCATCTGCCCCATCGCCGGCAGCATCTGCTGCAGGATGGGGTTCTTCTGCGTCAGCGCGCCCTCGATCTCCTTTGGAACCAGAGGCTTGTTGTCGGGGAACGGGCAGAACGTCTGCGCGTCGCAGACGAACCCGATGCGGCGGCGCCCCGGGGAGTCGACGAGATCCTGGTACTCGCCGTCCATGGCGTGGCCGATGGCGAGCACGCGCTTGACGCCGTTGACCGCCGCGCTGGTGGCCGTGTTGGCGTCGGTGCTGCCGATCTGCTCCCAGAACTGGTCGAGGTTCTTCGCGAAGGCGTCGGCGACCAGCGCCACGCGGTCGAGCTGCTCGTTTTTTCCCTTGTGCGCCTCGGCCGCGGTGACCGCCTCCGGGATGGCGGAGCAGGTCGCGCTGATCGCGTCCTTTTGCCCGGTGTAGGCGCCGACCTTGGCCTTCGTGTCCTCGGGGTTGAGGAGCATCATCGCGCCGCCGGCGTCGTCCTTGTCGGGCGCGGCCGCCTCGAGGGCCGTGACGCACCTCTTGACCGCGTCGTTGACCGCCTCGCCGGCGCGCAGCACGTCCTTCATGGTGATGGCGTGCTCGGCCTTGTCCTTGAGGCGCAAGAGGCGCTTGGTCATCTCGAACTCGTAGACCTCGGGGAAGAGCGCGAGGTCGTAGACCTCCATGGCGTTCTTGTAGTTGAAGGTCACGCCGAGGACGTACTCGTCGCGGACGATGCCGCCGCCCTCGGTGAACGTCCCGCCCTTGCCCTTGAAGGGCTTGAGCCGCGCCTTCTTGCCCTCGTCGACCACGTGCTCGGAGACGTAGGTCACGGTGACGCCGCTGCCGGCGACCGCCTTGTACTCCTCGATCTTGTCCTTGAGCTTCTGGCCGAGGCCGAGGGTCTCGATCGGCGGGCGGCCCGGCTGGGGCGAGGGGATCTCGTCGGGCATGGGGTCGGAGATGTAGACGCGGATCTCCAGCCCGTCGAGGTCGCGGACGGCCTGCTTGGAGGCGTCCGACAGCAGGTTTGTCCCGTACTCCGTCAGGTCGACGCGGCCGTAGAGCTGGCCGCCGAGGATGTTGACGAGGACCGCCACGACCAGCGTGAGCGAGATGACGAGCGCGGTGTTACCGGCGCCCGCGAGCTTCTTCGTGCGAGCCACTTCGCTACCTCCCTACTTCCAGTTCCGCGCCTGGAGCGACTGCACGGTGATGACCAGCGCCACGACGACGAAGGTCAGGTAGAAGAGCACGTCGCGCGTGTCGATGACGCCCCGGGTGATGTTGGCGAAGTGCCCCTCGAAGCTCAGCGCGGCGAGGGCGTCCTTGGCGCCGGCCCAGACCACGCTGACCATCCCGCTGACGGCGTAGAAGAAGGCGCAGATCAGCGCCGCCAGCAGGTAGGCGACGATCTGATTGTCGGTCCACGACGACGCCATCAGGCCGATGGCGAGGTAGGCGGAGCCGAGCAGCAGCAGGCCCAGATACCCGCCGACCAGCGCGCCGACGTCGAGGTTGCCGAGGCCGCCGACGATGATGGGCAGGGGCAGCGTCGCCAGCAGCGTGATGGCGAGAAACGCCAGGCCCCCGAGGAACTTGCCGACGGCGATGTGGGTGTCGGTCACCGGCATGGTGAACAAGAGCTCGATGGTCCCGGAGCGCTTCTCCTCGGCCAAGAGCCGCATCGTGATGGCCGGGATGATGAGGATGAAGATGACCGGGATGACGTCGAAGAGCTTGCGCAGCGAGGCCTCGTTGTCCTCGAAGAACGAGCGCCCGGTGTGGATGTCGTCCATCGAGAAGAGGTACACGCCGCACACGACGAGAAAGAGCGTGATGGTGATGTAGGCGACGGGGCTGTTGAAGTAGAAGCCCATCTCACGGCGCGCCAGGGCGCCGACGTTGCGCATCGCGTTGGATCTCATCGGCTGTCACATCTCCCTGGTGAGCTTGCGGAACAGGCCCTCGAGGTCGAGCACCTCGCGCTCGAGGCCGAGGAGCTCCCAGCCGCGGTCGACCACGAGGCGGTAGACGGCCGCGCGGACGTCGGCGTCCTCGCGGGCGATGACCTCGAGGCGCACGGCGTCGGGCTCGGCGCTGGGGCGGACGTGCGCCGTCTCGACCCCCGCGACGGCGGCCAGGGCGGCGCGCGCGGCCTCGGGGTCGACCCCGCGCAGCAGCACCCGCAGGCGCTGGCTCGCGCTCTCGCGCTTCTCGAGCTCGGCGGCGGTGCCGTCGGCGACGAGCTGGCCGTTGTGGACGATGAGCATCCGGTTGCAGGTCGCCATCACCTCGGGGAGGTTGTGGGTCGACAGGATGATCGTCCGGTTCTCGCCGAGGCGCTTGATGAGGTTGCGGATCTCGACGATCTGGTTGGGGTCGAGGCCGCTCGTCGGCTCGTCGAGGATCAGGATGTCGGGGTCGTGGATGAGCGCCGCCGCCAGGCCCACCCGCTGCTTGAACCCCTTGGACAGGGTCCCGATGCGCTGGCCGACCCGGGGCAGGATCCCGCACATCTCGCAGGCCGCCTTGATGCGCTCCTTGAGCTTGTCTTTGGGGACCCCGCGCACCGTCGCGACGTGGCGCAGGTAGTCGTAGACGAGCATGTCGGTGTAGAGCGGGTTCGCCTCGGGCAGATACCCGATGAGCTCCCGCACCTTCAGCGGCGCGTCGTTGATGTCGTGTCCGTCCACCGTCACGGTGCCCGACGACTGGGGCATATACGACGTGAGGATCTTCATGGTCGTGGTCTTGCCGGCCCCGTTGGGGCCCAAGAACCCGACGATCTCCCCGCGCTGTACGGTGAAGCTAATGCCTTTGAGCGCCTTGAAGTCGTCGTACGACTTCGTCAGGTCGCGCACTTCGATCATGGTCTTTCCCTCCGCAGCGGCCTGGAAATCTGACGGTGCGCGAAAATATTCCCGGTGCGCGGGACGTCAATAGCACTTTTTTTCTCCGCCGCCGCCGCCAACGCGCCCGCCAGACCGGCAGCCCTCTCGACGTCGCGGGCCGTTCGGGGTAGGACCCCGGTGCTGGCGGACCCAGGCACCGTCAGGGGACTCGGAGGGGCGCTGTGAGCGACGTGAACACGCTGGTGGGCCGCGGGAGCCACTTCGAGGGCAAGATGACCTTCGAGGGGGTGGTGCGCGTCGACGGGAGCTTCTCGGGTGAGATCGTCAGCGACGACACCCTCATCATCGGCGAGGGCGCCGAGGTCCGGGCCGAGCTCGACGTCGCCACGGTCGTCATCTACGGCGTCGTTTACGGCAACATCCGCGCCTCGAACTGCGTGGAGCTGCACGCCCCCGGGCACCTCGTCGGCAACATCGTCAGCCCGTCGCTGGTGGTCGAGCGCGGCGCGGCCTTCGACGGCAACTGCCGCATGGGGCTCGCCGACTGGCAGGCCGCCCAGAGCGACGCGCGCGCGGGTGAGGCGGCGGCGCAGCTCTCGTACACCGAGCCCGAGGAGTAGCGCGACGACCGAGGCGCGAACGGGCTCCTCGATGGCTCGTGCTTGACCTCGTGGGTCGCGCGACCGTACCGTCACGCGTCGTGATCGTCGCTCCACCCAGCCCGCGCCGCACCCGCCAGCCGCCCCCTCGGGACCGCCGGCGGGCCGCCTTCGGCCTCGCCATCCGGTCCGTGGCCGCCGCGCTGGTGCTGTCGATCGGCGCGTCGCCGGTGGTGTGCGAGCTCGCCGACGCGGCGGCGCTGGAGGCCGAGCTGGCCGGCACGGCGGCGCACGCGAGCGACGCGAGCCATGGCCACGATCACTCCGACGGCCCGGCCCACAGCGACCCCTGCGGCGACGGCTGCCTCTGTCCGTGCTGCCCCGCCCACTGCCTCGACGGGCCCACGTCCTTCGTCGCCCTGGCCGTCGCCCCGCGCCCGCCGCTGCCGCACTTCACACCGGCCGCGTCGCTCCCGCACCCCAGCGACTTCTTCGCCCGCATCTTCCGTCCGCCCCGAGCCTGCTGAGGTCCTCCGCGCCTCGCTCAACGCCGGCCGCCATGCGCGCCGGCGTCCTCTGGAGCTCGTGACGCGCCGCCCGCGTGGCGCCGCGTCGCGGATGGAGATCTCGTCTTGTCTGTCTCGCTCGTCGCGCACCTCGCGCCGGGCGTGGCGGCCTGCGCGTTGGCCCTCGTCGGGGTCAACGCCAGCGCCGCCCCGCCCC